>JAAAOI010000023.1 GCA_009908945.1 Bacteroidota bacterium
CCGCATCGGGGCGTACGTAACGCTGCCGGGGGTGGATGCGGGGGCCCTTGCTGCAGTGTCCGAGCAGGGATCGCCCACTGATCTTTTCGGCTTCTTTGACATGTTCGTCGGTGGCGCCTTCAGCGCTGCGGGTATCTTTGCACTTGGGATCATGCCGTACATCACGGCCGCCATCATCATCCAGTTGCTCGGAGCGGTGGTCCCGTATTTTCAGAAGCTGCAACGGGAAGGCGAGGATGGGCGGCGGAAGATTACGCAGCTTACCCGCTACGGTACCGTCGGAATCACGGCGCTCCAGTCGATCGGATATGCCATTTATCTTCGGAGCGGCCCCACAGCCGACGCTATCGTGATCGACCCGACGTTCTTTATGTTGACGACGGTCATCGTGCTTACTGCGGGTACCACGTTTGTCATGTGGCTCGGTGAGCGGATCACGGAGAATGGTATTGGTAACGGTATTTCGCTGATCATTACGATCGGGATTATTGCCTTCCTTCCGCAAGCCTTCTTGAACGAGTTCAGCCTGCGGGTGGCCAGCGAAGGTGGCAACCTGTTCCTCTTCCTTGGCGAGCTCGGCATCCTGCTACTGGTTACGGGCTTTGTCGTCCTCGTGACGCAGGGGACGCGCCGCATCCCGGTACAGTACGCCAAGCGCGTGGTCGGCCGTAAGGTCTATGGCGGCACGACGCAGTACTTACCCATCCGGGTGAACGCCGCTGGCGTGATGCCGATCATCTTTGCGCAGTCCATTATGTTCGTGCCGGCCACGGTGGCGTCCTTCTTTCCAGAAAGCCCGTTCATGCAGAACATGGGGCAGTACTTCTCCGACTTTACCGGGTGGGGCTACTCCTTCATCTTCTTCTTTGTCTGCATGTTCTTTACGTACTTCTACACGGCCATCACCGTGAATCCGAAGGAGATGGCGGATACGATGAAGCGGCAAGGAGGCTTTATTCCCGGGATACGCCCGGGCAAGCAAACGCAGGAGTTTATCGACAATGTGCTTACGCGCATCACGCTGCCGGGCTCTATCTTCATCAGCTTCGTGGCGATCCTGCCGGCCATTGCCGTGCAGTTTGGTATCACCGACACCATCCAGTTTGCACAGTTCTTCGGCGGCACCAGCTTGCTCATCATCGTGCAGGTTACGCTGGATACGTTGCAGCAAGTGGAGAGCCACCTGCTCATGCGCCACTACGATGGCTTTATGAAGGGAGGCCGCGTCCGCGGTCGCCGCGCGTAGCTCACTGATTCCGTCCCGCATGTTCTTCCGCCCTATGGTCCACCTAAAAAGCGCACGAGAGATCGCGAAGCTGCGCGCGAGCGCGGACCTGGTTGGCCGCACGCTGGCTGAGGTGGGGCGCCACATTGCGCCGGGCGTAACCACGATGGAGCTGGATGCCCTGGCCGAAACCTTCATCCGAGACCACGGTGCCGAGCCAGCCTTCAAAGGTCACCGTGCGGGAAACAACGTATTCCCTGGTTCGCTGTGTGTCTCGGCCGACGACAAGGTCGTGCATGGCATCCCCGGCGATGAAGTTTTGCAGGAAGGGCAGTTGCTCTCCGTTGATTGTGGCGTGCTGCTCGACGGCTTTATTGGAGACAGCGCCTACACCTTTCCGGTGGGTGAGATCTCGGAAGAGGCGCAGGAGCTGTGCCGCGTGACGTACGAAAGCCTGCGGGATGGCATCGCGCAGGCGCGGGCCGGCAACCGGGTGGGCGACATCGGCCACGCGGTATCGCAGCGCTGCGAAGGCTACGGGGTGGTCCGTGAACTGTGCGGCCACGGCGTAGGCCGCGAGCTCTGGGAGGAGCCTCAGGTCCCCAACTATGGGCGTCCTGGGCGTGGGCGTAAACTTAAGCGCGGGCTTACCATTTGTATAGAGCCGATGGTCAACATAGGCACAGCTGATGTTGTAACCGACGCCGATGGCTGGACCGTTCGCACAGCCGACCGCAGCCTCTCGGCACACTACGAGCACATGGTCGCCGTCACACCGGACGGCCCGGACGTGCTCAGCACGTTCGACCACATCGAAGCGTTTATCGACGCCCCTTACCACAAAGCCCCGCTACCGAATGGCTAAAGAAAAAGCCATCGAACAAGATGGAGAAGTGCTTGAAGCGCTCCCCAATGCGCAGTTTCGCGTGAAGCTGGAAAACGGCCACGAGATCCTTGGCCTGTTATCCGGGAAAATGCGGATGCACTACATCAAAATTTTACCTGGAGATCGCGTGAAGGTGGAGCTATCCCCCTATGACCTCTCTAAAGGCCGGATTGTGTACCGGTATAAGTGACACCCGCAGTGAACACGCCGGGGCGCACAAGGTAATACATAGGCTCCTTATGAAAGCGCAGGCAGCGTTGCCTGTCGCTCCATAGTGTATTTTTGAATAGACAAACCCTCGACCCATGAAGGTTCGTTCCAGCGTGAAGAAGCGCAGCCCCGACGACAAGATCGTTCGCCGGCACGGCAAAATCTACGTTATCAACAAGAAGAACCCGAAGCACAAGCAGCGCCAGGGTTAATTTATCGCCGCCTTCAGTCAGGAGCTCGGCGCGCGCATGGGCGCGCCCCGGGCTTTTTGGCGGAGGCACAGACGCTACTTCCTATGCCCCGTATTGCAGGCACCGACGTTCCCAACGACAAGCGCAGTGAAGTTGCGCTCACTACCATCTACGGCATTGGACGCTCCCGCGCCCGGGAGATCCTTGACCGGGCAGAGGTAGACTACAGCTCCCGTCCTCAAGAATGGTCTGATGAAGAGACCCGTCGCGTACGTCGTCTCATTGAAGACGACTACCGTGTAGAAGGGCAATTGCGCTCTGAGGTGCAGTCCAATATTAAGCGGCTCATGGATATCGGGTGCTATCGCGGCGTACGCCACCGTAAGGGACTTCCCGTCCGGGGCCAACGCACGCAGACCAATGCTCGAACGCGCAAGGGGCGCAAGAAGACGGTGGCTGGTAAGAAGCAGGCTCCCAAGAAGTAACCGTACCCGTTCTACAGAGAGTATATCATGGCGAAACGACAGAAAAAAGGTGGCCGCAACCGCGGCGTTCGAAAGAAGAACGTAGTGGTAGAAGCCAATGGCCGTGCCCACATCAAGGCCTCGTTCAATAATGTAACCATCACGCTGACGGATCAGTACGGCAACTGCATTTCGTGGTCCAGTGCTGGCAAAGAGGGCTTCAAGGGCAGCCGTAAGAGCACCCCGTATGCCGCGCAGGTTGCAGCGAGCGCGGCTGCAAAGGAAGCCTACGACCTGGGCCTTCGCCGGGTAGACGTGTTTGTGAAGGGTCCGGGTTCGGGACGTGAGTCGGCCATCCGTGCGCTGGATGGAGCCGGGCTGGAAGTGGCCAGCATCCGTGACGTCACGCCTGTCCCGCACAACGGCTGCCGTCCACCGAAGCGCCGCCGCGTGTAAGACGGAGGAGATCGGCGCAGGCACGCCGTAGAGAGAGGCGCAACACTGCACACGCATGGCCTGCTGGCTGCGTAGGCTTCGCATTGTAATCGTACATTTTACAGATCCGCGACATGGCTCGATATAGAGGCCCCAAACAGAAAATTGCCCGTCGGTTCAAGGAACCGATCTTTGGCCCCAGCAAGGCGCTGGAGCGCAAACCGTACCCGCCTGGCCAGCACGGCCGTGGCCGCCGCCGGCGTGATAGTGAGTACGCCGTGCAGCTCAAAGAGAAGCAAAAGGCCAAGTACACGTATGGGCTCCTCGAGAACCAATTTCGGAACCTGTTTGAGAAAGTGGCCCGGAAGAAGGGCAAGACGGGCGAAAACTTGCTGATCGCGTTGGAGGCTCGGCTCGATAACACCGTATACCGGTTTGGCTTTGCGCGCACGCGCCGGCAGGCCCGCCAGTTTGTAACGCACGGTCATGTAATGGTAAACGATAAGATTGTGGATATCCCGTCGTACCGGCTCCGCCCGGGCGATGTCGTTGCCATTCGTCCGAAGAGCCGCCGCCTCGACGTCGTGCAAGACAACGTCAACCAAAACCGGCGGTCGTTCTCATGGCTGGAGGTGGACCGACAGGCTGTAAAGGGCAAATTTCTCGACCACCCAAGTCGGGAAGACATCCCGGAGAATATTCGCGAGCAGCTCATTGTCGAGCTGTACTCCAAGTAATGGAGCAGGCGGCCAGCCGCGTTGCTGGCCGCATCGCATTGGGTTTTTGCTGAACGATACCACGTATAGACTGGGCAGCTATGAGCACTTACGGAATTCAAATGCCGGAAAACGTACACGTCGAGGAGACCACCGACCAGGTAGGGCGGTTTGTCATCCAACCGCTGGAGCGCGGCTACGGCGTTACAATCGGTAACGCGCTACGGCGCGTCTTGCTCTCGTCGCTGGAGGGCGTCGCGGTGACGGCTATTAAGATTGACGGTGTGCAGCACGAATTCGCGACCGTCCCGGGCGTTGCAGAAGATGTTACGGACATCATTCTCAACCTGAAAGGGGTGCGCTTCAAGACCGAAGAGACGGTCGACACGAACATCCACCTGACGCTGGAGGGCCCAGGCGCCTGGACAGCGGCAGACATCGCCGAGGCGTCAGCGGAGTATGAGGTGCTCAACCCAGATCACCACATTGCAGAACTGGCGGACGACGCCGAGTTTTCCGTCGAATTGCGGATGGGCCGCGGCCGCGGCTACGTGCCGTCGGAAGAAAACAAGCTGGATGATGACCCTATCGGCGTGATCGCCATCGACTCCATCTTTACGCCGATTCGTGAGGTCAGCTACAACGTAAAACCGATGCGCGTCGGCGAAAAAATCGACTACGAGCGCCTCGTAATTAACGTTACGACGGACGGCTCTGTGGTTCCTGAAGATGCCCTGGCGCAGGCTGCCACCATCATGCGCGACCACGTCAGCCTCTTCATCAAGATGGACAGCGAGCCCGAGCCTGTAGAGGAAGAGCAGGAGGTAGATGCCGAGGTGCAACGGATCCGCGAGCTGCTGTCGCAGTCGGTCGACGAACTGGACCTGTCCGTCCGTGCCCACAACTGCCTGAAGGCCGCTAACATCAAGACGATCGGCGACCTCGTCCGACGCGAAGAAAATGAGATGCTGAAGTTTCGAAACTTTGGCCGGAAGTCCCTCCAAGAGCTCGTCGAGGTGCTGGACGACCGCGGCCTGCAGTTCGGGATGGATGTTGATGCCTACCTCGAAGAAATCCAGAGCTAACCAGCGTGAAGGCTTTGTGTGAAGCCCCGCTGACGTGCTGATATAGATTATCCCTGAACCATGAGACATCGCAATAAAGGAGCAAAGCTCGGCCGTACCCAAGCGCATCGCAAGGCGACCTTGGCCTCGCTGAGCAGCGCCCTAATCGAGCACAAAAAGATCACCACTACGCTGCCGAAGGCGAAGGCACTGCGCCCGTTCATCGAGCCCCTCATCACGCGGGCGAAGGTGGACTCCACGCACAACCGCCGCCAAGTCTTTCGGCACCTGCGTAGCAAGGACGCTGTAGACAGCCTCTTTTTTGATGTGGCCGAGGTTGTAGGCGACCGCCCCGGCGGGTACACCCGCATCATCAAGCTCGGGCGCCGCCCGGGCGATGGGGCCGAGATGGCCATGATTGAGTTGGTAGACTACAACGACGTCAAGCCCGAGACCGGGAGCTCGGGACGCTCGCGCACGCGCCGGGGAAGCGGCAAGGGACGTCGCAAGAAGAAGGACACGACCCCGACGGCATCTCAGGAGTCCACAACGCCCGACGCCGAGGCGGACGAACCAGCGGCTGATGCTACTGCCGCAGACCTCGTGGACGAAGAAGCCACTGGTGAAGAAGCCGCAGGTGAAGAGGCCGCGACAGAAACAGGCGCTGCGGATGAAGACACCCAGGATACAACGGGCGAGGCCACGGACGCGGAAACGCCAACGGCCGAAGCCTCCGACGCCGAGGCGGACGATCAAAAGAAAGACGCGTAACGTACAACCCGTACAGACGAATAGCAACGCGGGCACGGTGCCACAGGCGCCGTGCCTTTGCTGTTGTTACGTGCTGTTGGTACGGCGGTGGCCGGGGGAAGATGGGGCGTCGAACCCCGCTGGGGGCAGAGGACACATCGGGCGCTGTTAGCGTATAGAAAGGTACTGTGTCTTCCCACGGAGCCCCGGCCTTGCATGATTCAATCAACAGCCATTCTTCAGGGTAGTGAGCTTGATGTAGAGCCCCACCACCGGGAAGGATTGGAAGAGCTGCTGGACTTATGTCACACCCACTTGTCGTCGGTAGATGAGGAGATGATCCGCCGGGCCTTTCGCCTGAGCTACTGGGCCCACCGCAATGACAGGCGCGCCTCCGGCGAGATGTACATCAGCCATCCGCTGCAGGTCGCGAAGATTGTAGTGCGCGACATTGGGTTCGACCAGCTTACCGTGGCAGCCGCCCTGCTGCACGACGTGGTAGAAGACACCGAGTTCTCGCTCGATTTCATCCGCGAAGAGTTCGGTTCAGAGCTGGCCTTGCTGATCGATGGCTTGACGAAGATCAGTGGTGTTTTCGAGAATCGCGCACTGGGCCAGGCAGAGAACGTGCGGAAGCTGATGCTGTCCATGGCGCAGGACATCCGCGTGATGCTTGTCAAGTTTGCCGACCGGCTTCACAACATGCGGACGCTGGAGGCGCTCCCGCGCGAGAAACAGCTCAAGAAAGCCAGCGAAACGCTGGAGCTCTTTGCCCCGCTGGCTCACCGCTTCGGCCTCTTTCCCATCAAGCGGGAGCTTGAAGACCTGTCCTTCAAGATCTTAGACCCGGAGGCCTATCGCGATATAGCCGATACCCTGCAGGCCGGAAGTGAGGAGCGGGCGGCGTACATCAAATCCTTCATCCAACCGATCCGCGAACGGCTGCAGCAGGAAGGGTTCGCCTTTGAAGTGTACGGTCGGTCGAAGCACCTCTACAGCATCCACCGCAAAATGAAGCGGCAGGACAAGGCCCTGGATGGCATCTATGACATCTTTGCCATTCGCATCGTGCTGAACGCCGACGGCCACAAAGGAAAAGAGGACTGCTGGCGCGTCTACAGCATCATTACGGACCTCTATAAGCCGATTCCTGAACGCTTCCGCGATTTTATTTCCACCCCGAAGTCCAACGGCTATCAGAGCCTACATACGACCGTGCTGGACACCAACGGGCGCCGCGTGGAGGTGCAGATCCGTACGCAGAAGATGCACGAGGTCGCCGAGCGCGGCGTCGCGGCCCATTGGAAGTACAAGGAGGGCACCTCGAAGAGTGACCAGGAGATGGAAGAGTTTCTCTCCTGGGTACGCGACCTCCTGGAGAACCCGCGCCCGGATCAGGCGGCAGAGTTTGTGGAAGAATTTCGCCTCAACCTGTACGACGAGGAGATTTACGTCTTTACTCCACAGGGCGATCTGCTGACGCTGCCCGTTGGGGCCACGCCGGTGGATTTCGCCTACCAAGTGCATACGGAGGTGGGGCACCAGTGCATTGGCGCTAAGGTCAATGGCAAAATGGTGCCGCTCTCGCATCAGCTACGCAGCGGCGATCAGGTCGAGATCATCACCTCGAAGAAGCGCACCCCCAACCCAGACTGGATGAACTTCGTGGTGACGCACAAGGCTAAAAGCCGCGTGCGCCACTGGATTAACGAGCAGCGGCGCGAAACCATCGACCACGGACGCGAAGTATGGGCTAAAAAATGCCGCCGCAACAACATCAAGATTGATGAGCAGGACCTGCACGAATATGTGGCCGACCTGAAGTTTCCCAACATCCAGCAGATGTTCTTCGAGATCGGCAACGGCCTGTTTGATGCCGAGGAACTGATCCAGCGGATCAAGAGCAACACGCCAGATGAAACCGCCGAGCCGCAAACCGTAGAGGAGGAAGCCAAGCAGCTCGACTACGATCAGTTTCTGAGTACCGCGCAGTCTAACGGCAAGCCCGCCCTTAAGATTGACGGGGAGCTGCATACGGACATTGCCACGGAGTACGCCAGCTGCTGCAACCCCATTCCAGGCGACGAGGTGTTCGGATTCACAAGCCGCACGGGCAAGATCAAGATCCACCGCGTCAATTGTAGCAACGCCCCCGACTTGCTCATCAACCGGGCCGATCGTATTGTGCCTGTGGAGTGGAGCCGACAGAAAGACGTGCAGTTCGTGGTCGCCCTCCGCATTCTGGGCGAAGACCGTGTCGGTATTGTCAGTGACATCACCACGGTGATTTCGCGTAACCTCAAGACGAACATCCGCTCCATTACGATCGACTCCGAAGACGGCATCTTTGAGGGCACCATCGTGCTGTATGTCAATGACGTCACCCATCTGAAACGCCTCGTCCAGCGTATCAAGCGCCTCGATGGAATCCATGGCGTGTACCGCATGGAGGAGTAAGTGCGTGCCTTTTAGTGCATCTCGCAGATCAACGTCGCTTCTCGTTTGCAAGAGGGCGACTTTTTTTTGTACTTTCTCTGTGCATCAGATGTGATAACTTCTTTATATTTAGGCAATTATCAATCACCACGATGGCATGACGCAGCCGCCATCTCACCGCGATACGGCTGCACGTGTTCGTGACGATGCCCCTCGGGGCTCTGCTGGAGCCTCTCCCTTCGTTACTGATCATTTTCCCGGAGCATACGGTATGGACGAACGACCCGAAACACTGACGAAAAAAGACGTGTCCCGACGCGTCGCCGAACTGATGGACTCGCCCATTTACAAAAGTGAGCCGTGGGTGAAGGCGGTCATCACCGCCCTTGGCGATCTGCTGTTAGAGGCAGATCCTGAGCTGCGCATCGAACTGCGCGACTTTGGGGTCTTCGAAGTGAAGAAAACCAAAGCGAAGCCTAAGGCGCGCAATCCGCAGACCAACCAGACGGTATTTATCCCCAGTCGGCGGAAGACGCACTTCAAACCCAGCAAGCGCCTGAAGGAAGTGCTGCAGACGCCCCTCGAAGAGCTGGACTACAAGATCCCCGAGGGCAGCGCCGATCATCCGGCGGAGGCCAACAGCGATGGGCACGTCGCGGAAGCCGAACTGGCCCTCGAAACCAACTAACGCCTCGAGCCTATGGCCGATCTGCGCGGACGCATCGCTGCTGTAGACTATGGCACCAAGCGTGTTGGCCTCGCCGTCACGGATCCGCTCGGGCTTTTTCCTCAGCCCTATGGCACGTTTTCCCCAGCGGAGGCCGTCGCCGCCCTGCAGCACCTCCAGGCGGACGACGGCCTACAGGCGCTTATCGTGGGATGGCCGTTGACCGCTGAGGGCGAGGAAGGGCGCGCGACGCGCCGCGTGCAGCAGTACATTAACCGGCTGCGTAACGCGCTTGGCCCGGTGGATCTCGTGAAATGGGACGAACGCTACACGACCATTGAAGCGCGCGAGCGCCTGCATGCCACCGACCGCTCCAAAAAGCGCCTCCATCGGCGAACGCATCAGGGGCGGGTGGACGAGGCCGCTGCCGGGCTCATGCTTCAAGAGTTTCTCAACCAACGGTAGGCATCCCCAGCGGACCCGTGTCGTACATACCCTGTATACACGACGCTTTTTAGATGAGCCACTGCATTAGGTTATGGTCCTGCCCATTTACGTCTACGGCGAACCGGTGCTCCGCGAAGAAACCGTGCCCGTAGACGAGAACACCGAGGGGCTACAGCAGCTCATCGACAACATGATTGAGACGATGCATGGGGCCGACGGGGTGGGGCTTGCCGCTCCGCAGGTGGGCCGCCGCGAGCGGCTGTTCGTCGTCGACGTTACCCCCTTTCTGCAAGATATGACCCCGGAAGAGGCAGCCGCGCTCCCCCCACAGCCGATGGTGTGTATCAATCCGCGCATTGTGGCGGAGAGCGACACCACCACGAACGTAGAGGAAGGGTGCCTGTCGATCCCTGACGTCCGGGAGGTCGTAACGCGCCCAGAGCGGATCCACATGCGCTTCCGGGATCGTGAGTTTAACGAGCAGAACGTAGAGATCGGCTCCTTTTTAGCCCGTGTGCTGCAACACGAATACGACCATCTGGAAGGCATCCTCTTTGTCGATCACCTGAGCGCTTTCCGCCGGCGGTTGTTGAAGCGTCGCCTGCGGGATATCGCTCGCGGCCATGTAGAGGCGGACTACCCGCTGTCCACCGAGACGCCCGCGTAACCTGTACCTGTGCTGCGCATGAACGACCAGGCCTCTCTTTATTGCCGGGAAGAACTGCCGTTGCCCCTGCGGCTGATAGCGGCGCTGGTCGTGCTTTTGCTGCTCCTCCCATACCATCCCCTCACGTGGATAGCAACGGCCCAGGCGGGACCACACGCCGGCTACTGTCACATGTCTAACGGGGCATGCACGTGCAGCCACAACGGCCCTACCGATGCCCCGCCGCATGAGGGCCCTGCTACGCACAATGCGAATGTGCACAATGCGAACGTGCACAATGCGAACGTGCACAATGCGAACGTGCACAATGCGAACGTGCACAATGCGAACGTGCACGATGTAATGCCCCCTGACGCAGAGCCCCTCGGGCGTGCAGACACGACGGCCTCCACACCGCCCTGCCATGCGGATGAGGCCGACCAACAGGCCCTCCCCTTGCTGGAAGGTACCGGGATCACCCCGCCGGCGACTCATATGTGCGGGTGTGGCCATGACGCCGACGACCTGACCTCCGCTGTTGCGATTGACCGATTTGTGCTGCATGGCGTATCCGGCACGAGCGGCCCGCCCGCGCCTGACGCGCCCACCGCCGCAGCCGCGGCGGCTCACCTCCAACCCATGGCTGTGGACATCTTTCGGCCCCCTCTGCCGGTCGGGTAGCACCTTTGCCAAGACCGGTGTTTTCTGTGGCATCCCTCGCTGCCGCACGTGTCTCGTGCACGCTGGGAGGGGCGCCCGCGTGCCCTGGTGCGCCGTTGCGGCGCAGCCTGGCTCCTGAAAGAAAGCGCTGGCGATACCCGATCGCTGCTGGTGCGTTGCCGCATCGGCGCCTTCCTCAGCCTATTGTTGGAGAACAACCATGATAACTACAGCATCCCGGCCCACGCCGTGGGTCCGATCACTCATCCTCTTATCCTTTTTAATCTTTAGCTGGCCCGGAGCAGCCGTCGCCCAGAGCACCGGCACCGTTGCTGGTACCGTGGTAGACGCCGCTGATGACGCCCCCCTGCCGGGCATGAACGTAGCGCTCGTGGGTACCATGTATGGCACCGCCACCGACGCTGAAGGTCAGTTCGAACTCACGGCGGTCCCGGCGGGCGACTACGACCTCCGCGTCTCAGGTGTGGGTTTTCAGACGTCCCAGATCTCCATCGTCGTGCAAGCCGGGCAAACGACCCGCTTGCGCATCGAGCTAAAAGAAGAAGCCGTCGCACTCGAAGAGCTTGAAGTAGTGGCGCGTGCCGCCGATCGCCGGCTGGCGACCTCGGTAGCCCCCCGCACCCTCGACGAGCAGCCCGTGCAAGACTTGGCGGAAGGGCTCCGGGGGCTGGCAGGGATAAACCTGCAGCGCCGTGGCGCGCTCGGGCTTGACCCCAACATTCGTGGCCTTACGGGGACGCAAGTAGGAACCCTTGTGGATGGCATGCGCTCGTTCGGCGCGGGCCCTGCACGCATGGATACGCCGCTAAGCCACGTCGACCCCTCCACCGTAGAGCAGATGAGCGTCGTCCGGGGGCCCTATGCCCTGGCGCTTGGTGGTACGCTGAGCACGCTGGATGTACAGACGCGCTCCACGGTCCCAGAGCGTCCGTTCACTGGAGCTCTGAGCACCGGCTTCACCGGGAATCGCGATGCAGCAGATGTGGATGGCTACGTGATGGGCCGGGCCGGCCGTGCCTTTTACGACGTCGGTGGTGCCTATCGGACGGGAGACAACTACACCGCAGGCGACGGCTCCTCGGTACGTGGCGAGTTTACATCAGCCGAAGTGCGCGGGCGGTTTGGCTTTGAGCCCACGACGACCTCGCGGCTGACCGCGCGCATCAGCTATCAGGACCAGCGCGACATCGCCTACGTGGGGCGCCCCCTGGATGCCGACTTCTTCGAGACCATACGCGGGTCCCTGAATTATCGCCGCGCAGGCTCTGGTCTGGTGCCGGTGTTCACGGCACAGGCCTATGGGTATCAAACCCTGCACCTGATGAATAACGATAACAAGCCGACGGCGCAGCCCAACCCGGACCGGATGCCTCCCTTTCCACTAAATATCTTCAACAACACGGAGATTGCAACCGTGGGCGCGAAGAGCACCGTGGTCCTTCAGCCGTCCACCCAGCTGACGCTGGATGTGGGCCTTGAAGGCTACACCGCGTTGCGAACGGCGACGCGGGTGCGGGCGCGCCGCGACACCGGAGATATCCTCGGGGAAGACATTGTGTGGGGCGGCGTGCGCACCACCAAGGTCGGGGGCTTCGTGCAGGCTGAGCGCTCCATCGGGCGTGCGGAGGTTACCGGTACCGCCCGGCTCGATGTCGTACAGATGGGCCCTGACCGCTTTTCGCAGGGTTTCCTCGACCGCGCCAATACGACAGCCGATGCGCTCGACCAAACGGACGCGCTCTGGAGCCTGGCCGTAAGCACATCGGTGCCCGTCACGAACGCCCTCACGCTTACGGCCGGAGCCGGCTCGGCTGCCCGTGCGCCGGAGAGCCTGGAGCGGTATGGCGACCGGATGGGCGCCACCCGCGCACAACGCGGCAATGAGTTCATGGGCGTCCCCGCCCTGGACCCGGAGCGTACCTGGCAGAGCGACCTTGGCGTCACGCTGCAGACCGGCCGCCTCGACGCCACCCTGACGGGCTTTGCGCGCTACCACGATGACTACATCACCTTCGAGGAGGCGCCGGACGTGCCCTCGGCCTTGCCGTTGACGCCGCCCGAGGTCTTTCGCTACATCAACGGCGAGGCCTTCTTCTGGGGGGCGGAACTGGAGATGGCGTATGCGCTCAGGCGCGGGGTAACCCTGCAGGCTACGGGCGACTACCTGTGGGGGCGCGACGAGACGCTGGATGAACCCGCCTACGGGGTATCGCCAGCCTCCCTGCAGCTGGGCGCGCGGGTGCAGCCCTTCGACGACCGCCTCTTCTTTGAGGCCAACCTGCGAGGCGTAGCCACGCAGACGCGCGTCGCCGAAGCGCGTGGCGAAGCCTCTACGGACGGCTACATACTGGCCAACTTGCGCCTCGGGCTTCCGTTGCCGCAGGGCTTAACGCTCCAGGCTGGCATTGATAACCTGTTCGACACCACGTACGCCAACCACCTGAACGTACGCAACCAGTTCACCCGCGCGCCTATCCTGGAGCCGGGCCGCAGCGTGTTCGCACGCCTGCGCTACGCGTTCTGAAGATTCGTAACGTTCCGGACGTCGCATCGCGCACGGCCGCGACCCGAGGTGCCATCTGGGCATCTCGGGTTTTTTGTTGGCGCTGGATTGGGGCATCACGGATGGTCCGGAGCCTCACGGTAGTATCGGTCCGCACCTTCGGGTGGCGCCCACGGATGATCGGGCGCGAAGTGGGTCCAGACCAGGCGGGAGAGCTGGCGCAGCAGCACGTACCCTTCGTTATCGTAGGCGTAGCGCTCGTCGGTCTGGTTGTTGGTGATCGCGCACACCACGTAAGGCCCCGACGGTGCATGCACCAGCAGAACTTCGGACCGCGACTGCCGCACGGCACCCTGCTTGGAGAGCACCGCAACGGAAGGCGGCAGCTGCGACAGCCCCTCACCGCTCCACCGGCTGCGCGTCAGCACGCGCTGCATCTCTACACTGGCCGCCGGGCTCACGGCCTCCCCTTTGGCAATCAGGGTGAGGAGGCGGGCCATCTCGCGCGGGGTAGTTTGCCCCCAGCCGTACTGCTCCCAGTCGGACTGCCGGCCGGCGGTGCGGGAGTTCACGCGTGTGGCCGTAAAGCCGTGATCCGCCAGCCACGCGTTGATTGCTGTGCCGGAGCCTGCGAGCTCCTGCAACCACAGGCTGGCCGTGTTGTCGCTCTCCGTAATCATCAGCATCACAGCCTGCGCCAGCGACAGGCGTGCCCCCGCCGACAGCTGTGCCGTGAGGTCATCCCCGGGATAGGCCAGCGAATCCTGATAGGTGAGGGGCTGGCGGTAGTGCAGGATGCCCTGCTCGATGGCGTCAAATATACCTACCAGAATGGGTATCTTGATCATGCTGGCCGTGGGATACACCTTGTCGGCCTGGACGGCCGCCTCCCGCCCCGACGGCAGATGGCGGACGTACACCCCGACATCGCCTTCGAAGTCCGCTACCGCTGCTTCAAGGGCTGCCTGCAGCGTGCTGTCAGCCGGGGTGGCCGCAGCGGCGCGCGACAGCAGGCCGCTCATCAGCAGTAACGGAAGGAGGCCAACCAAGAGCGCACGCATGGGCAGAGCGAACACGTGATCAGTATCAGTCAAACTCCTCTCCGGTCACGGCCGGTGGCTCGTCCTGGTTGGCGATCTCCCACACCGTGCCAAAGGCCAGGCGCACGATGTCGGCCATGCGCTCATAATCGATCTTATCGGCGGTGTCCCCTACGTCGTGATAGTCCTCGTGCAGGCCGGTAAAGTAGAAGATAAACGGAATGTTGTACTTGCCGAAGTTCCACTGATCGGAGCGGCGGAAGAGTTGTTGGGGACCGTCTGGATCGTTGTAGCGATCGCTCAGGGTGAGATTAAGCCCGGTGAGCGCGTTGGCCTGTTGATTGGCCTCGTGGAGGTCGTCCGAGATAAGGTCGCCGCCGATAATGTAGACGTAATTGCTGTCAGGCAGCGTAGGCGACGACGGGTCAATCCGCCCGATCATGTCCATGTTGATGTTGAGCACCGTCTGCTCAATGGGGAAGACCGGGTCGATGTCGGCATAATAGGCCGAGCCGAGCAAGCCGCGCTCCTCGGCGGTCACGTTCATAAAGAGGATAGACCGGCGAGGCCCCACGCCATCGCGGGCGGCGGCCTGAAAAGCAGCCGCCATCGCCAGGGTGCCTACGGTGCCCGTCGCGTTATCGTCGGCGCCGTTGTTGATGTAGTTACCCGCGGGGCCGGCAGGAGAGAGGCCGGTATGGTCGTAGTGGGAGGTAATGACGATGAGCTCATCCTTCAGGGCGGGGTCGCTCCCCTCGACATAGCCCAGCACGTTTTGCGAGGTGACCGCCACCGGTGTGTGCGTGAGGGTGCTGGCAAGGGTTACCTCGGGAAGAGAGAAGACCTGCGGCGCACGCGACTCTTGTATGGCGCTGCGCACCTCAGCCACCGAGCGCTCCGCGGTCCCAAGGAGGGTATCCGCAAATGCGGTATCGACCATGTATACCGGCGGGACGTTCTGCTGGAGGGGCTGCTCGCGTGTCGAGACCTGTACGGGAGCATTCACGGAGGCCAGGTCTTGCACCCGGGCCGGGATGTCAACCGGCTCTGGGCCGCTATCGCCGACGACCAGCACCCCGGCAGGTGGACCGCTCCCAAAGGCGCGTCGCAGCTTTTGGTTGAGGCCGCGCGTCCACTCGGAAGGGGCCCCGTCGTCCGTGAGCAGGCGGGTCCCGTCGGCGTCCATAGGCTCATCGCGCAGCAGGATGAGCCACTGCCCTTCCAGATCAATGCCAGCCTCCGCCAGCGCAGCAAAATCGTCGTACCCGAGGGCAGCGTCCGCGATACCGTAGCCCCCAAACACCACCCCGCCCGTGCTCTCGGGCCGGTTGCCGAACAGGGGAAGTACGCTGCCATCACTCCCATCCGGGCGGTATACGGCTTCGTGCAGCATCGCGCCCGCATGCCGGGCCGACAGGTGGGCACGCGTCACTTCAAACCCGAAAAGCTCTACCGGCTGGAAGTAGCGTTCCGGTGCGCGGGGGTCGTCTGTGGGCATGGTCCCTGCGGGCGCCACGCCATGCATTTGATATTGGGTTGCCAGGTACGTTGCCGCCTGCCGCAGCTGCGGCGTGCCTGTATCGCGTCCCTTAAAATGGTTGCCACTCAGGTAGTACACCTGAGCCGCCAGGTCCTCGGGGGCAATCTGCTGCTGGTACTGCTGAACGAGCGCCGGAGCGACCGTGGTGGGAGGGGTGCCGGCCGGCGCGTCTGCCGGTACCGCATCGGAGTCGATGGTATCAGTGGGGGCGCACCCGACGAGCAGCACACCAACAAGGAGCGCAAAGAGGGCATTACGCAACAGACGAGGGGAGGTCATAGCAGCAGGGTAGAAGGTGAGGGAAACGTGGCGGAACCGGGCTTAGCGCAGCTTGCCGCGCCGGTTCAGGTAGGCGAGGAGCGTAGCCTCGTACGAGGTCGCGGTGTCGACCTCCAGAAAGTCGATGTTGTGCTCCAGGCACTCTCGCCGGAAGCGCTCGGTGAAGTGGGTGGCGGCGGCTTCGTAGTTTTCGCGCAGTTGCGACGGCTCCACCGATAGCTCCTCGCCCGTCTCCATATCCCGAAACACCATCGGGACGTTAGGGAACGTAAATTTACGCTCTGTGGCCTGATCCAGGATATGAAAGACGAGCACCTCGTGGCCGCGGTGCCGGAGGTGGCGCAGCGCCTTCAGGAGATCCGCATGTGCCGACACGTTTTCAAATAGATCCGTCATCACGATCACGAGGGAGCGCCGCCGGATGCGCTCCGTGACCTGTCCGAGGGCCGTGGCTGCACTGGTGCGGGCCTGGCCGGCCTGATCGGTGAGGTCGAGACGCTCCAGCGTCGAAAGGAGCAGGCGCAGGTGGCTCGGTGTGCTTTTGGGGGGGATGAGCTCGTCGATCTGGTCGCTAAACGTGATGAGCCCCGTTGCATCACGCTGCCGTACCATTAAGGCATGCAGGCCGGCGGCAAGATATGCCGCATATTGCAGCTTCGAGAGCGCGCGCGCTCCTTTGTAGCGCATCGACGGGGAGGTGTCGAGCACCACGTAGTTGCGGAGGTTGGTCTCCTCCTCGTACTGCTTCACGTAGTGCCGGTCCGTTTTGGCGTACACCTTCCAGTCCACATGGCGGAGCTCATCGCCCGGGTTGTAGGGGCGGTGCTCGGCAAATTCTACCGAGAAGCCGTGGTACGGGCTGCGGTGCAGGCCGGTGATGAAGCCTTCCACAATCAGGCGGGCCCGCATTTCCATGTGCTTCAGGCGCGATACCACCACGGGGTCCAAGTAGCGCAGGGACGGTTCGGTATCGGGCACGGGCTACAAGAGCAATGAAACATAGATGAAGCAGTTAGATCATCGCGGTTTGCGCACTGTTCCACGCCCGGTGGGTGGCGGACGTGGAGATTTTCTCGTCGGCCTTGCCTACCTTGGGGCCAACCCCAGAGCTACCTGTGCCCGACCCCTTGACGCCGATGGAGCCTACCGACCACGTCAAAGCCCACCTGATGACGGCTGCTGATCTGCAACGCGTGCTGGACCGCATGGCGCGTCAGGTAGCCGAACGCATCGACCCCTCGGCAGATGCTGCGGCAACGTTTGGGCTCGTGGGGTTGCAGACGCGCGGTGTGCATCTCGCGCGCCGCCTGCAGCAGCGCCTTCGTGACGACGACGGCCTCACTGTGCCCGTGGGCATCCTGGACGCCACCATGTACCGCGACGATGTGCGCCTGCGCCGCACCCGCCCGCAGGTCAAACCCACCGACATCCCGTTCGACGTCACGGGGCGCCACCTCGTGCTTGTGGACGACGTCCTGTACACCGGCCGCACGAGCCGCTCGGCGCTCGATGCCCTGATGGATATGGGCCGGCCGGCGTCGGTGCACATGCTGGTGATGATCGACCGCGGCCTGCGTGAACTCCCCATCGCTCCTGACATCGTGGGGCGGGAGGTGCCCACCTTGCCCGGCGAAGAGGTGCGCGTGCGCCTCCGCGAGGCAGACGCGCAGGAAGGCGTGTGGCTTGTGGCCACCGACGGCACGGGCGCCCGCGCCGGCTGACGCGACCGGCACCGCATCTGCTCTACGGTTTTCGACTCGATCCTCCTTTTCTGCTCATGCCCGACACGCCTGCCACTGCCACCCCGGCCCTGCAGCATCGCCATCTGCTGGGGCTGGCCACGTACAGCGCCGACGAGATCCGGCGCATCCTCCAAACCGCCCGCGAGTTTCGGGAGGTGCTGGAGCGCCCCATCAAGCGCGTCCCGACGCTCCGCGGCATCACCGTCTGCAACCTCTTCTTCGAGCCCTCTACCCGCACCAAGCTGTCGTTCGCACTGGCCGAGAAGCGCCTCTCTGCTGATGTGGTCAACTTCTCCGCCTCGGGCTCTTCGGTCTCCAAGGGCGAGACGCTCAAGGACACAGCCCAAAACATTGAGGCCATGAAGGTGGACCTCTGCGTGATCCGCCACAACTCGCCGGGCGCAGCACACTTTCTCACGCGCTGCATCAACGGGGTGGTGATCAATGCGGGCGACGGCGCGCACGAGCACCCCACGCAGGCCCTGCTCGATATGCTGACCATGCGCGATCACTTCGACACGTTCGAGGGGCTGAACGTCTGCATCATCGGCGACATTACCCACAGCCGTGTGGCGCGCTCGAACGTGTTTGGGCTGAAGGCGCTGGGCGCCAACGTAACGCTCTGCGGCCCGTCGACCCTCTTGCCGGTGGAGGTAGAGCGGTTGGGCGTACGGGTGACGCACCGGCTGGACGAGGCGCTGGAGGGATGCGACGTCGCCATGGCCTTGCGCCTGCAGCTGGAGCGGCAGTCGGCCGGCCTGTTCCCGAGCCTGCGCGAGTACCACGAGCAGTTTGGCATCACCCGCACGCACCTAACGCAGCATCCGGACCTCCTCATTATGCACCCGGGCCCGGTGAACCGTGGCGTGGAGCTGGCCAGCGACGTGGTAGACCACGAGCGCTCCATCATCCTTAGCCAGGTGACAAACGGGGTGGCCGTACGCATGGCGGTGCTGTATCTGCTGGCCGCACGCCCAGGGGATGACGCGGCGTAGCTGGGCCGCTTCTCTATCGGAAGCCTTGTGTCGCGTGGCGTGTGGTATAGGAGGCTACAAGAGGGCCGTCAGGGGCCCTCCCGAAACAGGCCGTCTGCAAGGTGTCGAACGGGCAGTTGGCGGATGGCAACAGGATGACGCAACCTGAAAGGGATGGCATATGAGGGCTTTACCTGGCGGGCGATGTGCCGATAGTACGCATGTGCCCCGTCCTCTCGGTTTTCCACGCCTCTTTTCCGTATATGCCCTTCTCTGAGGTTCCTGGCCCTCCGGGCGCAGCCCGCCGTGCGAACGGTGCATCTGGCAGCCCGCTCACCGGATTTTGGACCGCCACCCCCGGCAGCCCAGCACAGTATTGGTCGCCCGAGATGTTTGATCTGCTGGGCTATGGTGCCTCCGAGGTGATGCCTTCGGCGGCGACCTGGCTGGCAGCCATCCATCCGGACGACCGTGCAGCGGTAGCGGCCCTGTGGGAGAATCCGGGGGCCGAGGTGGAGGCTGTCTTGTTTCGTGTGGTGCAGCCGTCAGGAAGGGAGCGGCCGCTGACGGCCCGCCGGCATGCAACCAGCACGGGCGATGGCGCCCCGGCCACCATCATGGGGGTGGTACAGCAACGCACGCCCCAAAAGCCGCTGGAGGAGCGGTTGCGCATGCTCGAGTCGGTGGTCGTCAATGCCAACGACGCCGTGGTGATTACCGAGGCCGAGCCTATCGACGGGCCGGAAGGCCCACGCATCGTCTACGTCAACGCGGCCTTCTTGCGCAACACGGGCTACTCCGCGGGCGAAGTGATCGGCCAAACCCCGCGCATGTTTCAGGGCCCTGACACAGACCGCGCCACCCTCGATACCATACGCACCGCCCTCGAACGCTGGGAGCCGGTCCGGGCCGAGCTCCTCAACTACCGCAAGGACGGGTCGCCTTTTTGGGTAGAGGTCGAAATCGTGCCCGTCGCCGATGGCGATGGCTGGTACACGCACTGGGTGAGCGTACAGCGCGACGTTACCGAGCGCAAGGCTGCTGAGCAGCGCCTGGAGGCGAGCGAGCAGCGCTTCCGCGGCCTGGTGGCGAACCTGCCAGGGCTCGTCTACCGCTGCACCTACGACACTGCCTGGGACACCCTGTACATGAGTGAAGGGATCCTGGACCTCTCAGGCTATTCCCGAGAGGCGTTTGAGGAGTTGAATCGTTCGTTCAAGGACATCGTGGTGCCTGACGACTTGCCGCGGATTCGGGCGGCCGTGCGTGCCGCCGTCGCGGCCGGGCAGGCCTACGAAATCGAGTACCGCGTGCGGCACCGCGATGGCACCACGCGCTGGGTACTGGATAAAGGGCAAGCCACGATAGACGAACACGGCACTGTGGCCTGGCTGGATGGCGTGATGTTCGACATCACCGCACGCAGGGAGGCCGAGGAGCGCCTGCGCCTCATGGAAACAGCGGTAGAGGATACGACGGAGTCGGTGCTGATCACAGATACCCAGCTCGACCGCCCCGGCCCGCGCATCGTCCACGTCAATCCCGGGTTTGAGCGGCTGACCGGATACACCGCTGAGGACGCGATTGGGCAGACGCCGCGCATCCTGCAAGGCGAAGCGACGGACCCGGACTTGCTCGTGCATCTGCGGGAGCAGCTGGAGGCGGGCGAGCCGTTTTTTGGCGAAACGGTCAATTACAGGAAAGATGGCACGCCCTTTATCAATGAGTGGTCGATCAGCCCGGCGCGCAACGAAAAAGGCGAGATCACCCACTTCGTTGCGGTGCAGCGGGATGTAACGGAGCAGCGGGAGTACGAAAACCGCATCCGTGCGGCGCTGGGAAAGGAGCGCGAACTGAGCGACCTGAAAACGCAATTCATCTCCATGACGTCCCACGAATTTCGGACGCCCATGAGCACCATCCTGGCCTCCGCCGATTTGCTGGAGCGCTATGGCGCGCGCTGGCAGCACGACAAGCAGGTCACCCACCTGCGGCGCATTCAGTCCGCCGTCCACACCATGCGCGAGCTGCTCGACGATGTGCTTGTCATCGGACGCTCCGATGCGGGCAAGCTGGCGAT
>JAAAOI010000198.1 GCA_009908945.1 Bacteroidota bacterium
GGGGCAGCGTCAGATGCAGCGTCAGATGCGGGGTCAGATGTAGAAGGAGACGGTGCCATCAGGCGCCCTCCGGCGTTCCGGTGGTTTGTCCATTGGTCCGGCCGTTGGTCTGCAGTTGGGTCTGCAGCGCCTCGGCCTGTGCCACGAGGTCTTCAATAGCGCCCAGGCCTTCATGCCAGAACGAGAGGTCGGTCAGGTCGATGCCCAACGCCCCCACCAGCTCGTGCGGCCAGTCCGATCCGCCGGCACGCAGCAGGTCGATGTAGCGCTCGGCAAAGGCGTCGCCCTCCTCCTTATAGCGGGCGTAGAGGGCCAGCACCAATAGCTCGCCAAACGCATAGGCGTAGACGTAGCCCGGCGTGTGCAGGAAGTGCGGAATGTAGCTCCACCAGTGCGTGTAGTGGGCGCCGAGCGTGACCTCGCCGTCGAACATGGCATGCTGCGTCTCCCGCCAGAGCGTGCCGAACCGCTCGGCCGAGAGCTCGCCTTCCTCGCGCCGGGCTGTGTGGATGCGGTCCTCAAACCGGTTCATGGCAATCTGCCGGAAGACGGTAGCCATGGTGTCATCGATCTTGCCAATCAGCATGGCCAGGCGGTTGGCCGGATCGTCTTCGTTGCGCATGAGGCGCTGGAAGACGAGCATCTCGCCAAACACGGAGGCGGTTTCGGCGGTGGTCAGCGGCGTGCCGGCTTGCAGTACGCCCTGCTCCCGCGCGAGGTACTGGTGCACGCCGTGGCCGAGCTCGTGGGCCAGCGTCTGCACATCGCGGATCCGGCCGTCGTAGTTCATCAGCACGTACGGATGCACGCTCGGCACCGCGCCATGGCTGAAGGCCCCGCCTCGCTTGCCCGGGGCCGAGGGGGCGTCGATCCAGTGCTTATCGAAAAACTGCTGTGCGACGTCGGCCATCTGCGGATGGAAGTCGCCGTAGGCATCCAGTACCAGGCCACGGGCGTCGTCCCAATCATAGCGCGTGTCGGCCTCTCCAATGGGCGCGTAGCGGTCATAGTCCATCATCTCCTCCAGCCCCAGCAGGCGCCGCTTCAGCCCGTAGAAACGACCTGGCAGATCGTAGCGTGCGGTGACGGCCTCGATGAGAGCCTCTACTGTGGCGTCATCCACCTCGTTCGAGAGGTTGCGGCTCGTGAGCCAGTGCGGGTAGCCGCGGAGGCGGTCGTTGGAGGCCTTATCCGCCAGGATGGTGTTGAATACATAGGTGAGGGTGCGCTGCGTCTCCTCCAGCCCTTCGGTGAAGGAGAGCGCGGCGCGACGGCGGAGGTCGCGGTCGGGCTCGTAGAGCTTCGAGAGGATGTCGCTCTGGTTCAGCTCTTCGCCGTCAAGGGTGAAGCGCAGCGCGCCCACCGTCTCGTCAAAGTACCGGTTCCAGGCGCTGCGTCCGGTAACGGATTTCTCGGAGAGGATCTTCTCCTCGGGCTCCGAGAGCACGAAGTCTTTGTGGAGGCGCTCCACCTCCAGGTAATGTGCGTAGGCGGCGAGCGCGTCGGAGGCCAAGAGCTCGGCGGCGCGGTCATCATCCACCTGCACCCACTCCAGCTCAAAGAAGATGAGCTGCTGCCCGATCTGGGTCGTCTCCTCGCGGACGCGCTGGAGCAGGGCTCCGCGCTCGGCGTCGTTGGTGTCGGTAGACCAGTGCAAGTACGCGTAGGTGGCTGCCCGCCCCATGCGCTCCTGAATGGACTCAAACGCGGCCAGCGCCTCGGCCAGCGCGGGAGCATCCAGCGTGGCTACGGTGCCGCGGTACTGCTCAGCAAACGCAGCCGCTTCCTCAGCAGCGGTCTCCAGCGCGCCCAAAGCGGCATCGCGCGAGGGATACAGGTCACTTAGATTCCAGCGGACATCAGCGGCTCCGTGGGCCGTAGATTCAGACATAAGCCAGGGGCAGTCGAGAAATAGGAAAAAGAGTAAGCAGCAACGCGCCCATCACAGGGCGACTAAGAGAGGGATATCGGTACGCCTGGAGCCCCGTAAAGGTTGTCAGTCGCCGGCCCGCGGCGGGTGAATCTGCGGGGAAACGTCTCACGCTACGGGGCGTGGCAGGAGACCTATCCGCTATTCCGAACGCACCCTGCTCCCTCATGGCTTTTCGCGCGCTGACCTCGGCCGATGATCTCGCCGCTGCCCTCGCCGCCTCCCACGAACAACCCATCGTGCTGTATAAGCACAGCGCCACGTGTCCCCTGAGTACGCGTGCCCGTCGACAGGTGCAGCCCATTGCCGAGGGCGCAGTGCCCACGTACGAGGTCGTGGTGCAGCAAGCGCGGCCGGTATCCAACCACATCAGCAGCGACCTTGGTGTTCGGCATGAGACCCCGCAGGTGCTTGTCGTGCACAATGGCACCGTGGTGTTCGATGCCTCCCACGGCGCTGTGACCACGACGGCAGTGCAAGAGGCCCTGCAGGCCGCCGCGGCCTGAGGGTACAGCCTACCGCCTGGTGCCGTATCTCCGGCTCTCAAACAGCGAATTCCATCAGCAAAGCCCGTCCTGCCGAGGCAGAACGGGCTTTGGAGCTTACGGTGGCTCGATGGCCGCAATCGCTCTGGTGGCCGCCATCATATCGGTAGCAGCCATCAAAAAGGCGTCCTGAAAAGGGCGTCGTGAAAAAGGGCTATTGTGAAGAAAGGCATCGTGACGCACGCGAGGCCGCTCCTGCTGCCTTTGCTACTCTTCCTCCACACCCTGCTCCACGCTGATGAGGTGGTCTTCAAGGGCGTCGTGCAAAAGGGCGTCGTGAAAAAGGGCTATTGTGAAGAAAGGCATCGTGACGCACGCGAGGCCGCTCCTGCTGCCTTTGCTACTCTTCCTCCACACCCTGCTCCACGCTGATGAGGTGGTCTTCGAGGCTGCTGATGAGCACGCGCTTTTCCTCGTCCACCATCGTGGTTTCGATGTCGCCCGCCCGCACCATTTTCTTGACCTTCTTACGGTCGATCATCTTCAGGATCCGCCGAGCTTCTTTGCGCGAGACCAGCCCTTCGCGGTACTCCTTCGCAAACGCCTCCAGTTCGTCCAACTTGCTCTTGGCCACCTTGATCACGCGCAGCTCTTCATTGTCCTCCGTGAGGGTCCAGTCGAGCGTTGCATCGATCAGGTGCCGGTCGACCCACCGCACCAGGGTTTGCTGTGAGATTTGAAGGCGCTCGGAAAGTTCATCGAGCGGAAACTTCTTCATCTCATACTTTTCGTTAACGAACGACTGAAAGGATCCCATAGTGGCTGTGGGCACATTTGTGAGGCAAAAGGTACCTTTTGTGATAGCCATACACCGGCTGTTTGTTCCGTTTTTGTTGACGCGTTAACGAACCCTCGCCCCTCGTAGTCCGTGTTTTATTGGCGATTGCTATCCCTCTTGTCACCGTCTCTTTTACGCCGTGCCTACCCCCGAGCGCCTTTCAACCGACGCCTGGATGGCCCGCCTCTCTACGCCGCTGCAAACGTCGCTTCGGCAAGCCAGCGACGCGATGACCAACCAGCCGGCGGTGCAGGAGTGGCTCCGGACGGCCTCGCTGGAGGCTGCTGTGGAGGTCGGGCAGCAGGGCGGTATGCAGACCGCCAGCGGGGCGTACAGCTACCTGCGCGATGCGCTGCAGGCCCAGTTTGCGCCGTTGCTGGACGCGGTCGATACCCTCACGCATGGATGCGGCCATGTCGACATCAACTGGCGCCCGTTGGCGCCGCAGTACAGCACCCTGGTGGTGGGGTTCGGCACGGACGCAGACGTTGCCGTATGGGCCTCGCTGGACCCGCCCACCCCTGCCACAGCCGGTGCCGCTCGGGAGGCGTTGATGCGCACGCTCCCCAAGGGCCTCCCCTTCCCCAAGCGCCCCCACGTGCGGCACGCCATGTTCACGGCGCCTGGCGCCTGCCTGCTGGTGCGGGCCACCGACCGGCACACGGGGCCCAACCGTCGTGCCCGCGCCTACGCCCTGCACTCAGATGGCTCGTGGATAGACGCATTGGACCGCGCCACCTTTGAGGAGCGCGTGCTTCAGCATATGCAAAGCCATGCGGACGTATAGGCGTTTTTTGACGCGGGGACTGCCCCTGTGAAGCGTCCTTACATGGCAGACGGTAGCGTAAGGGAGGAGCACACGGTAGCCTATCTGAAACGCGACATACACCCGGCGTCTCCAAGCAACCGCCACGTGTACGCATC
>JAAAOI010000059.1 GCA_009908945.1 Bacteroidota bacterium
CGCAAAGCCTGCGCGAGGAGCTGACGGCCGAGTTTTACGAACTGGCGGGGCGGTATGTGAACGGGGAGGATTTGTCATAGGGCTGTGTGATCAGATTCGTGGCATTCCACGATGGACCGTAATCGTAGATACCGGACGCCCCCCCAATGACCAGCTCCGGCCGTACGCGACGGTAGCGAGTTGCATCGTTTACAGTAAATCAAGATTGGCAATGCCCTACGATTCCTCAAAGCATAACCGTCAATCGATGCGCCTGCGGGGTTACGACTACGCCCAGTCAGGGGCGTATTTCGTCACGGTCTGCACGCAGCACCGGCAGTGCCTGTTCGGTGAGGTGGACGAGGGCATGATGGTCCTGAACGAAGCCGGTCAGATTGTGGCCGAGGAATGGCTGCGATCCGAGATCATTCGCGAAGAAATTACGCTGGATGCCTTTGTTATTATGCCCAACCACATGCACGGAATCGTCGTGATTGATGCCGGAGACACAGGAGGGGCGACGGGCCCGTCGTCCAAATATAACCATGACGGAACGGACGGCGATGGCGTGGTAGTAGGGGCGACGGGCCCGTCGCCCCTACCACGTGACGAACCGACATCGCCGCCCGACCCAACCATCCGTTCCCGTTCGTCGATTTTGCCCAATGACCAACGGCCCGGCCCACCGCCCCGATCGCTGGGTGCCCTCATGGCCGGATTCAAAGGCATCACCACGAAACGCATCAACCGGTTGCGGCAGACGGTCGGCGCACGGGTCTGGCAACGCAATTACCACGACCACATCATCCGCCACGAACGCGCCTGGCATCGCATCCGGCAGTACATCGAGGCTAACCCTGCGCGGTGCGCCGACGATACCTATTACGCACCGTAGACCCACCGAAGGCACCCCGGGTATGGCACCACCGAGAACAGAGGCGCCGACCGTTCCAAACACACCACCAATTTTCCAACCCAGACGTAGCGACGCAGCATGCTGCGTCGGCACCCGGCACCAAACGAACGCAAACCCCGCAGCATCACCCGCCCTCGTGCCTGCCCATCAAGCCTGCGCCATGGCATAAACCACTGTAGAAGATTCGGACCCCGTAGCGTCGACCGGCCGGTTGACGCTATCGATGGTACAACCATCACAACCTCGCCAGCACAATGACCATTAGACAAAAGCTCTTGCCCTACGGCCCTGAGTGGCCGCTGCGGATGACGAAGCTGCTGTTTCTGGATCTGGAGACAACCGGTCTCCGGCCTGATCGACGCGGCGGCATCGAAGAAATTGCTCTTCTGGACAAAGACGCACCGGTTCTCTCCTGGGTTGCCCCTGATGCAACCACCTATCCCTCACGCACGCTCTTGGATACGGTGCTTCAGGCGCTCGACGGTCATGTGGTTGTGGGGCACAACGTCAGCTTTGACCTCCACCACCTCACGCACGAAGCGAATCGGCTCGGCCTCCCTGGCCCTACGCTGTGCGCCATTGATACGCTCGGCCTCGCTCGGCAGCTTCAGGTACCAGTTGATGATTACTCCTTGGGCACGCTGCTTCGCCTTTTCGGAAAGCTTCCCAAGGCGCCGCTTCATACGGCGCGGGTAGACGCGGCCGCCACGCGCGATCTCTTCTGGCAGCTCGTCGCCTATGGCAATCTCACCACCTTGTCCGACGCTGGCGCTCAGCCCGTCCACTGGGTCAGTTCCTAACCTTAAGCCTCAACTCTTCAATCTGCTATGCGAGGCACGCCTAACAACTCCGACTTCTGGGCCAAGCTCAGGTACAAGAATAACGACCGCAAAGCGGGTCACATTCTCGCCTGGAATACGCTTTACGCCCACAACGCCGACGTGGCGGCCGTGACCGAGGCGCTCCTGACCCGCACCATCTTGCGCGACCGGATGGCCGCGTTGCTCGGATGGCCAGACCTTTCGGATACGCACATCGCCCGGTTTGCAGCCCTGGCAGCCATCCATGATGCCGGAAAAGCCAACCATGGATTCCAGAACCGATCAGACTCGTCTGCTCCGCCGATTGGCCACGTGCAGCCCATGATCGATGTGCTCGCAGCCGATGAGCCAACGGCGTATCTGATCCCGCTTGGACTTGAGGACATGTTTCCGTGGTTTGGCGAGGAGGAGAACCTGATTCACTATCTGCTTGCTACCTGGGGTCATCACGGGAGTCCAGTCAAGGAGAAGAGCTCCTGCTTCAAGCCCAGCCTGTGGAAAGCATCGGATAAACGAAACCCGATGCGAGCCTTCGAGCGGCTGGCCGGCTACGTAAAAACGTGGTTTCCGAAGGCATTTACCGAAGCACAGCCCTTCCCTTCAGACCCCATCGTGCAACACGCCTTCAACGGCGTGTTGACGCTGGCGGACTGGATAGGGTCAGACAGTGAACGTTTCTTTCCATTTGCCGCATCCGACAACGATCCGATGCCGCGAGCGCGAGAAAACGCAGCCCGTGCCGTCGATACGCTTTTCCTCGATGCCTCCACGGCCAGAAACGCCCTCGGCGCCTCGGACGTCGGCTTCACACCGGTGCTGGACGACCCGTCCTGGGACCCCTATCCGATTCAACAGGCTTGCATCGATCTTCCCCTCCATGAGAGCGGCAGCCTGACCATCCTCGAATCGGACACCGGCTCCGGTAAAACCGAAGCAGCCGTCGCGCGCTTTCTGCGGCTGTACCAACGCGGTCTCGTCGATGCCCTGTACTTCGCAGTGCCCACGCGAACAGCTGCGACGCAGCTCCACAATCGGGTCAGCGATATCATGGCGCGCGCGTTTCCCGAAGAAGAAACCCGCCCGCCGGTGGTGCAGGCCGTCCCCGGGTACATCAAGGTAGATGACGTGGAAGCCATGCGGCTACCGGACTTTAAGGTCCGCTGGGATGAAGATCGTGACATGACCTTCCGCGGATGGGCCGCGCAGGGCCCCAAGCGGTACCTGGCCGGGCCGGTGGTGGTCGGCACGATTGATCAGGTGTTGCTCTCCACCCTGCAGGTGCGGCACGCCCACATGCGTGCGGCTGCGCTGCTGCGTCATCTGCTGGTAATCGATGAGGTGCATGCTTCAGACGTGTACATGACCGAGCTCACGGACCGGGTGCTGGACCTCCATCTGAAAGCCGGCGGCCATGCCTTCTTGATGTCGGCTACCCTCGGCTCCGCCGCCCGGAACCAGCTCTCGTCGAAGGGACGGATGCCGGCGCCGGATCCCGACGAAGCGGAGCAGGTCGCGTATCCACTCGTCACGCATGTGGATGGAAGACGGCGGCAGCCCGTCTCAAAACACGCGGCCTCAGTCGACACGCAGAAAACCGTCGCACCGGAAACCATCCCGCTGGCAGACAACCCGGCAGAAATTGCCAGAACAGCCGTTCGGCACGCGCGCAATGGCGCTCGCGTGCTCATTATCCGCAACCGCGTGGCCGATTGCGTGGCTACGCAGCACGCACTCGAAGACGCCGTGGGTGATGACCACGAGCTCCTATTTCAGATAGACGGGGTGCCCGCCGCCCATCACTCCCGGTTTGCGCCCGATGACCGTCGGCTCCTTGACGATACGATCGAGGAAGTCTTCGGAAAAGCCACCACAAGTTCGTCCGTCGTGGCTGCTGCCACCCAAACTGTAGAGCAGTCTCTGGACATTGACGCGGATATTCTCATCACCGACCTCTGCCCAATGGATGTACTGCTGCAGCGCATCGGGCGGCTCCACCGGCACTCGCGGACGCGTCCGACGGGCTACGAGAAAGCGCGCTGCCTCGTGCTCACTCCAGAAGATCGCGACCTTGGCCAACACATTCGTGGCGAAGGATTCGCACCCGGGCCACACGGCTTGGGTACGGTCTATCAGGACCTCCGCATGGTGGAAGCCACGTGGCGTGTGCTGGAGGATCTGTCGCTCCCCGAATGGCAGATACCCAAAGACAACCGCGTGCTGGTGGAACGCGGAACGCATCCGCAACTGCTGCACGAACTCGTCGACACACTGGGGGAGGCCTGGCAAACCCACGCCCGGTACATCCTCGGCAAGGAACTGGCCGAGAAGCAGCATCCCAAGCTCGTAGGCATTCCACTCGATAAGCCGTTTGCGGAGGAGGAGTTCGCGCGAGATCTTGGCCAGGTAAAAACGCGCCTGGGCGGCGATGATTACCGTGCCGACCTTGCC
>JAAAOI010000227.1 GCA_009908945.1 Bacteroidota bacterium
TTGTGGGGGCCGCGTACCTGCTCCTCATCGGATGGCGGCTGACGCCGGCGCGGATCGAGCCCGAGGATGACCCTATGGAGACCTTTGAGATGGCCGCGTACCTGACGGAGGTCATTGTGCTGCAGGGCTCTCCGCTGATTGGCCAATCGGTGACGGAGGTAACGGAGCAGCTGGGTCTCGACATCGAAATCGTGCGGATGCGGCGGGAGGGCGAGACGTTTACCGGGCCGCTGGGCAGCAAGGAACTCCGCCCCAGCGACGTGCTGCTGGTACGTACGGACCGGGAAACGCTGGTCGAGATTATGGGCATGCAGGGGCTGGGGGTGACCACGCAGCGGGAGGTGAAGAAGCGGGACATCGACGCCAAAGGGCCGGGCCGGGCCCTCATTGAGGTCGTGGTGCTCTCTGAAACCGAGGTGGTGGGGCGCACCCTGGCCAAGGCTGGCCTGGTGGCGCAGGCCGAGGCCACCGTGCTGGCCATCCGGCGTGGCAGCGGCATCATCCACAAGAGCCTGCAAGACGTGCAGCTGGAGGGCGGCGATACCCTGCTGGTGCAGGCCTCCGAAGATGCTATCCAGCGGCTTAGCACCGACCGCAATTTCATTGTGACACAGGAGGTAGATCCGCCCGACTTCCGGTCGGAAAAGGTGCCGGTGGCGCTGGGGATTGTAGCCGGGGTGGTGGTCGCCGCTGCGACAGGCCTCATGCCCATCGTGGTGTCGTCCCTCATCGGCGTGGTGCTGATGGTAGCGACCGGCTGCCTGCGCCCCAACGAGGTGTACCCGGCCGTGGACTGGAACGTGATCTTTCTGCTCGCCGGGGTCATCCCGCTGGGCATGGCGCTGGAGCGCACCGGGGGCGCCGAGTGGCTGGCGCAGCTAACCGTCTCTTATGCCGTCGACTGGCCGCCGGTCGTGCTGCTGTTTGTGTTTTACCTGTTTACCGCCCTCATCACCAACGTCATCAGTAACAACGCCAGCGTGGTGCTGATGATACCCGTGGCCGTGAGCGCGGCCGGCCTGATCGATGCCAACGCCTTCGCCTTTGTGCTGGCCGTGACGTTTGCCTCCAGCACGGCCATGCTGACGCCCGTCGGCTATCAGACCAACCTGATGGTGTACGGGCCGGGCGGCTATCGTTTTGGCGACTTTTTCCGCGTGGGGGCGCTGCTGCAATTGCTGCTGGCGGTGGTAACGGCCGTTGGCATCTGGGCCTTCTGGGGCGTGTAGGCCTCGGCCGGCTGGAACGTTTGCCGGTTTGGGTCATCTGCACGGGGAGCTACAGCGTCCGCTCCTGTTACATCAACCCACCCCCGCGCTCTCCAATGTCCGACCGCCTGGTGGCGTGGTTCCAAGAGGCGTTTCCTATCGCCTCGTGGTTGCCGTCGTACGAAACGGCGGCCCTGGGCAGCGACATCCGTGCTGGCCTGACGGTAGGCATCATGCTCATTCCGCAGGGCATGGCGTACGCGGTAATCGCAGGCGTACCGCCCATCTATGGGCTGTACGCATCGTTGGTGCCGCTGCTCATCTATCCGGTCCTGGGCACCTCACGGCAGCTGGCAGTCGGCCCCATCGCCATCGACATGCTCATCATTGCAGCGGGCGTCGGCGTCATCGCTGAAATGGGCAGCGAGCGCTTCATCGGGCTGGCCATTCTTTTGGCGGCCCTGGTGGGCCTCATCCAGATTGGGATGGGCGTGATGCGGCTGGGCTTTCTGGTGAGCTTCCTGGCGCGGCCGGTCGTGACCGGGTTTGCCAGTGCCGCCGCGCTTATCATCGCGTTTAGCCAGCTGGGGACGCTGCTGGGGATAGAGCTGGGGCATACGCAGTACATCCTGCTGCTGCTGTGGGAGGCCGGCGGACGGCTGGGCGAGGTGCACGCGCTGACGCTGCTCATCGGCCTCAGCACCGTGTTTGTGCTGCTGGTGCTGGATCGCTGGCCTACTGCCGTGCCGGGGGCGCTGGTGGTGGTGGTGGGCGGCACCCTGGCGGCGTACCTGATGGACCTCAACCAGCAGGGCGTAGCGATTGTGGGCGACGTGCCGGATGGGCTCCCGCCCCTCGCGCTCCCGGCCTTTGGTTTTGAAGACATGCGGATCCTGCTGCCGACAGCCATCACACTGGCCCTCGTGCAGTTCATGAATGTGGCCTCGCTGGGCCGCCTCTACGCCTCACGGTACAAGTACTCCATCGACGCCAACCACGAGCTGGTAGCCATCGGGGCGTCCAATTTGCTGGGCAGCCTCTTCCGCGCCATTCCCATCTCGGGCAGCTTCTCGCGCACGGCCGTGAACGACCGGGCCGGCGCTAAGAGTCCGCTCTCGAACGTGTTTGCCGCGGTGCTTGTCGGGCTGACGCTCCTTTTCTTCACGCCCCTCTTCTTTTACCTGCCCATGGCGGTGCTGGCCGCGATCATCATCGTGGCGGCGGCCGGGCTGGTGGACATCAAGGAGCTGCGCTACCTCTTCCGCGCCAAGCAGCGCGATGGGTATATCGCCCTGTTTACGTTCTTTACGACGCTGCTGATCGGCATTCAGGAAGGCATCCTGTTGGGCATTGGCGCCTCCACGCTGGCGGTGATGTACCGCTACGGCCGGCCCAACGTAGTGGAGCTGGGGCACCTGCCCGGCACCCGGTCCTTCCGCGATGTAGAGCGCACCGACAAGGCCGAAGCCATCCAGTCGATCCTGATGATGCGCGTGGACGCATCCTTCTCGTTCATCAACGCCGATTTCTTCAAGAAGCGCATCCTGGAGCGGCAGGAGGCGCAAGACCGGAAGATTCGCGCGGTCATTGTCGACGGGATGAGCATCAACGACCTGGATACCACCGCTGTGGAATCGCTGGAGGAGATCGCGCGGGAGCTGCGGAAGTCGGACATTGCGCTGCATCTAACAGGCCTCATTGGGCCAGTGCGCGATGTGGTGCGGCGGTCGGGGCTGTACGAAGAGCTGGGCGAAGATCACTTTCACCGCAGCCCCCATCAGGCGGTGGAGTACATTCTGAAGCGGTGGGACAAGGTGGACGATGAGCACCGGCTGGAGATCTACCGCGCCGACGTTCGGCACCAGGAGCCAGAGGCGCCGGAGGAGAAGCTCCCACGCTTTGAGTGAGGGTGGCTGACCGAACCATCCCGGGGTGGTGTCCGTGTGCATTTTACCCACCCTACTTATGGACTTGCATTGCTATGTCGACCCCTTCAGCTCTTCGCACGCACGTCGCTGACCTGCTCAACTGGCGCCAGGCCCACGCCACCTTCGACGACGTGGTGGAGGGGCTCCCGCCGGATGCCTACGGGCAGGTGCCCGAGGGGCTGCCGTACTCGCTCTGGCAGCTGCTGGAGCACATGCGCCGCTCCCAACGCGATATTCTCGACTACTGCCGCGAGCCCGACTACACGGCCGGCGCCTGGCCCGAGGACTACTGGCCGGACGCCTCCGCGCCCGAGACGCAGATGGCCTGGGCCGATAGCGTAATCGCCTTCCGCCGCGACCTCAGCGCGATGGTGGCCCTGGTAGAAAACACGGACATCGACCTCCTCGCTGAGATCCCGCACGCCTCCCACGGCCACACCTTCCTGCGCGAGGCGCTGCTGGTTGCCGACCACAACGCCTACCACGTCGGCCAGATGATCGCCGTGCGCCGCCTCTTGGGGTTGTGGGAGGAAGGGTGAGCTTTGCCCTGCCGCACAGGTTCAGCCCCTTGCACTGTCGACCGGCCGGTCGACGTCATCGCCGTGCGACACGCACCGTCGGGCCACACGGATCATGGCCATGGGCGGGGCAGAGCCTTTACGGTCCCGCTACCGTTTCCACGCAAGTCATCCTCGCGCAGGCGAGGATCCATACGATGCGAAGGGAGACGAACGTTCGATGCGCCAGCATCAACGAGCCGGACATTCACCCCATCGCAGGTCCCGTCGCCCGCGGCAGCGACGGAAGCGGCGATCTCCACCGGGCTGGCTCCCCAGACGGCATGGCGCAACACCGCGGTGCCATTCTTTGGGAGATCGCTTCGCTGGCGCTCGCGGTGACAGGTTTGGGAACGAGTTTAGTAGACAAGCGAGGCGCGCAGCCATCAGCACGATTGCATCCCCATTATAGCGTCGGCCGGCCGGTCGACGCTGCCGCCGTACACCATTATCATCGCTGAGCACTA
>JAAAOI010000004.1 GCA_009908945.1 Bacteroidota bacterium
CCTTGGGAGATCGCATCGCTGGCACTCGCGGTGACAGGTTTGGGGACGAGTTTGGTAGACAAGCGAGGCGCGCAGCCATCAGCACGATTGCATCCCCATTATAGCGTCGGCCGGCCGGTCGACGCTGCCGCCGTACACCATTATCATCGCTGAGCACTATTCCCGCGCATACGCCTCGTCGCTACCCGAAAAAATGTTCGGATACCTGACAAGGTAGTACGCGCGGTCTTCGGTGATATAGCGCCCATAGAGGTAGTCCTCTCCTACAGCTACACCGCGAAGGTTGCGGTCCAAACCGATGGAATGGCTATACTCCCCATCCTCCTTGTGGTATAGATCTAAGATTTGGTGTGTGTCTGGAAAGTCCTCACTCGGGACCGGGTTGATCACCAGATAACGATCTGTTAAAGCAAATTGGTACGCTGAATACACCGCCCAGTCTGTATACCTGAACATGGCATATTCACTATCTTCTGAGGTAATGTAGTTGCCGCCTGTATCGTAATTATCTATGGTGGCCCGAGAATAGATCAGCTCTCCATCGATGGTATACTTTTTTAGAATTGGTTCAGACAATCCGGCATAAAATATATGTTTCCCGTCGGACTGGATTTGACCCGCATAGCGGAGGGGATTATGAGGAGTCCCAGAAGGCCCGAACGATCTTCTGTATCCTTCTTCGATAGAGATGACATGAAGTACGTTATCATGAGATATAGGTGACAAAATCACAGCTTGGTTTGGATCAAAAAGACTAATCTTATGGGGAGATAATTCATTTGTCCTAATTTCTTTTTCCACAGTACCATCGGTCTGCAGAACCACAATCTTTCCCTGTCTTGTGTCGGAAACGACCAGGCGGCTTCCCTTTCTATCCATGTCCTGCGTGTTTTCAACTTCACCTGGTCCTTCACCGCGCCGCAATGGTAGGACGTCATAGACCGTTGGTTCTTTTCCGCTGGCACGAACAACTCCCACGTCAGCCCCCGCCGGGATGTAGAGCGTGTCCCCCATTGCAGTGAATGTGAACATAGAGCCAAGGTCGTACGCAGTAAAAATATCAACGCTATCTATCATTGAGATATGAGTTGATACAACCCGCTCCGTAAGCTCTTGAGGCGTACGTGCAAAAAAGTCTTCCTCAGTCTCGATCTCTTTCTCTCCACATGCAGAAAGAAGTAATGAGAAAAATATTACACATATCGATATAGACTTATTCATAATATTTGGATTTATTATAGAAATAAAATGAAAATGTATAAGTCGGTTACGTGATTAGTGACTAAAGATAGCGCTGTACTATCAGTGCCACAGCAACGTTGGCTGCTGTGGCACTGATAACTTGCGTACGTACGCGGACTGTCTACAGGACGGCGTCTCTCTCGCATCGCGTGTACTCTCCCGTCGATTGGCTTCTCAACATGCCACAATACTCGCCGTTCGAGCCTGCGCATTCTATACCAAAACAGCCAGCGCACCCACCCGTGCATGTGGGGCACTCCGGGCAGGGGGGCAATTCGTCGGCCTCTTCTGAGGCGCAGGCCATCGGAACGGCCCAGGAGGCCGTCACGGCCGTGTGTGGGATCGGCGAGGCCGAGTCGTTCTCCGAAGAGCCGACCTCAAGGGTGAGAAAGGACAGGAACCCGATGACAAGTACAGCAAGCATCAACTTCAAAACGCGGCGTACCATGGCGGCCTCCCAAATAGTTTAACGGGGGATTGAGGACGCTACCCACGGAGGGTACCACGTTAGGCAGGGTACCGCGTTGAGGCACCACGTCAAAAAGTCTGGAGCGGCATCTATTGATCCAGTATGCATTGATCCAGTATGCACCACATATCCAACGGCAGCGTAGGAAAAATATAGCCCGGGTTGGAAATTGTGACAAGGAGGGGAGTAACGATGTTGTAACGGGCCGGGGTTGCTGTGCGGCTGCGGTTTGCGTAGTCGCCCTGCGGGGTGGTCACTGAGGTGAGTGCGGAATGGAGGGTGTAGCGTCGACCGGCGGGTCGACGCTACCGTGTATGCCAGGCGAGTCGTTGGGCGTTATTCCCGCGCATACACCACCGCACCGCCGAGGATGGTAAGGTCCACCTGCGCGTTGAGGATGTCGGGGGCATCGATGGTCAGGATGTCGTCCGAAAGCACGACGATGTCGGCCAGCTTGCCCGGGGTAAGGGAGCCCTTGATGTCGTCCTCGAAGACAGCGATCGCATTGTTGATGGTGTAGGTCCGCAGCGCCTCTTCCCGCGTCAGCGCCTGCTCCTCGAAGAAGTTGGTGCTGTCGGCCATGTGGCGCGTCACCATCGCATAGTAGCTCTCGATGGGGTCGATGTCTTCCACCGGAGCATCGGTGCCGTTCGTGACGAGCGCGCCGCTGTCCAGGAGCGAGCGCCACACGTACGCGCCTTCGCGGGCCCGCTCCTCGCCCACGCGCTGCGGCACCCAGGGCCCATCTGAGGTGGCATGGACGCCCTGCATGGAGGCCGTGATGCCCAGCCGGGCAAACCGCTCGATGTCGTCCGGATGCAGATGCTGCGCGTGCTCGATGCGCCAGCGGAGGTCTTCGCCGTCCACCTCCTCCTCGTCGAAGAGCCGCTCGTAGAGATCGAGGGTCTCGCGGTTGCCCCGGTCGCCGATGGCGTGGATGGCCATCTGGTAGTCATGCGCCAGCGCCAGGCGGGCCGCTTCCTCGATCTCCTCCATCGACGTGGTGTTGAAGCCTGCGTGGGTGTCGCGGTCGGCGTAGGGCTCCAGCATCCAGGCGCCGTGCGTGCCGAGGGCGCCGTCGATGGCTTTCTTCACGCCGCCGATGGTGAGGCGGTCGTTGCCAAGGCGCGTCACACGGAAGTCAGCCAGGTTTTCCCGGAGATTCTTATTAGAGTCGCGCGCCATCATCCAGAGGCGGATGTCGAGGTCACCGGCTTCTGCGATGTCGCGGAGCTCGGCCAGGCGTGCGAAGGGGGTGCCGGCGTCATGAACGGTGGTAATGCCTTTGGCGAGAGCGTCCTGCGCCGCCCGTTCTGCCATCTCCGCTACGTCGGGGTTCCAGCGCTCGGTGGCCGGGCTCAGCAGGCCCTGCGCGTTCTGCCGGAAGACGCCCGTGGCGTTGCCGTCCGCGTCGCGCACGATCTCGCCACCCTCCGGGTCAGGCGTATCGGCGGTGATGCCTGCGAGGCGCATCGCCTCAGCATTGGCAAAGCGCATGTGGCCGCTGGCGTGGGTGAGCACGACCGGGTGGTCGGGCGAGGCGGCGCTCAGGGCGTCGTGCACGGGCAAGTCATCGACGGCGGGCTCCGGGCGCTCGTCCCAGTCTTCCTGATGCCAGCCGCGGCCCATGATCACCTCGCCTTCCGCTGCATCGGCGGCAGCCTCTTCCACCATTGCCACGATCTCACGCCAGTTCGCCACGTCGCGCAGGTTCAGCTGCAGTTGCATCTCGCCCACGCCGAGGAAGTGGCCGTGGCCCTCGATGAAGCCGGGCATCGCGAGGCGTCCGGCCAGTTCAATGACCTCCGTATCGGTGCCCACGTACGTGCGGATCTCCTCTGATGAGCCCACCGCCAGAATCTCGTTTCCAGCAATAGCGATGGCCTCGGCTTCGGGCAGGTCGTCGTCCACCGTCACGACGCGGCCATCCAGCAGGACAAGATCAGCCGGGTCCGGGCTTGCGTCATCAGCAGCGTCACAGCCGATCAGCAGCAGGGAGAGGGCGAAGGCGAGCAGGGGCGCAACGAGGGGCAAGCGGTACATAAGGACGAGTCGCTGTGGGGTAGGCGTGAGCGCGCCCCGGTACCGCCCAAAAGGCGAAGGTAGACCGGGACGCTGCCCCACAAGAAAACGACTTTCGCGGACATGTGCGAACGGGCGTTCTCTTTACCCATGCCCTTGCATCAGAGGCCGCAGCTAAAGCCAGCCGAAGAGGCTGGCGCATCAGGTGTCCAGCAGCCTAAAAGCCAGCGGAGAAGGGGATGTCGAAGAAGTCGTCGCGTCCGGGCGCGTCGAAGGCGCCGGTGATGGTTGTGCTCAACGTTTCCTGCTCGCCAGAGGCAAAGCTCTGGGTGCTGGCCGTAAGCTCAAAGGTCCCGGCTACGCGATCCGAGGAGGACGTGGTAAGCTCCACCGTTCCTGCGGTCGAGGTATGCAAGGCAAACCCGCCGTCGTTGAATTCCCACAGGAGGAGGATAAACTGATCATTGAGCAGCTCTTCATCAAAATCTTCAGCCTCCGGATCGAAATCGACGAAGGTGTAGGTGCCTGTGCCGGGGCGATCAGTGGCGCGGCCGATGATCCCAAAGATATTGGCCTCTTCCGGGTTCTCCTCAGCATCGGTAAGGTAGATGAAGAAGGCCTGCTCGCCTGTTTCGGGTTCGGTGCCGGAGACGAAGAAGGACAGCCCTTCGAGGGTGCGCGTCTGGTCGGTGCTCTCTACGGTAAGCTCGAAGGCATTGGTGCTGACATCGTCTTCGTCGATCATGCCGTCCGTGGTTGAATCACACGCACTGAGGCTGAGGGACAGCAGGACACCCAGAATAAGGAGGAGCGATGTGGAGCGCATGGCAGGGGCGGCATGAAATGATAAGGTGTGGTTTGTTACCCATAGAAGCGGGCAAGGGGCGCGAGACCGGACATCCGCGCCGTTGCACCCCCGCGGGGAATGTGCTACCTTGGAACGGCCTGCGGCGCAGGCCCCCACCGCGTTTGCATTCATTGTTCTGCCCGAGAAGCTATGGTGTCGTTTCGCCCCCTCCGTGTTTTGTTGATGGCCATACTGGTTTTATCGCTGCCCATGGGGAGCGCCCAGGCGCAGGCCCCTGCGTCTGCTCCCGCGTTGCAGTCGCCGGCCGCCTTTTTAGGGTATGAGCTGGGCGATCGGTTTACGCCCCAGCACCGCGTGCAGGCGTACGTGGAGCACGTGGCGGCAACCTCCGATCAGGTGGAGCTGGAGCAATACGGGATGACGAACCAGGGCTGGCCGCTGTACCTGGCGTACGTGAGTACGCCGGAGCGCCTGGAGCGCAGGGAGGCCGTGCGGCGCGACCACCTGCGCAGCATCGGGATGGAAGACGGAGCCCCTACGGGCACCGACGAGCCGGTGCTGGTGTGGCTCAGCTATGGCGTCCACGGCAACGAGTCCGTGAGCACCGAGGCGGCACTGCAGACGCTCTACGAACTGGCCGACCCGGCCAACGCCCGCACGCAGCGCTGGCTGGCGGATGCGCTCGTCATCCTGGATCCCAATCTCAATCCCGACGGGCGCGAGCGGTACGTGCAGTGGTTCAAGCGGACGGTCGGCGCCCAGACCAACATCCGGCCCGAGGCCCGTGAGCACAACGAGCCATGGCCCGGCGGGCGGTCCAACCACTACTACTTTGACCTCAACCGCGACTGGGCCTGGGCCACGCAGGTTGAGACGCAGCAGCGCCTCTCCCACTACAACCGCTGGATGCCGCACGTGCACGTCGACTTCCACGAGATGGGCGTCGACGCGCCGTACTTCTTCGCCCCGGCGGCGGAGCCCATCCACCCGCGCATCTCCGACTGGCAGCGCAGCTTTCAGCGGACCATCGGCGACAACCACCGCCGCTACTTTGACGGCGACTACAAGCTTTACTTCACGCGTGAGGTATTCGACCTCATCTACCCCGGCTACGGCGACACCTGGCCTACCTTCAATGGCGCGATCGGGATGACGTACGAGCAGGGCGGCTCCGGCCGTGCGGGCCTGGGCATCATCACCTCGGAGGGCGATACCCTGACGCTGGCCGAACGCATCGAGAACCACCACGTGGCGGGCCTCTCGACGGTGGAGGCCACGGCGAACAACCGCACCGAGGTGGTGCAGGAGTTTCGGGCGTTCTTCGACCGGACGCCCGATGGGCCCTTCCGCAGCTACGTGGTGAAGCCGGGCCCCGACACCGGCGCACTCGATGCCCTTGCGGCGCACCTCGACGGGCAAGGCATCCAGTACGGCTTTGCCACACAGGAGCGCAGTGCCCGCGGCACGCGCCACCGCGACCGCACCGAGCAGTCGTTTCAGGTGGAACGGGGCGACCTGATCGTGTCCACCGACCAGCCGAAAGCTACGTTGGCCAACGTGCTCTTCGAGCCAGAGCCCACCCTGCCCGACTCGCTCACCTACGACATCACCGCCTGGGCGTTGCCGTACGCGTACGGGCTCGAGGGCTTTGCCGTGCGCGATAACTTGACGCCGGACGTCTCAACCCGCCCCGATCGCACGCCGCACATGCCGGATGACGGTACGCCGTACGCCTACCTCGTCCGCTGGGACGGCTTTGCCAACGCGCAGTTTCTAAGCGCCATCCTCCAGGAGGATCTCAAGCTCCGGTTTGCCACGGAGCCCTTCCGCATCGACGGTAACGACTTCCCGCGGGGGTCGCTCATCCTTACCCGCACGCACAACGCGCACCGTGGCGCAGCCTTCGATGAGACGATCCGTTCCGTGGCCCGGGATCATCAGCAGGACCTGTACGCCACCGCGACCGGCTTCGTCGAGGAAGGCTCCGACTTCGGGTCCAGTACGGTGCCCTTCTTGGAGCGGCCTACGGTGGCCATCGTCTCGGGCGCGCACGCCTCGTCCCTACAGCTGGGCGCCGTGTGGCACTTCTTCGATCAACAACTGCAGTACCCCGCCACCCTCATCGACGGCGACGACCTCGGGCGCCTCCCGTGGGCCGACTACGACGTGCTGGTGCTGCCGGAGGGCAGCTATAGCGACGTGCTCTCGGAGGCCCGCATGGAGGAGCTCATGCGATGGATCCGCGGCGGCGGGCGCGTAATTGCGATGGGCCGAGCCGCGGCCTACCTGTCTGGGCAGGAGGGCTTCGGGCTGGAGCGGAAGCCTGCGCCAGAGACCGAGGAGAACATGGCCGACCGCCTCCGGGTGTATGGCGATCGCGAGCGGGAGGGCGCTACCACAAACGTGACGGGCGCTATCTTCCGTCCGCAGGTGGACGCCACGCACCCCCTGGGCTTTGGCATGAGCGACCGGCCGTATTTCTCGCTGAAGCGCGGCAACCAGGCATTTGCGTTCCTGGAGAATGGTTGGAACGCCGGCGTCGTCCGAGCGGACAGCTACGTGAGCGGCTTTGTGGGTAGCGACGCGCTACCGCAACTGGAAGACACGCTCGTCTTCGGAAGCGAATCCATGGGGCGGGGGCGGGTCATCTACATGATCGACGACCCGCTCTTCCGAGGCTTCTGGTACAACGGTCGCCTGCTCCTCAGCAATGCCGTGTTTTTTGGCGGGGTGTGAGGGCGCCCGCGTTGGCACGTGCTACGATGAAGCCGCCCTTGTGGCATCGGCCAGCCGGTCGACGTGCCCTGGCCGTCATCTCCGGTGCCGGCCGAATGGGTGCTATGCAGGCTTCTGCCGCACCGTCAGCACGGGCACATCAGACATCCGGATAACTTTTTCGGTGACACTGCCCAACAGGTAGCGGTCGAGCCCTGAACGGCCATGGGTACCCATCACGATAAGGTCGATGGCGTGCGTCTGCGCGTAGTCCAGAATCGCTTCGTAAGGGTTTCCTTTCTTCACCGAGGTCTGCACGGACAAGTTGCTGAGCTGCTCAGCCATGTAGTCAACAATGCTCCGCCCGTGTGCCTCAATGCGCGTCACAACCTCCTCACTGGTCTCTCGAACGCCTCGCATGCCCGAGCGCTCGCCTGCCGGCTGCCCGACCATCCCGCCTGAGCTTTCTTTCGGCAGGTCCTGAGCGAGCCCGAACGGCTGATGCTCGGCAACATAGAGCACGTGAATAGTGGCGTCATAGGTTTCAGCCAGGCTGCGGCAATGCGCAAGCACCGCGGTTGCGGCTTCGCTTCCATCTGTTGGGTATAAAATATTTTTATACATGGGCTTCTCAGGTCGTTATGAGAGGGTGTGGCGACGAACCTATAGTTACAATACGCACCACGCTCTGGATTGTTAATCTATGTACCCATTCGTCATCTGAACAATATACAACCCGCAATAGCGAACGCATGCGTCAGGCTATCTCAACCAGTCAAAAAAATGATCCGCAGTATGAAGATTTCTTTTCTCTTGTGCGAGATGTTTCAGCATGCGAATTGCCAGGCGTTGATATAAGTCAACATGTAAATTAACTGCGTAATGTGTGGTGGTGTTTACTGTGGTGCCCATGCCGTTTCAATGCGCCTATATGAAAAGCAGGGCTTCTTTAAGATGCCTCTGTAATCTGCGGTCCGTTCGTCCACGAACCGCTGCACGGCAACGTGTCCGCTGCGCGGGAAGGAGCCGTGGCGTCACCACATGTGAGCGATGGAGGCGGGCCCCGTTCCAAGGGCGTAGAGCGCGCCTGCGAGGAGAGCGGGACGCAGGCGGCCGGCGGGTAGCGTGTGGTTGGGGCGTCGGTCCGCTCAGTTCATCCGGGGATCGTCCGGGAAGTTGGCCAGGTAGGCGTACTCACCGCCCATACGGCGGAGTACGGTGCGCCAGAGCTGCTCGGGGTTTTCGGGAAAGGACAGGTCCACATCGCGCAGCCCCGTCAGGATCCAGCCGCCCTCCTCAATTTCGTCTTCCAACTGCCTGCTCGACCAGCCGCTGTAGCCCAGGAAGAACCGCAGGGTCTGCGGCGAGGCTTCCTCCGAAAGCACCAGCGCCTTGACCAGGTCGAAGTCGCCGCCCCAGGCGACATGCTCGGTGACCGGCGTGGCATCCGTGAGCACATCTTGATGCCGGTGCAGGTAGTGCAGCGTATTGGGCTGCACGGGGCCGCCCAGCGACACCTGCACGTCGCTGGCCACGCCTTCGACGACCTCGCCCAGCTCCAGCGCGAGCGGTTTGTTGAGGATCAGCCCAAAGCTGCCCTCAGCCGAGTGTTCGCACAGCAGCACCACGGCTCGTCGAAAGTTGGGGTCGGTGAGCATAGGATGTGCAAGCAGCAGGACACCAGGTGCCGGGGAGACGGAAGCGTCGGCCATAGTGTGGGTCACCCAGCCGTGGGTTGCGTGCGTTCGAGCGCGCGGTAGGCGCCCGCCCACCAATCGGCATCACGGGTGATGGTGCTCACCGTGATATCGTTGAAGTGGGGCACGAGCGCGATGAGCTGCGGAGGCACGTCCTCCCACTGGTTGGCCAGGATGGTCTGGCGTAGCACCCGTGCGGCTTTGCGGGCCCATCGGTAGCGCTCGCGCAGCCCCTCCGCCTTCTTCCAGTAGCCGCGCTCGTCCCACGTATGCGCGCTCTCGTCGATGATGGTGTAGATGTCTTCGAGATTAAACACCAAAAACGCGGCCATGTCGCGGCCTTCGGTATCGAACGTGCTGCGCTGTGCCAGCAGGCGCAGGACTTCAGCACACGAGCGCATCGCCGCGTGGCGGCGTTTGGCGGGCGTATCCCCCGCATTGATAACTCGACCCATACGAAAAAGGAGCAGCAGATCAGAAGAATGGCCTGATAGACCATACCAAACGTACCGGTGGAAGTCCACCGCCCCGCGAAAAATCCAAGGACCGCGAAGCCCCAGGGACCGGAGGGCTACCGCACGAGCACGATGGAATGGGATACCGTGTGGCCTCCGGTGCGGAGTTGCACGAGGTAGACGCCGCTGCCCCAGGCGCGGCCGTCGATGGTGACGCTGTGGGGGCCGGCCAGCTGCACCTCGTCACGCAGGAGCGCGACGCGGCGGCCCTGCACGTCGTACACGCTGAGTTGCACGGGTTGGTCGTCAGGCAATTCGTACCGGAGCGTGGTCGTGTGCGTGAACGGGTTGGGCGCGTTGGCAAGGATGGCGGGGCGGTCCGGAAGGGCGCGGTCGCGCAGGACGGGGGCGTCATCTGCAGGCCGGAAGAAGGCCGCGCGAACGGGCAAAAAGGTCCCCTCCAGACTCAGCGGCGACGAATCCTCGCCGCCTCCGCGGGCAATCCGCGTGTCCCAGAGCCGGGCAAAGGCGCCTGGGGTGCCGACGTAGGAGCGGTTCCGGGTGCTGTCGATGCTGGTCGGGTAGACGACCGTGTTTGGCGTCTCGGGCACGTCCCGAAAACCGATGAAAAACGTCTCGGGGAGGGTTTCCATGGACGCCCGATCGTCGGTGAGGTCGATGGGAAGAAATTGCAGGAGGCGGCCGCTGGCCGGCGTGGCGGGCCGTTGGGCGGTGGTGGTGCGGGTAAAGAGCTCGGCGCCCGGCGAGCCGTCGGGGGCCACCTCACGCACCACGAGCGTGAAGGGCTGCTCGGTGGCAGGAGGCGGGGCGTTCTCGTTGGCGAACTGGCTGAAAAAGTAAACCGGCAGCTCCACCGTCGCCAGAAACGCCGCCCCCGGCTTGGGATTGCGTAGCAGCGTGAGAAGTTCGGCGCCGTCCCCGTGATTCGTCTCCGCGCGAATGAACGCCTCCGGCCGGCCGTTATCGAACCGCAGGGAATCTGCCGCGAAGAACGCATCGGCCGTCCACGAGGCGGCGTAGCGTGCGGTGAACGGGAGCCCCTCGGTATCGCTGTGTGTCGCAATCAGATGGACGGTGTCGTATGCGCCGTCGAGGGTTTCGGCAAAGCCAGGCACAAGGCGGCGCTCGGTGGTGCGGCCGTCGGCGGTGGCTACGAGGCGGGCATCCAGCGCGCTGGGACCCTCCAGCGTCAGCTCCAGATCGCGGACGTGGGTCCAGTGCAGGTAGCGCACCCCTCCCGGTTCCAGCGGCGCCCGTCCTTCCCGTCCGCGCGCCAGGCGGCCGTCGGTGGTGGTAGCGGCAGCAGCCCCCACCGCGGCAAAGCGCGGGTCGTCATATCCGAAGCGCGGGTCACGCTGCGGGTCGTTCAGGACGTTGGCGGTGTGGAAGTCGAGTAGCACGTCGCGCCAGGAGCGGCCGGCGGTGCCAACGGCATTGCGGTAGCCGTCCACGCCGCGGGCCGCGGCACGGGTGATGCTGCCGGTGCGCTCCGGCCCCAGGCGGCGAGCGAGGTAGCTCGTCAGCAGCCCGGCCCGCTGGTAGTCGAATAACACAGCCGCGCTGCCTCGCCCCGACCACCGCAGCAGGGGCACGTTCAACTGGCTGGGGTCGCCGAGGTACACCATGCGGCGTGGGCGATAGCCGTTGAGCACCTCACTCCACTCCGAGAGGCCCTCGTTCACAAACGTCCGTTCGCGTCGGTCGTAGTTGAGGTGGATGAGGTGCTGATATTCGTGGGCCGCCGTGGCCAGCACATCCGTCAGCGTGCGGCTGGTGGTGCCAGGGGCCCGGATCGCCCGGTCGTCCAGGTAGAGGATATCGCGCGCATTGCCGGTGTCGGTAAGGTCGGCCGGATCCACAAAGCCTGCGATGAAGCGCGGGTTGGTTTCCGGGTCGAACGCATCGCGTATGTTTAGCAGCAGGACGTCCAGCACCCCATCGCCATCCACGTTGGGTGGGGCGCCGATCAGGGCCTGGCTGTTGGCGATGATGCCCTGCGAGGGATCCACTGACGCCGCGGGGGTGGTCTCCTCCAGCGCCTGGCGGAGCGAATCCAGCGCCGCGCGCCGGGTGGCAGGGGGCAGCGCAGGCGGCCCTTCGACCCAGATGCGCACCGTGGGGCCGATCATCTCCAGGACGAACGGGAGCTCCTCCCGCTCTTCTTCCAAAAAGTTGAACGCCTTGAACGTCTGCCGCGCGCCCAGGGTGTAGGCCCTGGGCGACGGAACGGCCCGGGCTTCGAGCTGGCCCGTTTCCTTGAGGTAGTGAAAGGTCTCCAGCGCCGCCCGCGCCTCCGGACGCTCCATGAGCAGGTCTGTGGCATGTACGGGCTGGGGGGCAGGCAGGGCAGGCCCGGCGTCGGACGGTCCATCCAGCGCCCGAACGCCCTGCGCGAGCGCTCCATGCGCGGTGCTCAGCGCGAGGATAGCGGCAAGCCACAGGAGGCGACGGAAGCAGCGGTGCACGGTAGAAGGGGCCGCGAGGCCCTGCGGACGGAAAGGTGGTGGACGACGCTACAGGATACGAACGGGGATCCAGGGCGGCAAGCTCCGGGCCTGCTACCGCGAGCGGCAGCATCGGCTGAGCGAGAGGTCGTCACGTGCGGCGCGCGCGCCACTCGTGCAGAAGGCGGCGCAGGGAGCGAGGCGGGATGATTTGGAGCGCGAGGAGGCTTCCGGCAAAGACCCCCAGCAGGCCCACCTCCACCAGCGGGTGTTGAAGCGCGGGCAGGAGCTCCCACGCGCCATACAGCCCCACGGCCAGCCCGAACATCCCCCCGACGCGGCCCCACTCGTAGGGTACGTAGTAGAAGCGCTGCACGATGAAGAGCAGCATGAGCGCCATCGTCGCGTAGGCCAGCGCGGTGGCCCAGGCCGCCCCCAGCATCCCGAAGGTGGGCACCAGCACCGCGTTGGCTACCAGTGCCACCGTAGCTCCGGCCAGCGTGCAGTGCACGAAGTAGCGCGTCTTCTCCGTCAGGTAAGCCCCGGCCGAGAACACGTAGTACCAGCCCTGAAACAGGTAGCCGATCAGCGCCACCGGCACGATGAACAGCCCCATCCAGTAGCGCGGGTTGATGAGCTCGTAGTCGCCCGGCAGCGGGATCGCCACGAGCTCGCGCGCAAAGAACGAGACGCCGAGAAAGACGAGCAGTCCCGCAGCCGTCAGCAGCGTGAAGATGCGGGCGAAGAGGCGGCGCGCGTCCGGGTCGCTGGCGCGCTGCAGGAAGAAGGGCTGCCAGGCAAACCGAAACATCTGCATCAGCAGCATCATGAGGATGGCCAGCTTCAGCACGCCGTTAAAGACGCCCACCACGTAGCTTCCGTACACGGCGTTGGCGGCGTCCAGCATCTGCTGCCCCACCTCGGGCGAAATCACATCGTGGCCCTCCGCCACCTCCCGGGCGGCAGCCTCCGCCTGGGCCTGCAGTCGGTCGGTGTTCAGCGCGTCGCCGTAGAGGGCCTGCACCGTGTCGCCGTCCATGCGCTTCAGGTAGAAGAGGTTGACCCGGTCGGCCACAGCGTAGCCCAGCCCGCCGGGGATGAATGGCAGCCCAAACCGCAGCAGCTTACGCCAGACCTGCTGGTTGAACCGAAGCCGCAGCTGCGCGGCGTACTGCGGCAGGAGGAGCACCACCGTTACGGCCGAGGCGATGGCGTTGGCCAGAAACACCGCCTCAATGCCCATCCCCAGCCCCAGGATCAGGTAGAGGTTGAGGCCGATGTTGACGCTTACGTTGAGAAGGCGGATGATCGCAAACCGCCAGGGCCGGTGCTGCAGGCGGAGCTCGGCAAACGGCACGATGGCCAGGGTGTCCAGCAGCAGGATGAGCGCCACGTAGTACAGCAGCCACGTCCACTGCTGCTCCAGGCCGATAACGCCCGCCACCGGCACGCGCCCCACCAAGAGCAGCGCGCCCAGTACCAGCGACGTTGCCACCAGCGACCACGACACCGTGCTGAAGACCTGCTGCCGCGCGCGGCCATCGGGGGCGTCGGTGGCGTACTTCAGGTACGCCGACTCCATCCCGTACTGGTACACGATGTTGAAGAAGATGAACGCCGCGTACACGATCGACAGCACGCCGTAGGCTTCCGGGGGGAAGACGTGCGAGTAGAACGGGAACAGCAGGAAGTTGAGCATCCGCCCCACGATGGACGAGACGCCGTAGATCGCCGTTTCCGAGGCCAGCTGCTTGATGCGACCGAAGAAGCTTGAGGAGGCGGCCATGCGGAGCAGAAACAGGGCGGCGGTGAAAGGGAGGCGCGGTCGTGCTACCCGCAGCGGGCAGGAGGGTTTGAGCGATCCGCGTCCTGCACGGGCCCGTCAGGAGCGGCGCCGGCGCTTGCGGCGTGGAAGCAGGCCGTCCATGAAGAGGTGGCTGCTGTAGCCCACCACCGCGGCCCCGTAGAAGGGCAACCCGGCCAGGGGGCGCTCCGCATAGAACAGCAGGGGCAGCACCAGCAACGGCAGCGGGATGAGCAGCATGGCCCACCACGTGTGCGTCCACCCCCGGTGCTTGCTCAGCACGGGCAGCAGCGCAAACAGGCCCAGGTAGGCCGCTTCCTCAAAGTGCTGCGTCGCAATCAGGAAGAGGTCAATCACAAAAAAGATGCTGTAGAAAAGCACCTGCGCCTTGGAGTTGATGTCTACATCCGGCCAGAGGCCGAACATGAGGCAGAGGCCCAGCAGCGCCAGCGGATAGGCCACCAGCTCCAGGGCCGTGAACTGCTCGTAGGCCGCATCGATGGAAAAGAGGTAGATCAGCCCCAGGAGGTACACCCCAAAGAACAGCAGCGCACCTGTTAGATGTCCACGGTAGCCGGCCATGGTAGAGGAGGGCAGGAGGGGAAAGCAGGGGCGTCAGCGCGTCATCAGGTAGCGCAGGGCGAGGTGGTAGCCGTGGATGCCAAGGCCGCTGATCTGCCCCTCGCAGACGGGGGCCAGCAGGGAGTGGTGCCGGAAGTCTTCCCGCGCATAAATGTTGGAGAGGTGCACCTCCACCACGGGCACGCGAACAGCCGCAATCGCGTCGCGCAGCGCCACGGACGTGTGCGTGTAGCCGCCGGGGTTAAAAATGATGCCCGCGATGTTGTCCAACCCGGCATCCTGGATGGCGTCGATGAGCGTGCCCTCGTGGTTGTTCTGCTCAAACGTAAACCGCACGTCGGGAAAGGCCGCGCGAAGCCCTTTTTCTACGTCGGCCAGGGTATCGTCCCCATACAGTTCCGGCTCGCGCATCCCGAGCAGGTTCAGGTTGGGGCCGTTCAGAACGAGCACGTGCATACCGTAAGAGCAGAAGACGAGAGGCGGCGGGGGCAAAGGGGCGAAATACAACGGCGCATGTGGCACACACGTTCTACGGCGCGTCCAGCGTCACGGTGAGGCCATCGTAGCCAAGGTTGATACCCTCGGGCAGTCGGGCGTCCTCTTCGGCGTGGAGGACGCTGTGCGTCATATGCGTAAAGTAGGTCTGGCGCGCCCCGATGCGCTGCGCCACGTCCACCGCCTCGGGAATGGTGAAGTGCTTGTAGTGGGCCTTGTGGCGCAGGGCGTCCAGTATAACGAGCTCCACGCCATCGAGCTTCTCAAAGCTGGCGTCCGGAATGTAGCTGGCGTCCGTCAGGTAAGCGAAGTTACCGATGCGGTAGCCAAGCGCCGGCAGGTCGCCGTGCGTCATCTCGATGGGCTGCACGGGGACGGGTGAAGCATCGTTCGCATAGCGGCTGGGTACCTCAAATGGGCCGTTGGCGGTCTGCAGTTGCAGCAACGCAGCCCCCGAATAGCGGTCTTCGCCAAAGATGTAGTAGAAGGTGTTGCGCATCACCTCGGCGGTATTTTCGCATGCGATGCACGGCATGGGGCGTCGATTCCAGAAAAAGTACGGGCGGAGATCATCCAGCCCGGCGACGTGATCAAAGTGATGATGGGTAATGAGCAGCGCATCCACCGCCTGGATGTCCTGGCGCATGGCCTGCATGCGAAAGTCGGGCCCGGCATCGATGAGGATATGGATGCCGTCGACCTCCACGAGGCAGGCGCAGCGCGTGCGCCGGTCCCGGGGATCGGAGGAGGTACAGACGCGACAGTCACAGCCAAGGACCGGCACGCCAACAGACGTGCCCGTGCCAAGAAGGGTTACGGTCATGACGAAGGCGAAGCGTCTGCGGAGGGAACGTCGGAAGTGGAGCGATGGGCGTCGAGCACCTGGCGGACGGCCGGGCGGATGTACACGGTGTCGAGGGGAAGGTCTTGCAGGCTCTGCGCCAGAATGGCCACGTTCACTTCGGGGGGGTGGCGTTTGTTCAGCAGAATAAGTTCTTCGCCATCGACCACGCACCGCCCACCACGAAAGTTACCTTTCTCGCGGCGCACAGGCAGGTCAAAGGAGCTGGCGATCTCCGTCAGGGCGTCAAGGACTTGAGCGTCCGTCATGGGGGATAAGCTACGGGTTCATGCAGAAGAAAAACACAAGAGGGTGATGGCTACTGGCTAAGTGAAAACGGTTGTGGTGTGCCTCACGTTCGTCCACCTCACGCCCTCGCCCCCGGCATGCCGCTTCGCGCCATCAGTCGTCCTTTGGGCGCGTCTCGGTCTCGTCCCGGTCTCGTCCTCCGGGGCGGGGGGGCACAGGATCATGCCTTCGGCACAGCTCGGTAAGCAGAGGGCGGTGGAAGCATGCAGCGGTCGTCTGTTCAGCAGTCACCGAACGGTCAACGGCTACCCACAAGCGCCAAGCGTGCCGCACCCGAGGTGCGAAGAGGAGGACGCGGGCGAGGCTGCGCAAACGAGCGCTAAAACAGGAGGCCGAGCCGCACCGTGTGCTGTGTGCCGGTATGGTGGAGGTCCGGGCTTTCCTGAAACGACGGTGTCCCCAGGCGCCAGTGCTGCCAGCGCAGGCCGTAGCCGAGCGCAAGGCCCCACGCGCCAAGCACGTTGGCTCGGACGATATCGGCATCCACATCCAGCAGCCAGGCAGCATCGGCGCCCCCCAGAAAAGAGCGCTGCGCCAGGCCGATGAACGGTTGCGCCCGCGCCCGAACCAGCCAGGCCTCGCCAAACTGCTGGGCCCCGCCGACGCCGGCTCCAAGGGCGAGGGTGGTGACCTCAAAGGTGCGCGTGGGCAGGCCTTCACGCTCTTGTGGCGCGGTAGCGTCTCGGTAGTTGGTATGGAGCCCAATGGGCACGTACAGTCGCGTGGCGCCCTCGCGCAGGGCCTCGAACGGGTGCCAGCGCCCCCAGACCGTGAGTTGCAGATCCGTAAGGTCGGTGCTGGTGGTTTGCCCGGCGGGGCTGGAGCGCCCCCGGAGGGCGACCAGCGTCAGGCCCGGCACGCTCACCGTGATGCTGGGCGCGAGCCCCTCAAAGAACAGCGGCTCTTCCAGATCCGCCGCTCCACTGTAGCGAAAGCTCACCCACGAAGCGCCAAGCGCGGCCACGGGCTGGGCGCCGACGCGGTCCTCCTCAAGGCCGAACTGGGCGTGAGCGGGAGGGGCCAGTAGGAGCAGACCCGCGGCCAGCAGGCCGGCCATGAAGAAGCGCATAAGCAGAGGCGAAGGTGAGGAGAGAAAGCGCGCGAAGGGGCGCAGGTTACGACGTCTGGTGAGAGACGGTATCCGTTACGTCTGTACCCGTGCCCGGGTCGATGAAGGCGTAGGCTGTGGGGGCTACCTCGTCGGTTAAGTCGAGGCGCACGCGCAGCAGGTGCTTCATAAACCAGCGGGTGGGGTAGGTGGGCACCTTTCGGTTCAGGTAGGCCGCCGTGAACGGGTGCACGCGCAGCGTGAGGCTCCGGCGCTGGCCGGTCTTGCGGTAGGCGGCAATCCACTGCTCAATCTCTTGCAGCAATTCCTGGGGCGACCGTTTAGGCGCTGCTGCAGTTGTCGAACGCTCACGGGCGGATGGAGCAGAGCGGCGCTCCGGAGGCGCCTTCTGTCCCTGGTTCTTCGCCGCTCGCCCCTTGGATCGACGTGCACTCGACGGGCTGGAGCGGCCGTTGCCACGGCCTTGTTGCTTCGCCTGTTGCTTCGCCTGCTGTTTTCTCGACGGCTGCTTTTTCTGCTTTTGCCGACCGCGCCCACGCGACCGGTCTGCCGAGGCGCGCTTCGCCTCAGCAGCCGACCGCTTGTCGGCGCGGCTCTTCTGCGTCTCGCGGCTGGACGCTTCCTTGTCGTCCGAGCTGCCGTTCACATCGGGCCCCGAGAAGGTCGTCGTGAGGCTGGGGCGCAGGCGCTGCCGGGTAATTTGCATAACGCCAAAGTCGCTCATGGGGAGCACCTTAGTGACGGCCCGGTCCTTGGCAAATTCCTCCTGCAGGGCATCGTAGACCTTCTGGTTGTTCTTATCGCTGCGCATGTCGATAAAGTCAATCACGATGATCCCCCCAAGGTCGCGCAGGCGAATCTGCCGGGCAATGATACGTGCAGCTTCGAGGTTGACGCGCAGCGAGTTTTCCTCCTGCGACATCCCCTTGCCCGAGCGCCCCGAGTTGACATCGACCACGTGCATGGCCTCGGTTTGCTCCACAAACAGATACCCGCCAGAGGGGAGCTCGACGCGGCTATCAAACACCTCTTCAATGTCTTCGTCTACGCCCATCTCCGTAAACACGTGCGACCGGTCCTTGTGCAGCTGCACGGCCTTGGCCATCTGCGGCGCTACTGCCTGCACATAGCTGCGGATTTTGCGGTAGAGGGTGGGCTGGTCGACGAGGATACGGTCGAAGTCCTGCGAGAAGAGGTCGCGGATGATCGATGACGCCATCCCCACATCTTCGTGCACCTTCACCGGGGGGCTGGGCTTGCCCTTCAGGTTCTTCTCGATGCGGCGCCACTTATCCAGCAGCAGGTTCAGGTCGGTATCCAGCGACTTGGCGTCGCGCCCTTCGGCAACGGTCCGCACGATGATCCCAAAACCGGGCGGCAGCAGCGACTTTGCCAGCGCCCGCAAGCGGCGGCGCTCCTTGTGCGAGTTGATCTTCTTGGACACCGCGGTATAGTCGGCCAGCGGCACCAGCACCAGAAAGCGCCCGGCCAGCGAGATGTTGGTGGAGACCCGGCTGCCTTTGTTGCTAATGGGCTCCTTGGTGATCTTCACCAAGATGCGTTGCCCGTTGTTGAGATGTTTTTGCTGGTTGTAGCTCCGGCTGCGTCCGCCGCGGCCCGTACCGCTGCTTTTGGAGAGCTCCACGTTCTCGTCGACACGGGGGTTTTTCTGCTGCACAAACTGCAGGAGGTCTTGCAGGTTATCCGACAGGTCGGAAAAGTGGAGAAACGCGTCCTGCTCTTGGCCCACATCTACAAAGGCGGCGCGGATGCTGGGCATCACGCGACGGATGCGCCCGAGATAGATGTCGCCGATGGTCCGTTCGTTTTCGGGGTTTTCAAAGTGCAATTCGCCGAGTTCGCCATCCTCTACGATGGCTATCCGCGTGATGTCGTCTTCGGCATTAATGACTATTTCTTTGCCCATAGGGTAAGGAGCGGTGCACGCCTACGATGCGTTGCCCGGCTGCAGGGCCATGGCGTAGCATAGCAGTGGGTTGCTGGCCGCGGCCCGGCGTTCTCGTCCCGAACATTGAGGGTGGTGTCTGTAGATGAATCATGGGGACGAAGGGGAAGGGGGCGGCGGAAAAAGTGTCCGTTGCGCGATGGATGCCGGCAACGACGGAGGCGCAGCCTGCTGTGCAGAAGGCCTCCGCGCGGGTCCGTAAGGTGCACCATCTGTTGGTAATGAGAGGAATACGGGATTGTACGGGGCGAGGCGCCGCAAGCGACGCTCGCTGTAGCAAAAAAGAAGGTTGGTTGTGCTGCAGGCGGCACGCGGCCGGGTGCTGACAGGAAACGGCGTTCGTGCGATCAGGTACGCAGGGGCCATGCGCCGATGGAGTAACCCCCGGCAGGCCGCGCGGGTGCGTTCAGCAAGCATATGCAGGCCCATGGCCCGCCTGCTGAACATTGCACCTGCACGATGCTGCAAAAGGCGTTCCGTTCAACTCTCTACGCCGAGGCACATTCCGTGACGGCGATGTAGTTTCGAATCTAATGAATCGCACCGATGCCCGAATTGATCCCAAGGCAACGCGGCACCGGCACGGCCGACGCACCGCTTGCGTGCTACTTGCGGTACGAAAAAAGCATACGAGAAGGGAGCGGGGGGCGCGCGGGCGCAGCGCTACCCTGCTGAAGCCGGCGCCCAGTGCTGTTTCCGGTAGAATTATTCGGCGACGGTTGTTATACTACCGGGAGCCACACCCGTGTGCACCACAGCCAACGCCGCCTCCAGCAGGCCGCGCTGTCGACGTTATCTACACGCCAACTTGTTATCACATTTCCGAAACAATTGGTTTACGGTAAGATAGCAGTAGATGATTTTGTTACAAACGTGTTGACCGCGCCTGCATGAGCGCACGCGCTGGGGCTGCACGCGACCTCCACCACCCGTCTGTCTCTTCTCTCCATGGCTACCGAAACTACCGAACGACCGCAGGTTGCCACCGACACCAAACGCTTCCAGTGGTATAAAGTCCGCACTGGCATGTTTGCCTGGATGCTGCACCGCCTGACGGGCGTGGCGCTGGTGGTCTACCTGACAGTGCACATCTGGGGGCTGCGAAAGCTATCGGATGCCGACGCCTTCAACGCGCTAATTACTTCGTACCATGCGCCCATCTTTAAAGTCGGCGAGTTCTTGCTGCTGGGTGCTGTGGTGTACCATGCCTTGAATGGCCTGCGGATTGTCCTCATCGATTTTCTGGGATGGAGCCCCAACCAGAAGCGGCTTTTCTGGACGCTGGGCGCCGTTGCGGCGGTCATTATGGTGGTAGGCGGCTATCCCATCATCGCGACGCTGGTGTCCCACTTCTTTGGGTAAGAGGCTGCCCGGACGGCCCTGCCCACTGCTCCCCCTGTTTTCACGTTCTGACTGACGCGCCTTATGCCTCGCTACGGAAACGCTCGCTCCAATGCCCGCAACTGGTTCATTCACCGCATCACGGGCACTTTTCTTGTCTTTCTACTCATCACGCACTTCTGGGTGCAGCACTACGATTCGGAACTGGCCAGCGTAGCGCACCAGGTCATCACCACCGAGCAGGCGGAAGCAGGAGAGCTCCCCAGTTATCCAGATGCTGCGCAGGCTGGCGTGCAAGCGCGCGTGGGCGAGGGCGTGGAGGTCACCCCCTACGATGTGGTCATGCAGCGCCTGGCCGACCCGGTCTATGCGGTGCTGTGGAAAGCCTTCAACCTGTTTTTCCTGGTGTTTGCGCTGCATCACGGGTTCTATGGCCTCAACAACGTCATGAGCGATTACATCCGTAGCGATAGCGGGAAGCTGATCGCCAAAACGCTTTCATGGACGCTCGCGGTGCC
>JAAAOI010000078.1 GCA_009908945.1 Bacteroidota bacterium
GCCGTGGAGCCGGGCTATGGCGCCAGCGGCCGCAATGCTGGCTTTTTGCTGCAAGGGATCGCGACAGATTATGTGACGGACATCGCGCGGTATGGCCGCGCTACGGCCCAGCGGCTCTGGCAGTTCACGCTTGAGAACCGCCAGCTGCTGGAGAAAGAGCTGGACCCGACCGCGTTCGATCTGCAGCGCACCGGCAGCCTCATCGTGGCGGGCACCGCGGCGGAGGATGAGCGGCTGCAGCGGTCGGTGACGCCGCTGCGGGCCGATGGCGTGCCCGTGGCGTACCTGCCGCCGCAGGAGGTCAGCCGCCGCGCGCAGGCCGGGGGCTTCTTCGGCGCGCTGAATGTGCCCTCCGGCGCCACCTGCGATCCGCTCAAGCTGGTGCGCCACATCATCGCGCAGAGCGGGGCTACGGTATGCCCGCAGCACCGTGTGATCGAGGTGCTGCCTCAGAACGGGCGTGTACATCTCATCACTCCCCACCGCACGGTGGCGGCCGGGCAGGTGCTCCTGACGACGAACGCCGCGCCCGTGCCGGGCCTGGTGCGGCCGGAGGGCGCCGTCCGGCCGGTACGCGCTCAGATGCTGGCGACGGCCCCGTTGGCCTCCCGCGTGCTCGCATGCCCGATGTACTCGCACGAGGGCAACTACTACCTGCGCCAGCTCCCCGGCGGCGAAGTGTTGCTGGGCGGCGCGCGGCATCAGCACGCGGCAGCAGAGGTGGGGTTTGCCGATGCGACCACGCCCCCTGTACAGGACGCCCTCGAAGCCTACCTGCAGCGTCATTTTCCCTGGGCTGCGGGCGCACAGGTGCAGCGGCGATGGAGCGGCACGATGGGCTTCACGGCCAGCCGCCTACCGCTCATCGGGTCGGTACCTCATGCCCCCGGTAGCTATTGGGCGGGCGGCTTCAATGGCCACGGGATGGGGCTGGCTTTCCGGTTTGGCAAGCTATTGGCAGCTATGGTCGCTCGTGATGAGGCGCCAGACGTCGCCTCGCTTTTTCACAGCGATCGCCGGGCCTCAGCGGCTGCAGCTTCCGCTGTAACGGAATCTGCCTCCCGCTCGTAACGGGGAATTCGGCTCCCGCTCACCCAATCCCGTCTCTTCCTATGCGCACCCTGTCTCTTATTTGCCTCACCAGCTTACTGCTCCTATTGCTCGGGGGCCTCCAGTCCACGCCCGCCACGGCACAGGTTCAGCCCGAGGTGACGGGCAACGTCTCGGTGGGCCTTCCCCAGGGCGGGTTCGGCGATAACGTCAGCCGCGCCGGGGTAGGCGGGACGCTCATGGCCGGGCTGCGCTTTCAGGGGACCCCCGCGCTCATCGGGCTCGATTTCGGCTACATGAATTACGGCATCGAACGGCGCAGCGAGCCGTTTAGCTCAACGGTCCCCGATGTGCGGGTGAACGTACGGACGACCAATGACATCATCCTGACGCACCTGCTGCTCCGGATGCAGCCCGAAGAAGGAGCCGTGCGGCCGCACGTGGATGGGCTCTTTGGCTTTAAGTACCTCTTCACCAGCACCCGTATCGAAGACCGGGGCTCGCGAGATCGCGATCCGATCGCGTCTTCTGTCAACTTCGATGACATTGCCCTGAGCTTTGGGGTCGGCGGGGGCATTGACCTCCGCCTTGCGCAACCCTCTCCGCGAAGCGACGGACAGCCGTCCATCCGGGCCGTCTACCTCAACCTTGGCGCGCGCTACCTCTTTGGCGAAGAGGCAGAATATCTGCGGCGCGGGTCCATCGACCGCACCGGTGATAGACTGGCGTTTGACGTCCGCCGCTCCCGCACCGACCTGCTTACCTTTGGCCTGGGCGTTACGCTGCAGTTTTAGCCCGAGCCTCGGTGGCGTCGCAGGCTCACCGCGTAAGAGCTACGGGGTAGAGACGTCCGCGGTCTCGTGCTCGACGGCCCGCCATACCGTACGGCCCTGCACGAGAAGTGTATCGTCAGCCTCCCGTACGATGCGGTGCGCGAAGCGATCGGCGCCGGTGGCTACGGTTTCTACACGCAGCGCTGCATCAACAGCGGCCTCGTGGTCGAACCGCACCTGCAACGCCTGGAGCGAGCGCGGCCCGTCCTGCTGAAAAACAGCTTCCGTCATCCACGCCACGTACCGTGTGTTGTTGACGTGCTGATTCGCGTCGATGTCCATGTGACGAACGGTGAGAGACCACCTGTGGGCTGTAGAGCCCTGCCATGGCTCAACGGCCGGGTGGTACGGTAGCTCAGGGATAGGCCCCTCGGCGAGCGCTGCGATGGCGTCCGGGATCCGCGCGGGCCGGCGCCGCTCACGGTCGATGAGTAGCCACCGGCTGAGGGCTTTCCCGACGGGCCGGCCGTCTTGCGTGAGCGTAAAGGCGCGCAGGGCCAGCAAGCGCTCGGTGCCGCAGGGCCACGTGTGCACTATGAGCGGCAAGGCCGGGTCCAGACGATGGGGCAGGCGAAGGGAAAGCCCCGCAAGAAACCAGGTCTGGTTGGGCAGATGCGCTGGGGAGACGCGCAGGGCGGCGGCATGCTGGCTGGCTGCGTCCTGGAGCACCGCACACAGCGCCGGTGGGGTCACCTCGCCCGCCGCGGAGGTGTCATCGGTGCGAAGGTTGAACGTCTGCTGCCAGCGTCGCGGACCTTCAGGCATACGGTAGGAGGGAGGCAGACCATAAAAACGGCGGCCCTCCACATGCAAGTGCAGGGCCGCCAGGTGATTGATCAGCGGAGGAGCGGGCGCGCCTACTCGTCGGCGCCTGTTGCTGCGGTCTCCGACGCCTCGCTGGGCGCCATCCGCTCGGGGAAGAGCGTCACGTTTACGTACTGCTCCGGATTCAGGTAGCGCCGGGCAGCCTGCTGGACGTCCTCCAGGGTCGTCGAATCGATGCGCTCGGTAAAGCCGTCAATCAGCATGTCGAGGGTCCGCTCTGGGTAGCGCTCCGTGGTGATCAGTTGGCCCAGCCAGAAGGCGTTGTCTTCCAGGGCCGTCTCGCGTGAGCGCCGCTGTTGCTCCTTCGTGGTGGAGAGTTTGTCTTCGGTTGCGCCATTTTCCTGCAGATCAGCAATCTCGTCGAAAACCGCGGTCGTTAGCTCCTCCACACGCTCCGGGTCCGTCACAAACACGACGACGAACTGGTACTCCGCATTCGGGCGGACGGAGGTGCTGGATTGCACCTGCACACCATACACGCCGCTGCGCTCCTCCCGGAGCTCCTCCCGGAGCCGGATACTCAGGATGTTTTCGAGCGTGGACAGGTAGTGGCGCTCCATGGCATCATCTGGCATCTCACCGTGGAAGATGAGGGCCACCTGGCTCTGCTCTGCCTGCCCCTTGTACGCAGCTTTCTCCACAATGCCTTCCGGCCTGGGCGGAGCCACGTCGCGCCAGTCGCCTGCGGCTCTGCTGGCGGGTAGCGACCCGAGGTACTGCTGGGCATGCTGACGCAGCATCTCGGGGTCGATGTTGCCGACAAAGGCGAAGGTCATGTCCCCAGCATTGGCAAAGCGCGCATCGTAAAAGGCTTTGGCCTGCGCCAGATCCAGCCCGTCGATCTCCTCAACGGTCGGCGGACGCCGCCGGATATCATTGTTGAAGAGGGCGGCCACCAGCGAGTCTTGAAAGGCGCTTTGCGGCGCAGCGGCACGGTTAGAGAGGAACGAGCGCTGCTGATTCTGAAAGCTGCGGTAGGCTGAGCTGTCGGCCCGCGCATCGGTGGCGTACAGGTGCACCAGTTGAAAGAGCGTCTCCAGATCTTCAGGCGAGGCCTGTCCTCGGAAGCCCTGCTCCAATTCGCTGATGAAGGGTGAGACACTGACGACCTGCCCCGCCAGTGCCCGGTCAAGGGCGGTGGCGTCCAGCGCGCCCACGCCACTGCTGGACACAAGGTTGGCCGCAAAGCTGGCTTCGAAGTACTCGGCATCTGCAGCCAGCGATGTGCCGCCGGGCGCAAACGCCGTGAACCGGACCTCGTCGTCCTTGAAGTCCGTGGCCTTATGCAGTACGCGAACGCCGTTGCTGAGCTGGAAAGCGGTTACGTCGTAGGGCAAGGCCTCCTCCTGGACGATACGGCCCGGCTCGGGGCGTTCAGCCATCAGCGGGGCCTCTACCTGCTCATCTTCGTAGGGGGCAATGTCGCGGTTT
>JAAAOI010000102.1 GCA_009908945.1 Bacteroidota bacterium
GCCGGGGTGCGTTTGCAGCCAGCACCGACAGGTCACGCATCCGCGCAAACTCTACCAGCGGCCGGTAATCCGATGCGTAGTTGCTCCACGGCCGTACGCTCTGTAAGAAGTTTTCTTCGTTAATGTGCCCGGCGAGGTACTCGTTGAGGATGTACTGCACGTCGCGGTCGAACATCTCCAGCGAGAGCGCGACCGGACGAGCCGTCGCGGTGTCGGCGCGGGCGTGCAGCTGCCGAAAGAGGCTGTCTTGCAGCGCGTGGGCTACCGGGTCGTTGTGCTGTTCGCCAAAGAAGACGACCTGCACGGTGTCGGCGGCAGCGGCCAACTCGTCCAGCGTCACCGCTGTGCCGTCGGGCTGGTAGATGCGGTAGGCTTCCGTGTCTGCCCCCACCTCTGTAGTGTCGGCTACGAGCGCCGTACCCGCAGCCGGCAGAACGCCAAGCAACAGCAGCACAGCAGAGCAGAGGACCGTCGGTACGGAGCGAAGCATCGTCAGGAGCGGCCCTTGTTACGTGAGCCACGATTTCCTTTGCGGCGGCCGCTCCGTCCCTTGCCGCGCCCGCTGCCCCGGGTGTTGCCTCGCTTCGTATTGCGTTTTTTGCCCTGGGTACGGTTGCGTTTTTGCTGGCGTTCATCGCTGGCTTTGGCGGCGGAGGCGCCGTCCGGAGCGGTGCCCGTGTCGGCCTCTGCTTCATCGAAGCGGGAGTGCTCGCGCTGCGCTTCCAGGTGGGAGAAGTAGACCTCATCCACCAGCATGGCCAGCAGCGCGGGGTGCGACTCGGCGAGGGCCTCCACGGTGGGCTCGAAGCGGGAGACGCGCTCCTGCACGAGGCGCGGTTTCTGCTCAAACCGCTCGCGCAGCAGAGTGGCGAGGCGCGCTGCTACGCGCTCGCCCAGCGCGTCTTCATCCGGCAACTCGCCCTCCGTGAAGTCGACGCCGTACTCCTTCTCGACATTCTTGACCTTGAACTCCTCGTCGAAGGCCACCAGCGTGATGGCTGTGCCCGAGCGCCCAGCCCGCGCCGTGCGGCCAGAGCGGTGGATGTACCAGTCGGGGTCGTCCGGCGCGTCGTACTGGAAGACGTGGCTCAGCTCCGAGATATCGATGCCGCGCGCCGCCACATCGGTAGCTACCAGAAAGCGCAGCTTGCCGTCGCGGATCTGCTTCATGGCCTTCTCGCGGTCCTTCTGCGAGAGGTCGCCGGAGATGTCGCTGGCATGGTAGCCGTAATTGGAGAGGAAGTTGGTGAGGTACTCGACCTCGCGCTTGGTATTGCAGAAAACAATTGCCGACTCCGGGTTCTCCCACTCAATCAGCCGCGTCAGTGCCCGGTCCTTGTCCATCTTGTCGACGATGTAGTAGCGGTGCTCAATCTCTTCCACGCTCACCTGGCCGGTGCTCAGCGAGAGGAAGCTGGGATCGCGCAGAAACTCGTTGCCCAGCGCCCGCACCTTGGGCGGCACCGTTGCGCTGAAGAGGCACGAGATGCGATCGTCCGGGAGAAAGCTCTTGATCTCCTTCATGTCCGGATAGAAGCCCATCGACAGCATCTCGTCGGCTTCGTCCAGGATCAGCACATCCAGCTTGTCCAGGATCAGGTTTTTCTTGTTGAGATGGTCGAGCACGCGGCCCGGGGTGCCGATGATGACCTGCACGCCTTGCTTGAAGGCGCGGATCTGCGGGCCGTAGCCGACACCGCCGTAAACCAGCACCGCCTCCAGGTCGAACGTCTCGCGCGTGGCGGTCTTCATCTGCTCGAACTCCTCGTAGATCTGCTTCGCCAGCTCGCGCGTGGGCGTGAGGATGAGCGCCTGCGGTTCGCTGCGCTGCGCATCCAGCACCTCAAACAGCGGGAGGAGGAAGGCGCCCGTCTTGCCCGATCCGGTGCGTGACTGCACGATCAGGTCGCGCTCGGCGAGGACGTACGGGATAGCTTGCTTCTGAACGTCCATGAGGTCCTTCCAGCCGGTGGCGCGCATGGCCTGCTGCACGCGGTCGGGGAGGTTGTCGGGATCCAGCGCGTCCAGTTCCTTCCCGCTGGCCTCCGTCAGGCGTTCTTGGGCCTTCTTTTGGCGCTTCTCCCGCACCGTTTTGGTGCGCAGGTCAATGGTGCGGGTGTATGGAGAACTGGAGGTGTTGCCGTTAGAATCAGCCATGAGGCGATGCGCGTCCGCAATCTTGTCGAAATGAAAAGGGCAGCCGCGGCGTCGCGGCGTCAGCAGGAGGCTCCGATACCGAAGCGGGGGACTGTACGCAGCGGCTGCTGCTAACGATCCGCCGCCGTCGGAGCTGCGGTTTACGGTGTGGTTTACGCTGCGGATCGCATGGCAGCGCGCGCTGCGAACGATGCTGTGCAAGGGCTACAAGATGGCTACAAGATGGCTACATCGCCAGGCCGCCGTCTACGTGCAGCACATGGCCTGTGATGTAGGCCGCAGCAGGGGAGGCGAGGAAGAGCGCGGCCTGCGCCACGTCCGCTGGCTCGGCCGGGCGGCCCAGCGGCACGGCATCGAGCATGGCGTCGCGGGCCTTGTCGGACAGCTTGCCGGTCATCTCGGTGGCGACGTAGCCCGGGGCAATCACGTTGACGCGCACGCCCCGGCCGCCCAGCTCCTTGGCCAGGCTCTTCGAGAACCCGATAATGCCGGCCTTCGAGGCCGCGTAGTTGGTCTGGCCGGGGTTGCCCATCACGCCCACTACCGATGACATATTCAGCATCACGCCGCCGCGCTGCCGCATGAATTGCCGGTACGAGGCCTTCGCAAAGTTGAAGACGCTCTTCAGGTTCACGTTGATCACCGCATCCCAGTCGTCCTCGCTCATCCGCAGCATCAGCCCGTCCTTGGTGATGCCGGCGTTGTTGATGAGCACGTCCAGCGAGCCCCAGGCGTCGACGACCCCGTTTACCGCCTCCTCGGCGGCGTTCATCTCGGCGGCATCACCCTGAAAAGAAAGTACGTCGACGCCTGCATCGGAGAGTTCCGCGGTGAGGGCGTCGGCCGCATCTGTGGAGGAGCGAAAGGTGAACGCGATGTTGGCGCCGGCCTTCGCGAAGGCCTCTACCATGGAGCGGCCAATGCCGCGCGTGCCGCCGGTGATAAGGACGTTGGTATCGGTGAAGTCGTGCATAGAACAAACGGGTAGGTCAGGGAAAGGCTGAACGTGTTGCTCTGCGATGCGCAGGAGCGGTGGCCCGGGCAACCGCATCGGCGGGTAGTGGGCGACGGGCATCATGCGACGGGCATCATGCGACGTGCGTCAAAAAAGGATATCAGCAGCAGTATACCAAACCTGTGGCGAAGGTGCCACGGGAGGGCCGCGGGATCCACTCGGAGCCACGGCTTGCGACGTGCGCGGTTTATTGCGCCACGGCTCCGCCTTCGTACAGCGCAGGCCGGCGGTCGCGCAGAAAGAGCCGGCGGGCGGTCGCTTGCTTGCACGCATCAAGGTCGATCGTGGCGTACAGGATGGCTTCCTCCCCCCGCGGCGCCTGCGCCACGAGTTGCCCTTCGGGATCGGAGACGAACGAGCCGCCGTCAAAGGTCAGCACGTCTTCTGCGCCTACGCGGTTGGCCAGCGCCATGAAGTAGCCGTTCTGGAAACCAGCCACGCGCAGCTCGGCCTCGAACAGGCCGTCCGGCCACTCGCCCTGCGCGCCTGCCTGCGGCACCACCACCAGGTCGGCGCCCTGCAAGGCGAGCGCCCGCAGATACTCGGGGTAGTGGCGGTCGTAACAGATGGCCACGCCGATGCGGCCCGCCGCGGTATCGTACACCGGCGCCTTGGTGTCGCCCGGCGTGTAGTAGCCCTGCTCGTAAAACCCCGCGTAGTCGGTGATATGCAGCATCCGCGTGCGGCCCAGCAGGCGGCCATCCGCGTTGATCACGGGGGAGGTATCGTAGGCCACATCGCCTGCGCGCTCGTACAGGTTGATGATGGCCACCACGCTGTGCCGCGCGGCAGCCTCCTGAAACGCCGCGGTGGTGGGGCCGGGGATGGGCTCGGCCCGGGTCATCGCGTCGGCGCCGGCCCGATGCTGCGGCCAGAAGGGCGTGAAGGAGAGCTCGGGGTAGACGACCAGGTCGGCACCGGCCCCT
>JAAAOI010000255.1 GCA_009908945.1 Bacteroidota bacterium
GCAGACGACATCCTCACCGGAGGCCACGGCGCTACCCATTCCAGAAAAGGAATCCTACACGTACGCCGACTACGCCCAACTCCCCGAGGGTGCGCCCTATGAACTCATCGCGGGTGACCTCGTCATGGCCCCGTCGCCTACGTCCCTTCACCAACGAATCTTGCTGCGCCTGGCTGTATCAATGCAGCACCATATCGACCAAGAGGAAACCGGGGAGGTGTTAATTGCCCCGATGGACGTGTACCTCTCGGAAGCCACCACCGTGCAGCCCGACGTCCTCTATATTGCGGAGGCGCGGCGGGAGATCATCGGGGCGCAGCGCATCAACGGGGCGCCGGACGTAGTAGCGGAGATTTTCTCGCCATCCACCGGCCATCGGGATGTGGGCATCAAAAAACGGCTGTACGAGCAGCACGGGGTGCGGGAGTACTGGACGATCGACCCGGAGACGCAGGCGGTGGAAGTGCATGGTAATACGGACGCGGGCTTTCAGCAGCAGGCCCGGGTGGTGGAGGCGGGCACGGCAGCGTCGGCAGTGATTGAAGGATTCAGCCTGGATATCGCGACGCTGTTTTAGGTTGTGCGGGCTGTGCGCTTTTATTCGTACCGCGGACTTGTGGGTGAGGCAACGGGACCAACTGCCGGTACCGAATGCAATGACCGTGTAATCACGGGGCGAAGGCGCTTTGTACAGTTGACACCGCTCCGCATGTGCAGTATGATGAGAATGCATATTGTACACTTGCTGAGGCTATGCTGTCGTGGCATAGCGGCTGGCGCTGCGGAGAAACTGCTTTCGCACCCGGCGTCTCGGGGGAAGCCCGGTGGAACTCCGGCACTGTCGCGCAACGGTCATAGTCCGCATGCCTGCGCTTAGCGAGCGATCACCCACGGACAGCCCCTGGCTGTTCACCGCGCCCCACGCGCCCCTGGGACGCACGATCGGGGATAGACATGTCATAGTCGCTTGCTGGCGGCCGCCGCGCCTTACCGGCTCCGCCATGCCTGTCTGTCCCTTCGCGTGTCAGTCTCCTGCGCACTGTCGGCGCACGGATGCCTTCTCACCGACTGATGCGCTTGCGTATGGCCACCGCTCCTGCACCGTCCGTCCCTCACGCCGCCGAGACGCGCCACGTGCGTGCTGTTTTCCCGGGCGATACCAACCACTACCATACGCTGTTTGGGGGATCAGCGATGGCCTGGATGGATCAGGCCGCCTTTATCTGCGCCACGCGCTGGTCCCGCACGAAAGTGGTTACGGTGCACACGGGCGCCATCGACTTCCAGAAGCCCGTGCCCGAAGGCACGATCGTAGAACTGGTCGCCCGTGTTGTTGCTACCGGCACCTCGTCGATGGAGGTGCGCACGGAGATGTTCATCGAGCCGATGGATGCCTACCAGTGCATCTTGGCGTGCACCGGTACCTTCACCCTCGTAGCCCTTGGGGATGACGGCACGCCGGTCGCTGTGCCGCCGCTGCAGGACGATGCGGCGCCCCCACCTGCACCGACGCCGCCGACGTCGGGCTAACCCGGCGGTTTCAACGCTCTTGTCCTTTACTGAACGCTCTACTGCTCCATACCATGATTACGACCGCCACCCTTGGTTTCCCCCGCATTGGTGCCCACCGCGAGTTGAAGAAGGCCGTCGAGGCCTACTGGGCTGGTGATAGCACACAGGCTGCCCTGCACGACACGGCACGCACGCTCCGCCGGCGCCATTGGACGCAACAGCAGCAAGCCGGCATCGACCACATCCCCTCCAACGACTTTTCGTTCTACGACCAGGTGCTCGACACCATCGCCATGGTTGGCGCGGTGCCGCCACGGTTTGGAGGGACGGGCGATACGGTGGACCTCGACACCTACTTCGCCATGGCCCGCGGCCTGCAGGAGCGGGAGGTCGACGCCGAGGGCACGGAGGGCACGGGTGTCCCCGCGATGGAGATGACCAAGTGGTACGACACGAACTATCACTACATCGTGCCCGAGTTTGAGGCCGGGCAGGCCTTTGCGCTGTCCACGACCACGGCGGTGGATGCGTACACCGAGGCCCGGGACGCCGGCATCGCGACGCGCCCGGTGCTGCTGGGGCCGGTGTCGTTTCTGCTGTTGGGCAAGATGCAACGCCCCGAGGGCGAGGCGCTGGACCTGCTGGATGCGCTGCTGCCGGTCTACGCTGAGGTGCTGCAGCAGCTGGCAGAGGCGGGCGCCACGGCCGTGCAGATGGATGAGCCGCACCTTGTCATGGACCTATCCGATGCCGAGCGCGCGGCCTTCCACACGGCCTACGAAGCACTTGCGGATGCCGCTGAGATTAACCTGGCGCTGACGACGTACTTCGGGCGGCTGAGCGATAACCTGGAAACGGTGTTCGACCTGCCCGTAGATTCCGTCCATCTGGACCTGGTGCGCGCGCCGGAGCAGCTGCCGGACGCGCTGGACCACCTTCCCGAGACCATGCAGCTCTCCCTTGGGCTGATCGACGGCCGCAACGTATGGCGCGCGGATCTTGATGCACTGCACGACACCGTGCAGCAGGCGGTGGCAGCGCTGGGCGCAGACCGCGTGCAGGTGGCTTCGTCGTGTTCGCTCCTGCATGTACCCGTGGACCTTGAGACCGAAGCGAACCTCGAGGATGAGGTGCGTCCGTGGCTGGCCTTTGCGGTGCAAAAGCTCGATGAGATCGCTGCGCTGGCCGCGCTGGGCAATGGTACAACGGACGCGGTGCAGGCGATGGTAGACGCCAGCCGTGCCGCGCGGGCCCGCCGGGCTGGCTCCGGTCGCATCCACAACCCGGCCGTGCAGCAGCGGATGGCCACCATCACGCCCGCCATGAAACGCCGCGACCAGCCGCACGCAAAGCGGCGGGTGCTGCAGCAAGAGCATCTGGACCTGCCGCTGCTGCCAACCACCACCATCGGCTCGTTTCCGCAGACGCGTGAGGTCCGGAAGAAGCGCGCCGCTCACAACCGCGGCGACCTGGCCACGGCGGCGTACGAGGCGTTTTTGGAGGAGACCATCGCCGACACGCTGGCCGTGCAGGAAGAGATCGGGCTGGACTTGCTGGTGCATGGCGAGCCGGAGCGGAGCGATATGGTGGAGTACTTCGGGCAGCAGATGACCGGCATCCTGTTTACCGAGCACGGCTGGGTGCAGAGCTACGGTACCCGCTGCGTACGCCCGCCCGTGATCTACGGCGACGTAGCGCGCCCCGAACCCATGACCGTCCGGTGGCTGGCCTACGCACAGTCGTGCACCGAGCAGCCGGTGAAGGGCATGCTGACCGGGCCCGTGACGATCTTGCAGTGGTCGTTCGTGCGGGACGACCAGCCGCGGGCCGCCACCTGCCGGCAGATTGCGCTGGCCATCCGCGATGAGGTGGCCGATCTCGAAGCCGCCGGCATCCGGGCCATCCAGATCGACGAGCCGGCCTTCCGCGAAGGGCTGCCGCTGCGAGAGGCTGAGGCGGGCGCTTACCTCGACTGGGCGGTGGAGTGCTTCCGGTTGGCCTCGGCCGGCGCCGCCGACGCCACGCAGATCCACACGCACATGTGCTACTCGGCCTTCAACGAGACGATCGAATCTATCGCCGCCATGGATGCCGACGTGATCTCCATCGAAGCCTCGCGCTCCGACATGGAGCTGCTGGACGCGTTCGATGCGTTCGACTATCCAAATGAAATCGGGCCCGGTGTCTACGACATCCACTCCCCGCGCGTGCCGTCTGTGGAAGAGATTGAGACGCTCCTCCAGAAGGCGCTCGACGTGCTGGATGCGGAGCAGCTCTGGGTGAATCCTGACTGTGGCCTCAAAACGCGCCGCTGGGTAGAGGTGAAGCCCGCCCTGGCCAACATGGTGCAGGCCGCCCGCAACCTGCGCACCCCAGTGGCGGCGTGAGGACGTTGAGGCCTCCGCGGGAAGCTTCGGCGCTTGGCGCTTCCATGGCGCATGCCGCCAGCGCGGGCACGGCGTACCGCTTAGCTCTCCAACGCACCCGCCTCCAGCGGCTCGTGAGAAGCGATGAAGTCCACGATCGACGAAGCATCGTCGCTGATGGCCAACAGTTCGGCATAGGCATGGCCCGCCGCCAGC
>JAAAOI010000150.1 GCA_009908945.1 Bacteroidota bacterium
ACCAGCCGTTTCTCTCGGGCAACGGGGCCAATCGATACGTTACATGCCGCCGAGTCCCTCCGCCGAGCCGGCCCTGCCGCAATTCGTACGCTGCGCCCCCTCCTGCTATCTTCCACGAGACTACCGGCGGTTGGGGCCGACGCTCTCCTCAATGTACTTGAAGATGCGCCGGTACTGATCCGTCCACCCGGAAGGCGTCTGAAAGCCATGCGGCTCCAGGGGATACATGGCCAGCTCCCAGTCGATCTTGCCGAGCTCGATGAGGCGTTGCGATAGCCGGAAGATGTCCTGCGGCTGCACATTGGTGTCCACCAGGCCGTGGGTCATCACCAGCGGGTCTTCCAGCCCTTCGGCGTGGTAGATAGGCGAGGAGCGAACGTAGGCCATCGAGTCCTGGACGGGCGTATTGAGGATGTTGGAGGTGTAGCCATGGTTGTAGTGGGCCCAATCGGTCACCGACCGCAGGGCGGCTCCGCCCCCGAAGTGATCGGGCTCCGTGAACAGGGCCATCAGTGTGATGAAGCCGCCGTAACTCCCCCCGTAGATGAACTGCCGCTCCGGGTCGATATCGTGCTCGGCGGTGAGGTACTGCGACGCGTCCACGTAGTCTTGCAGGTCGCGCCCGCCCATGTGGCGGTAGATGGCCGTGCGAAAGTCGCGTCCGTAGCCGGCCGACGCGCGGAAGTCCACGTTCAGGACGGTGTAGCCCAGATCCGTGAGCATGTTGTGAAACATGAACTCGCGGAAGTAATTGCTCCAGCCTCGGTGGACGTTCTGCAGGTAGCCTGCGCCATGCACGAACAGCACCGCAGCGCCATTGGGCTCCTCCGGCGTAAAGAGTTGCGCGGGCACGTCCACCCCGTCGGAGGCTTCGAACGTCATCAGCTCACCTTCCCGCCATGGATACGCCAGCCATTCATCCGTGGGCGAGTGTGTGATGCGCTCGCGGGCCTCGCTGCCCACGTCGGTCAGATAAATTTCCCACGGCGCCGTAATGGTTGAGAAGCGCGTGGCGAGCTGGTCCTCATCGGGGTGCAGGGCAACGGTGCGCATCCCCGCCGCATCCGTCAGGCGGGTCCGCTCGCCGCCGTCGATGGGCATGGTGTAGACGTGCCGCTCATGCGGGGAGCGCTCACTGCTCAGGAAGAACCACCGGCTGCCGTCCTGCGAGATCTGTGGGCTGAACACCTCAAACGCGCCATCGGTGAGCTGCCTGACTTCACCCGAGGCTACATCAACGGTGTACAGATGGCTGTAGCCGGTCGCTTCGCTCTGGAAGTAGAAGTGCTGGTTGTCGGGCAGCCACCCGCTGGTGCCGCTGCCCCAGCCGATGCCCGGCCCTGCAATCCAGGCCTCATCATGCTGCCGGTCCAGCACGGTCAGGTCGCCCGTCTCCGGATCCAGGCGGGCAATCCAGCGGTCTTTGTTGTCGTGGGCGCGGAGGACCACCACCGCATGTGCCCCATCCCCGCTCCACTGTGGGCCGTAGACGGAGAGGGCGCGCTTGGCTTCCGTCGAATCCATTTCCACGCCCCGCTCCTGCAAGAACGGCGGCACGTCGTACGCGCCTTCAATCTGATGCAGCGCTACCTGCAAGGTGGTGTCGCGCTGGAGGTCCTGCACAAAGAGCGCCACATCGCGGGCAGGGACGTCCACTTTGGGCCGGGCATTCAGCGGTTCGGCGTAGCCGTCGTCCGTGACGTAGTCCATCACTTCGGTCCGTTCGCGGTCGCCCGGTTGCACCCGGGTGAAGGTCACAAACCGTTCGGTGGGGTCGATCTGGAGTTGCTGCAGGCGGCCGCTGCCGTAGTGAAACGTAGGGGGCGGATTATCTGCAGCCCGGTCGCGGTCGCGCTGTTGCTCGCGGGCCTCCCGGTCCTGCTGGCGCTCCCGCAGCACGTCGAACAGGTCCTGCTGCTGTTCCTCCAGCCAGGCCTCCTTCTCCGAGGGCGTCTCGTCCCGGTCCCCGCTGCCCGAGCGCAGGTCCGTGAGTTGCTGGACCGCGCCGGTCGCCAACCGCATCTTGTAGAGCTGGTTGCCCTGGCGGTACACGACGTGGGTACCATCCGGAGAGAAGCGGGCGCCCCGTACCGAGGCGCGGGTGTGCGTCAGCCGCTCCGTCTCTCCCGAGGAGCGGTTCATCACGAACAGATCACCGCCATCCGTGAACACCTTGCGCTCGAAATCCGCATCGTAGCGATGCGTGCCGTGGGCCCAGCCGGAGAAAAACGTGCGCAAGGCCCGGCGCTCCTCGGGGGGCACCTGCTGAGGGTCACCGCCTGTGCGCGGCACGGCAAACAGGGAGTCGCTCGTAAACGCCCCCTTGGGATTCCACTGAAAATAAAGCGTCTCGCCATCTTCAGACCAAAACGGGCTGGACGGCCACGCCCCCACCCATGTCTCGGCCTCTTGCATGATGCGCTCGACCGATAAATCAGACGACTGCGCCTGCGCAATGGTAGGCGTCGTATAAACGAAAAGAAGACAGATAAAAAAGGCAGCAGTGGTACGAACCATAGGTTGGATAGTGACAGCAGGCGGTGAGAAAAAGGCACAGGCCGAAGATAGGAAATCTGAACGAGTCTGTCACCTTGGACGGCCCAGGGCTGCCCCGCAGCAGAGGGCTGTTCGCATTCGGCTGCTGAATCTCCGCTCGCCCCGGCTTCGTAGCATAGCTTCACACCTTTTCGGTCACCCCGTACGGCTATGCCCGACCGCCCCAGTTCCGACACCTCATCCTCTGGACAAGAGCCCCGCCAGCCTTCCGCGTCTTCGCCGCTCGATCAGTTCGGCGATGACTATCCTGGCTGGGCCCGCGAGTTTGCGCGCAAGTACTTTACGAAAACCCTCAACCAGTTCGTGCTCTATGGCAATGTGCGCGACCTCGTTGGGACCGTCACTACGGACGGCGACCGGGCCTACGTCCCCTTGCGGCAGTTTCTCACCGACGACCTGTTTGCCGCGCGCGACCTGGTCGTGTTCTACGACCGATCCTCAGGGATTCACTTCGCCGATCAGCGGTCGCGGCAAGACTTCAGCCGAGCGGTTTCGGGGTACGATAGTATCTACGGCACCTCGTATGCGCAGAAGCTACCCAAGGAGCCCCCCCAGGTGTTCGCCCTGCTGGAAAACTATTTTCGCCTGCGCTTAAATGACGGTCGTCGCATTGCCTTCATTGTCGATTACGCCGAGACCGTCGTGCCTATGGCGGAGGCCTCGATGACGTCTACGGAAGACCGGCGTGCGCTGGTCTTTCTGCAGCGATGGTCACACGATCCGCTCTTTCTCCGCAACGACTTTACCACCTGCCTGATCGCTGAAAACCTGAGCGACCTTAACCAGCGTCTGGTGCAAAGTCCGTGGGTCGTCGAGATCGAACTAACGCGCCCGCAGAGCGCAGAGCGGCATGCGTTTGTGGACTGGTACTTGGAGGGGCGAACCGATGCCTTCACGCAGCATGCCTCGGTTTCCGTTGACCAGATGATGCAGAACAGTGCCGGGCTGAACCTCATTCAGCTGCGCACCATCCTGGCGGACGTGCTCGAAAACCGCATCGAGCTTACGTATGAGGTCCTTTCGGAGCTGAAGAAAGAGATGATCGAAGAGGCCGCCTACGGGCTGCTGGAGTTTGTGGAGACGGACTATTCACTGGACATGGTCGCGGGGCACCGGGAAGCCAAACAGCACCTGCGGGATGCCGCCCAGGCCCTGCGCAACAACCGCCCTGATGTGATGCCCATGGGCTACCTCGTGAGCGGCCCGGTGGGCACCGGCAAGACCTTTCTGATTACCTGTTTTGCCGGCGAGATTGGCATTCCCATGGTGAAGCTGAAAAACTTCCGCTCCCAATGGCAAGGCGTCACGGAAGGCAACCTGGAGAAGATCCTCGGGCTCCTCTCTGCCATGACACCTGTGGCTGTAATGATTGACGAGGCGGATGCGGCCCTCGGTAACCGAGACGCGCAGGGCGACTCCGGTGTGTCGGCGCGCGTGTTCGGCAAGATCGCCGCCTTTATGAGCAACCCGTCTCATCGTGGACGCATCATCTTCTTCCTCCTCACGGCCCGGCCCGACCTGATGCCGGTGGACCTGAAGCGGCAGGGGCGGGCCGAGGAGCACCTCGCCCTCTTTTACCCCTCCACCCGCGAAGATCGCGAGGAGTTATTGGAGGTGATGATGCGCCGCACGGGCGTCGACCTGCCGCTTGAGGAGATGCCAGAAATCCTGCTCAATGGCGAACGCACGCTCAGCGGCGCCGATATGGAGGCCCTGCTCACCCGCGCGAAGTTCATGGCCGCCTCGGGCCACCATCCCACCAAGCCCGCCGCCCCGCCGCGGAGCAACGGAAGCTCCACACCGCCGTCGGCGCCTCCCGGTGAGGTAACCCCCGCCATTGTAGAACACGTCGTGGATGACTTCATCCCCCCGACCTACCCTATCGAGGTAGAGCTCCAGACGCTGGCCGCTGTGCTGGAATGCACCAGCCGGGCCTTGCTCCCAGAGCGCTACCGCCACATGGACCGGGAGACGATCATTCGGCAGGTGGAAGAGCTCAAGGCACTGCTGTAATACGCCCCCTCCTCAACAAAGCTGCACTACCCCACGCGAGGCGGGGCCGCTGGCATTCAGTCTGCCGTCTGTGCAGCCTCGCGCTCGTCCAGCAGCTGCAGGTACAGATCGTAGCTGATAAGTACAGCGTACGGCTCATTATTTTTCTGAATCATAATACCTCGCTCAATTTCACTCGCGTGATCGACCAGCTCCGTCGTGTTTGAGCGAAGCTCGGTGATCGTTGCAATGGTGTCAATACCCCTGGTGCTATACATATTTAATGGTATATCGGTAATATTATGCGAATTGCGCGCCTTAACGGGCGGGTAGGATGTCGGTTTCGTGCGCGCGGAGCAGCCGGCTTACCCTAAAATATTGTTACAAATCATCGGATATATTCTCGATAGCCCGCGGGCGAATGGTGCCCGCAGAGATATATTTGAAATACACCTGATAATGTAACGTCCGTCTCTTATATTGGGCCCAGTTCGTACGCTATGTACGGTCTTATGCCAGCCCCACCTTATCCTCTCTGCTTGATGCACTCGTTACCAACGCCCCTCCCTCGCTTCCTTACATCCACTCCACCGGCGTACGTCCGGTGGCTCACCCTGATGGCGCTGCTCCTGCTGGTGCCTGTGGCCCAGGCGCAAGAAGACGTCCCTCAGGTGACCAATGTGATGGCGCTTGAAAACGTCCGCGTCGTGAGCAGCCCCGGCACGGTATCGGAAGGCGCGACCGTGCTCATCCGCGACGGGCTGATTGCGGCTGTGGGAACGGACGTGGCTGTCCCGGTAGGCGCTGACCGTATGGACGGCGGCGATACATTAACCGTGTATGCAGGATTTATTGATGGCCTGTCCCATGTCGGGGTGCGCGAGGCGGAGGAGGAAGAGGGTAGCGTGGAGGACCGTGGAAATCCACCGCCCGCCCGCGCAGGTATCCAGCCCAACCGGGACGTCCGGGCCTTTCTCGACCCAGAAGATAGCGCCATTCGGCAACTCCGAACGCAGGGGTTCACCGCAGCGCACGTAGTGCCGATCGGCCGCATGCTGCCCGGCACGGGTGCTGTTGTGTTGCTGGGCGGCGACGATCCTGACACCATGGTGCTCCGCGGGGAAACGGCCCAGTTTGCACAGATAGCAAGCGCCAGTGGCGTCTTCCCGTCCAACGACATGGCGGTCATCGCCCAGTTTCGACAAACCTTTCGGGAGGCGGAGCGCCGGCAGGCGCTGGAGGAGCAGTACGCTGCAAACCCAAGCGGCATGGAGCGCCCCTCGCACGACCCCGTCCACCGGGCACTGTTTCCCGTTCTCTCGGGCACCCTGCCGATGTTCTTCCATACCGATAACGCGCTGGACCTGCACCGGGTGTTGGCCCTGCACAACGAGCTGGGCTTTCCATTGGTGCTAACGGGCCTTGCTCAGAGTTTCGACGCGCTGGACGCTCTGCGCGCGGCCGATGTCCCACTTTACCTGACCCTGGACCTCCCGGAGGCAGCGGAGGAGACGGAGGAAGCCCCTGTCCCGTTCGACCCGGATCTGCGCACGCGCACCCATGCCGACGTGGAGGCTGAGGAAGAGAATCTGAAGGCACGGCTCCGGGAGGTACAGCAGCAGTACGAGCGTACGGCAGCACTGCTGCACGAAGAGGGCTTCTCGTTCGCCTTCACCACAAAGGATGTCGCGGCCAACGATGTGCTGGCGCATATCCGCCGGATTGTGGCCGCGGGCCTTCCGGCAGATGTGGCCCTCGCTGCCCTCACCACGCGACCCGCCCAGCGCCTTGGCGTTGACCGCCAAGTGGGCACCGTAGCCTCCGGTAAAGTCGCCAACCTTATTGTTGCCACCGGCGACCTCTTCGATGAGGACACCGACATCCGCACGGTGTTTGTCGACGGGGAGGCCTACGATGTGACGGCCGCACCAGCGCCCGACGCCGCCGAAGTTAACCCTGCCGGCACATGGGCGCTCACCATCAGCTCGCCTGAAGGCACTGTGGACGCGACGGTGCAACTCGACGGCTCTCCGGAGGCGCTAAATGGCACCATCACGGTCGAGATGGTATCCTCCGACCCCACACCCTTGGATGATATTCAGATCGACGGCAACGTCCTCACCTTTGCCTTCACCGCCGATCAGTTCGGCACCATTCGCGCGCGTCTGACCCTGACAGAGACCGAGGCGGATGGTACGCTGACGATCCCTGGTCTCGGGGGCACCCCCGTGGCTGGCACCCGGACGGCCGGCCCCGACCAATCGGCCCGATAGCAATGCCGCTTCCCTTCCCTTTTCCGCCCTGCATGTATCCTCCCTACCCCATGCTTTCACGCTTCCTTTCGTTTGGCTGTACCCTCACGCTTTTGCTCCTGCTGGGCGTCGCTCCGCTCCTGGCTCAGGACCGCGGCGATGTGCTGATCCAAAACGCTACCGTCCACACGGTCACCAATGGCACCCTCGAATCCACCGACATCCTGGTCCGTGATGGCCGCATCGCCTCGATCGGGCAAGGGCTGCGTGCCCCGTCCGGTGTGCAGGTTATTGACGCAACGGATCTGCACGTGATGCCCGGCATCATTGACTCGCACTCGCACATCGGGATCAGCAATGTAAACGAAGCTACCCGGCCGGTCACCGCGGACGTAGGCGTGGGTGACGTACTCGATCCGTACGATGTAAGTATCTATCGGGCCTTGGCCGGCGGCACAACTACCGCCCATCTGATGCACGGATCGGCCAACCCGATTGGCGGACGCAACCAGACGGTGAAGCTACGCTACGGTGATCTGAACCCAGCAAACTACCGGTTTGAAGGCGCACCGCGGAGCATCAAGTTTGCCCTCGGCGAAAACCCGATGCGTGTGCATGGTGAGGGGCAAGGCATCAAGCCGCGGACGCGGATGGGTATTGAGTTCGTCATTCGTGACGCGTTTCGGCGGGCGCAGGCCTATGCTGAGGCCAGGGAGGCCTTTGCGAACGGAGAGCGCCCCGCGCCGCCGGCCTACAACGAACGGATGGAGGTGCTGGCCGATGTGCTGGAAGGCGACCTTATCGTCCACTCGCACTCCTATCGGGCAGATGGGATGCTGATGCTGATGCAGGTGATCGACGACTTTGGGCTGAACGATACCTTCGTCCTCCAGCACAGCATTGAGGCCTTCAAGATTGCCCCCGAGATTGCCGCCCAGGGCATCCCCGTCTCCGTATTCATGGACTGGTGGGGCTTTAAGTTTGAGGCCTACAACGCAGCGGCGCACAACGCTGCGATCTTGATTCGCAATGGGATCACCGCCTCCATCCACTCCGACAGCGGCGACCTGATCCGGCACATGTATCATCAGGCCTCCAAGTCACAGCGCTATGGCGATCTGACGGACGACGAGGCCCTGGCGCTCATCACCATTAACCCGGCCATCCAGCTGGGCATCGACGACCGCGTCGGCTCCATTGAGGAAGGCAAGGATGCCGATCTCGCGGTGTTCAGCGCCCATCCCCTCTCCGTCTATGCCGTGCCGCAAATGACCTTCGTGGATGGAGTCAAGCGGTTTGACCGGGCAACCGACCCCGACGACATGCGGCTGCAGCTGAACCCGGACGGCAATGTGGCGCCCGCCTACGCGGGCGAAGCGCATAGCCACAGCCACGCCCATCCCTTCGACGCACGCGGCCACGGTGAAGGCTGCATGCAGGGCGTCAACCTGTTCGAGTTCCTTTCTACAAAGTAATCCGGCATCTGCCACTTTTTCATCCTTATGCTTTTCTCCCGGCCCCTCGCTCCTATGTCTTTTCTTCTTTCGGTCTTGCTCACGGCCGGTCTGCTGTTTGGCACGCCCGCCGATGCCAGCGCGTCGTATGATCGCGGTCCCTTTGCGATCACCAATGCCGAGCTGGTGACGGTGGCCAATGGCACCATCAGCAACGGTACCCTGATCATCGAAAACGGACGCATTACCGCGCTCGGTACCGACGTGGCGATTCCTGAAGGCGCCACTGTGATTGACGCCGAGGGCAAGTCCGTTTATCCGGGCATGATTGACAGCGGCACCCGTCTGGGCGTCACCGAGGTGGGCTCCATCTCGCTTACGCAGGACTACAACGAGGTGGGCACACTGAATCCACAGCTCAACATTCTGACGGCTGTGCATCCCAACTCGCGCCTCATTCCCATCAACCGCACCGCGGGCATTACCACGGTCATCACCGAGCCCTCCGGCGGCCGCATCTCAGGCACGGCCGCCCTTATTAATCTGCACGGCTACACGCCGGAGCAGATGCTGGTGGATGACGTCCAACTCATGACCATGAACTATCCCTCCACAGGGCGCAGAGGCTGGTGGGACCGGCGCTCGGACGACGAGATTGAGCGGGAAGCCCAGGAAGCCATCGACGAACTCAACACGATATGGGAGCGCGCGGCACAGTACGCACAGATCGACTCGGCCCACACGGCTGACCCTGCTACCCACACCGCGCCAGCCTACGTGCCGGAGATGGAGGCCATGCTGCCTGTAGTGCGGGGCGAGATGCCGGTGATGATTCGCGTGAATCGTTCCGCTGACATTCGGTCGGCCCTGGAGTGGATTGCGGATCGGGGGCTTGATCAGGTGGTGCTGAGCGGCGTCGCCGAGGGGTGGCGCGTGGCGGATCTTATCGCGGAAGCTGGCGTGCCGGTGCTGGCCGGGCCGGTGATCGCGACCCCTTCCCGTAGCTCTGACCGCTACGACCGAGCGTACGAAAATGCGGCCCTGCTTCACGAGGCGGGCGTCACCGTCGCTCTCCGCACGGGCGAAGACGCCAACGTGCGCAACCTCCCGTTCAATGCGGGCTTTGCCGTAGCCTATGGGATGCCCTACGCGGAGGCGCTCCGGGCCGTCACGCTGACGCCCGCCGAGATCTTCGGTGTGGCTGATGAACTGGGGTCCCTGGAGGTTGGCAAACAGGCCTCCCTGTTCATTGCGGATGGTGACCCGTTTGAGCCCGCTACGGCTGTTACGCACCTCTTTATCGACGGGTATCAGATCCCCATGGAAAGCGAGCAGTCGCGCCTCTATGAGGAATTCTTGGATCGGGACCCAGGAAGTGCCCTGCAAGTCCAGGAATAGACCGGAGGGCAGCGCAGGGGGCGGCACCACCGCCACGAAGCCCAGACAATGTAAAAGCCCCACGCTCCATAGCGGAGTGTGGGGCTTTTTTCTGTAGCAGGAGTGGGTGTTTAACCACACACACCCGTCTGTGCTTTTAGGCAGGCGGCCGCTACGAGAGCTGCTCCATCAGCGCTTCAGCGCGCTGGCGAAACTCACCAACCATGGCCTCTTCGAGGTCCGAGCGGGCTTGCTGCGTATCGCCCTGCGCCATGTAGGCTTCGCCGCGCACGAGGTGAATCCGCGCACGATCCGTTCGACTGCCACTGAAGGTATCGAGGGCCTGCGTGGCCTGCGCGATCGCTTCCGTGTGGTTGCCCAAGGCCTCATGCGCAACCGCCATGTAATAGAACGTGGAAGAGTTGGGCTCTACGTACTCCTGCAGCCGTTCGAGATGGGAGAGCGCCTCATTCGCTGCCGCGCGTGAGGGGTTCGGCGATTCCCCGAGGCGGGACGACGCCAAGTAATGGAACTGTGAGCGGACGGTCTCTTCAGCGGTGCGCTGCTCTTGCGTGTCTCCATTTTCGATGGCGAGCTGGTAAAACTCCAGCGCCACGTCGAAGCGGTCCGACTTGCGGTACGCTTCAGCCTTGGCCAGGTAGGCCCGGCTGTGCCCGTCATTGTACTCCAGCGCTTGATTGAAATGCTCAATGGCGCGGTCATATTCCTCCGTGCGGTCAGCCATCAGGCCAGCGCGGAACTGAAACTGCGTGGCCAGGCGCTGCCCTTCCGCCATCGCGCCATCATGCTCCATTTCTTGGCCAAGCTCCCAGAATGCAACAATTTTCTCGTGAGCCTCAGCGTAAAGCTCTCTTGCATTGGCATATTGCTGGTTTTGCTGCGCCTGTTGGGCCTGCTGCGCGACCTGCGCCGCTTCATTGTAAAGGGCACCAAGATCTTCCTGCGCCTGTGCGGGCAGTACCAGTGCGGCACTCAGTAACACGGCAACGAAAGCCGCAAAGAGAGAGCGAGTAAAGATCGAGTGGTTCATGGTGCTGTGCACGGTTGAGCCTCCAAAAGTGTACGGGTGAGTGATGGTGCGTTGCTGCATATGCAAACTGTGGTTACCCTATCGATTGCCAGTTCCATGCCATGTCGTGTAGCGTTGCGCTGAGACAACGTGCAGCCTTTTGAGCGCCGCCGACCGCTGGCTGTGATGCCTTCACGGAGAGATGTTGTGGAATACCACAACAGATCCGGGCGGGGCGCAAACTTCATCGGACATGACGCGACGTGGGAATGAATGTTTATCGAACCGAACAGGCCTAACGAGACGGCCCTGCCGTTGAGTTCCCGGTGCGCGGTGATCAGTTACAGGCTCGACAGCTTCATTGCGCCATTGGCGCGGACTGGGCGGCTTGTGGCCCACTTTCCGGTGGCGCCTCCAGTTGCTCGCGGTACTCCTCACTGGCAAAGATGGCGATCTCGACGCGCCGATTTTCCTGTCGTCCGGCGTCTGTTTCGTTAGAGGCAACCGGTTCCTCTTCGCCGCGCCCCACCGTGCGGACGCGGCTGGGCCGTACGCCCTGCTCCATCACATAAGCAGCAGCCGACTGCGCCCGGCGCTCGGATAGCGCGCGATTGTACGCGGAGCTTCCAACGGAATCCGTGTGTCCGACGATGAGCACCTCGGTGTTGTCATATGAGGACAGGCTCGCAGCCAGGTCGCGGAGGTTTTGCCGGGCCTCAGGCCGCAGCCGAGAGGCGTCAAAGTCAAACAGGATGCCGCTGTCGAACGTCACCTGAATGCCCTCGCCCACACGCTCCACCGTAGCGGTGGGGAGCTCCGCTTCCAGCTCTTCGGCCTGCCGATCCATCTGGCGGCCAATGAGCGCCCCGGCCGTGCCGCCTACGATAGCGCCGATGATGGCCCCGCGGGCGGTGCTCCCGGCGGCACGGCCGATGATACCACCCGCTACTGCTCCCCCGGCCGTCCCGGCCGCGGCGCCTTTTTCCGTGCCGGACAAGTTTTCGATGGTCGAGCACCCGGCAAGCGTAGCGGCGAGTGCCAATCCAGCAATCAACAAAATAATGGTTGCACCACGTGACGTATACATAACGGGGTTGGAGACGGATGAGGAGGGCGGGTTGCAGTGTGGCTCCCAAATGCGACAAGCGCCATGCCAACAGCCGCTCCCCACTTGGGGTTGGACCGCTCCGCCACCAGGCACAGGCCGCATATCGCTGGTGGCGCCGTGAAGAGCCTGCAAAATGCCGGCCGTACCTCCACTTTCGCTACACCAGCAGGCCAACGGTTCTGGGATTGACCCGCAGTCTTCCTATCTTGGGTGATTACTTAGCTCAAGCAACCAATTCCCTGTGCTTTATGAAGCTGATCATCCCCATGGCCGGTCGCGGCACGCGCGTCCGCCCCCACAGCCACGTCACCCCGAAGCCACTTCTTTCGGTCAAAGGCCGAAGCATCGTAGAGCGGATTGTCGACACCTTCAACCGCGTGCTGTCGCGTCCGATCGATGCAGGCGTCTTCGTTCTGGGTCCCGACTTCGGCGATGAAGTCCGCGACCAGCTCCGGGGCATCTGCGACCGGAACGCCATGGAGGCGCACTTTACCACGCAAGAGACCGCCGAGGGCACCGCACACGCCGTACACTGCGCAGGCGAGCATCTGGCCGGCGAAGGCCTCATTGTGTTTGCGGACACCCTGTTCGATATGGAGCCGGGTGTGGCCATTGAAGATAACGATGTGGTGATCTGGGTGAAGCATGTGGAGGACCCCAGCCGCTTTGGTGTGGCCGTGCGCGACGGGGACGAGGTGGTGCAGCTGGTCGAAAAACCCGATGAGCCCATCTCTAACGAGGCCATCATTGGTATTTACTACGTGAACGACCTGAGCCGTCTGCAGGGGGCCATCCAGGAGCTGTTGGATGCTGACGTCCGCGGGAAGGGCGGCGAGTACCAGCTGACGGACGCGATGGACGCGCTCCTGCAGGACGGCGCCACCGTTGGCACCGCCGCGGTCACCGAGTGGCTCGACTGCGGGACGATCCCCGCCCTGCTCGACACCACAGGCCACATTCTGCACAAGGAGAGCGATAGTTTAAAGGAAGGCGCCATTAAAGACTGCGTAATCCACGAGCCGGTGTATGTGGGACCGGGCGCCCATGTGGAAGGCTGCGTGCTGGGCCCGCGCGTGTCCGTGGAGGCTGGAGCTACGATCCACAACAGCGTGATCCAGAACAGCGTCGTCTTTTCCGAAGCCGCAATTGAAGGGGCGGTGCTCAAAGATTCGTTGGTGGGGCAACACGCTACCGTGAGGCCGTCACCTATGATCGCCAATATTGGCGACCACTCGACCCTCGGGCCCCGCGCGTAACGAGCGCGATAAGTCACGCGTCCGGCATGGAGCACTCGAAGGCACGGTGGGTACATGCCCTCCCACCGTGCCTTCGGTCATGTTACCCGCTGCTCGTTTTTCTATCCTCATGAAGCTGTACCCTTCCGCCGCCACATCTAAGCTCGGCTTCGACCACGTGCGCTCGCGCCTCCACAGCCACGTCATGGGGCCGCTGGGCCATGAGCGCATCGACGCGATGCGGCCAGCCGACTCGCTGGGCTGGCTCCGCGATGAGCTCGCGGCCGTTGATGAGCTGCAGGATGCCTTCCGGTTTGATGACCCTGTTCCGCTGCACGACCTGCTCGACATCCGGTCGGTCCTGAAGCGAGCACAGCCCGAAGATGCGCGGGTAGACCCTGAAGACCTTGTGGCGGTGCGGAAGGTGCTACAGACGTGCCGGCAGGTGCGGCGGTATGTGGCCCGGCGCAACGAGGCCTATCCGACCTTGCACCAACGGACGCGCCGCCTCACGCCGCTGCCCGACATCGAGGAGCGCATCCGCGAGATCGTGGACGAGGACGGGCGCGTGCAAGACGACGCTTCCTCGGAGCTGCGGCGCATCCGCCGCCTCATCATCCAGCGGCAGGCCGACCTCCGCGAGGCCCTCAACCGGGAGCTGCGCCATGCCGTAGGACAGGGCTACGCCACCGAAGACCAGCCCACCATCCGCAACGGCCGGATGGTCATTCCCGTGCGGGCTGAGGCCAAACGCAAGGTCGAGGGCTTCGTGCAGGATAGCTCGGCCTCCGGGCAAACCGTCTACATTGAGCCTGCCGCCTGCCTGCATCTCAACAATGAAGTGCGCGAGCTGAAGAGTGACGAGCGCCGCGAAATCGACCGCATTTTGCGGGCGATGACGCAGCGCCTCCGGGGCCAGCTTGCCCCCCTGCGCCAGAATGTGCGCATCCTCAGCATGCTGGATCTGCTGCAGGCCAAGGCCAAGCTGGCGAACGAATTGGACGCGGTGGTGCCTACGCTGGACACCGAAGGCGTCGTCGAGCTCCGCAATGGCCGCCACCCGGCCCTCCTCCTCCATCGGCTACAGCAGGACGGCGACGGCGAGCCCGTCGTACCGCTCACCCTCACGCTGGGCGACGCTTATCAGACCCTCCTCATCACTGGCCCCAACGCGGGTGGCAAGACGGTTGCCATGAAGACCGTGGGCGTACTGGCGCTGATGCTCGCCTACGGCCTCCCCATCCCCGCCGACGACACCTCGCGGATGCCGGTGTTCGACCAGGTGTTTGTGGATATTGGCGACGAGCAGTCCATCGAAGAGGACCTCTCCACCTTCTCCTCGCACATCAGCAACCTGCAGTACGTACTACAGCACGCCACCGACCGGTCGCTGGTGCTGATCGACGAGGCCGGCACCGGCACAGACCCCGACGAGGGCGGGGCGCTCGCCCAGGCCATGCTGGAACGGCTCAACGAGCGTCAGACGCGTACCATCGCCACCACGCACCACGGGACGTTGAAGGTGTTTGCGCACCAGACTGAGGGCGTCGAGAATGGCTCCATGGAGTTCGACCATGAGACCCTGCGCCCCACCTATCGCTTTCAACCGGCCGTGCCCGGGTCCTCCTACGCGTTCGAGATTGCCGAGCGGATGGGCCTGGCGCCTGACCTCATCGGCCGGGCGCGGACGCTTGTCGGCGAGCAAAAAGCAGCACTGGAAGACCTTATCACGACGCTGGAGCAACGCACGCAGACCCTGGCGGCCCGCCTCAGGGAGGCAGACAAGACCTTGCAGGAGGCCCAACACGAGAAACGGAAATACAAGGAGCGGCTCCAGAAGAGCGAGAAGGAGCGCGCCGAAATCCGGCAGCAGGCCCTGGAAGAAGCCGAGCGCATTGTCAATGAGGCCAACGCCCGTATCGAGCGCACCATTCGGGAGATCAAGGAGGCAGAGGCCGAGCGGGAAGCCACGAAGCAGGCGCGCGAGCGGCTGGAGACGTTCAAGGAGACCGTCGGCGACTCGCTGGATGAGGCGGAGGACGCGGTAGAAACAAGACGCGAGCCCTCAGCCCCGGCGGCGCAGAACGGCGCCGAGGCAGCGCCCGAGCCGCCTGCCGCTCAGGCAACTGGTCCGCTGGCGGTGGGCGACCGCGTGCGGCTGGACGAAGGCGCCATGACGGGCGAGGTGCAGGCCCTGGAGAACGGCGAGGCGGTCATCACCGCGGGTGCGATGCGCATGCGCGTGGACCGCAAGCGCCTTACCAAGGTAGGCGGCCCCACCAAGCAACAGGTGACGGTGAACCGGACCAGCAGCGGCGACGAGCCGGCCATCGCGCAGGCCAGCCGCTCTGTTGACCTCCGCGGCTATCGGGTAGAGGAAGCCCTGACAGCCGTGCGGCGCCACTTGGATACGGCCATGGCGGCCAACTTAGCCCAAGTGGAAATCCTCCACGGCAAAGGCACCGGGGCGCTCCGCGAAGCGATCCACGAACACCTGAGCCAGGAACCGGCCGTCGCCTCCTTCCGCGAAGCACCGCTGCAGCACGGCGGCAGTGGCGTAACGCTTGTGGATCTTGCGTGACGCGGCGTGCTTTTTGTCTTCCGTGCGGGTACACTCGCCGCGCGCAATGTGTCGCGGCTTCGGCCCGGCCACGACGCAGTATTGCCAGGTGCCTCAGGGAAGCAACGCACCACGGGTGGGCGCGTACTGATCATTACCATGCACGCTGGACCTGCGGCGTGCATGGACGTCACCCTTTTCATGGACCTCCTTCAGCGCATGGACTCTCGGTCGCCGGCCCTTCAGATCTGTGCTCTGTTGTTTCTGCTGACGACGGCGGGACCCGCGGTAGCCACCGCCCAGACGACCGTAGCCGACACGTCGCTCCAAACACAGGCCCTGGAGCATGTCCGGGATGCCTTTGCCCGCGGCGATGCGCGCGCGCTGCTGGCCCCTGCGACAGAGCGCATCGAGATGACGCTCCTTGGCCGCAGCACCCACTACAGCCGGTCGCAGGCCATCTACGTGATGGAAGAGTTTTTCCGCGATTATCCTCCGGAGCAGTTTGCAGTAGAGGATACGTCGGGCGCGGAGGGGAGCTGGTTTATGGCGTACGAGTACTGGTCGACCCGCGGCCAGGAACCTATGCAGGTGTTTATCCGCGTCCGGACGCTCGACGACAGCTGGGAGGTGCGCGAGATCCGCGTGGAGCGGCGCCGCCGGTAGCACCCGTGTGTCGACGACGCCCCGCCCCGTAGCCTCGGATGCAGCACCGTACATCACGATCCTCCACGGACGCCCCCATGGACAACGCGCCATCGCGCATGCCTGACTCCCGCCAGCCGCTTGGCTCCGTTCTGCGCGGGCGGTACGTGTTGATCGGCCTTCTGCTGGCGGCGGCGCTGGGGGGAACCGCTCTGCTGCAACACCTCCACGTCGACCGCGCCGTCGCGACCGCGGAAAGCCGCCAGGAGCGCGCCGTGGCCGAGGGCTTGGCGTTTGCTAAACGAGACCTGCACCGCCTCGAAACCATGCTTCGCGGCGAAGCTGAGACGCTGAGCGACGCTGTGCCCGTACGGCAGACCCTCCGCGCCCAACCGCGCTCTCCGGCAGACCCCGCAGCCGAAGCGGCCGCTCGGCATTTCGCCACCCTGTCGCTGCCCGAGCGCGTTACAGCCGACCTGTTCGACCGCGACGGCACTGCGCTGGCTTGGAAGGGCCCCCGGCTGGAGATGACGCGCGACACACTGCCGAGGACCTCGGTGACGCAACTCGTGCAGGAGGGAGACATTCGCAAAGCGCTTGTCGTCTGGATGCCGGTGCGCGAAGGCCCGGTACACCTGGGCATGGTGCGCCTGGTGCGTGTGCTGGAGGCCCGCTCCCCCGTGCAAAACCAATACCTCGAAGATTACCGACGCGCCCAGGTCTGGCGGCGCTCCACCGGCACTCCCGTGGAGCTTCTGATCGACGCCCCGGTGCCTGACGTTGCCCCGGCAGACACCGTACAGTTACGCGGGATCGACGGGCGGGCCCTGAGCGGGACGCTTGTGGCAGAACGGCCCGATCAGCGGGCAGTCGTCGAAAGCCTGGACCTCCGCTACCGGGACGTCCGCTCGGTCTGGCTTACCCTCCTTCTGGCCTGGGGGCTCTGGGGGCTGTGGATGCGCTACCGGCAACAACCGGAGGGGTGGCGCAAGGGGGGCTACCTTGTGCTGGTGCTCGGCGCCTGGTGGGCCGTGCGGTATGCCCTGCTGGCGCTTAACGTCCCCGGCCGCTGGCAGCGGCCCCGTGCGCCCCTGGCGCCCCTCTTCGATCCTGCCCACTTTGCCTCCACCCTGGGCGGGGGCCTGCTTCGCTCCACCGGCGACTTTCTTTTGACCGTGCTGTTCGGGCTGGTGACCGCCTTCGCAGTCGTGCACTTTATCCGGCGCCTGACGCCCCAACCGTCGGCCCCCACGCATCCGACGATGGGTGGCCTCGTACGCGGCGCAGCGGTAGCTGCTGGCGCGGCGTTGCTGCTGGTGGGCGGGGCCGCCAGCTTAACGGTGCTGGCACGCCGCGCGGTGCTTGACAGCACCCTCGATTACCTCACCGGGATGGTCCTCCTCCCCGACCCTCTGGTCGTCGTTGTCTTCTGCACCCTCCTGCTCGCCACCCTGACGCTGCTGCTCCTAAGCGTTGCGGTCCTCCTCATCACCCACCGAACACTCTCCCGTCTGCTTCCCTCCCCGGCCCGCTGGTACGTCGCCGCTACAGGCATGGCCCCTGTCGTTGGAAGCATGCTGCTCTGGAGCGATGCAGTCCTTGGCCTGCCCTGGGTTGTGCTCCCAGGGTTTTTGTTGGTCGCCCTTGCCGCTACCTACACCGCCCTGGATCACCGGCAGTCGCCACTGCGCCTGCTGTCGCTGCGCAGCATCATTTTGAGCCTCTTCATGCTCAGCCTTGTGCTCTATCCCGCCTTCTTCAATGGCATGGATGAACAACGTCGATTCCAGATGGCCGATGCTGCCGCGTCGTTTGATGAGGGGCAAGATCCCCGCGTCGTCTATGGGATCGAGCGCCTCCTCTCCGATGCACAGGAGACGCGGTTGTTCTGGGAAGCACTGACCAGCGGCGAAGCCTCCCGCGATACCGTTGCCCACACAGGACGGCTCCTCCTGCGGAGCTCTCTCCTTTCCTCGCTCAACACGTATGCGACGTCCCTCACGCTACACCAAGCCGATGGTACGCCCGTCGTACGGTTTTCAACTGCTGGCCCGGGTATGTTGACGGTGGACGACCGGCCAGTGGCCGTGCCTGAGTTTGAACTGATGCGCCAGATGCACGCGAATCGGCCCTGGGGCGGGGCCCTGGTAGAGCAGCTGACCGGTCGCCGCGAGCCTGACCGGTTTCAGTATGTGGGCCTGGCTCCGCTGCAGCCGCCTGCTCTGATTCAAATCCCAGCGCAACTCTTTCCGTTGCCGCAGCACGACCTCACCGCCGGCTGGGTGCTGGTCCGCGCCGAACCGCAGCGGGCCCTCTTGGATGAAGGCACCCCGTTCCCCCGTGTGTTGCTGCCCGCCGGCTCCTATGGCAACCTGTACCGCAGCCTGTCGATGGCCGAGTTTCGGCAAGGCATGCTGACGCGCAGCTTTGGGCGCAATTTTGGGCGGTACCGGCTCGCTGAGGACATTCAACAGCAGATGAGCCGCGCCGGCAGGGTATGGCGCGCGGAAACCATCGACGGCGAGCGGTTCCTGACCCTCTACCGGCAGGCCTCAGGCCCCCGCTCGGCAGCGCGCGACGCACCGGAGGCGCTCGCGACCTCCCCGTCAGTGATTGCCGTCCGCATTACGGCCATTGGCATGTTCGATCACCTCTATTACCTTCTGCGGCTTACGGTAGCCGGGCTGTTTGTCGCCTTTCCGTTTTACGTGCTGGGGCTGCTGCTCCGGTGGCGCGCGGGGCTACTTCCGGCCCCGCATGTACGGTTTCGCGATCGGGTGCTAAATGCTTTTCTCGTCGTCGGCATCGTGGCGGTTGCCGCGGTGGGCGTCATCGGGCAGCGCATGGTGATCACTGAAACCGATAGCGCCGTGCGGGACTGGCTGCGCCAACATCTGGAGCGCGTGGAAGAGACCCTGGCGCTCTCCACCACAGGCGAGGAGCTGCCGTACCAGGCGCTGGAGCAAACCACGGTGCAAGAGCTTGCCCGCCAGGTGGGGCGCGACCTGAATCTGTACCGGGATGGGCTGCTGGTGGCCTCCAGCCGTCCGCAACTGGTACGCGACCGCCTCATCGACGACCGCCTGCCGGCTGAGGTCCACCAGGCGCTGGAGTTTGACGGCTTTCGCTTTGCCTTCGCGGAGGCGCAGCTGGGCTCGTTTCGCTACACGTCGGGCTACCACGCCCTGCTCGACGAGCAGCGGCGGCCGCGGTATGTGGTGGGCCTGCCCACGCTGCCCGAGCAGGAGCGCATCGAAGAGGAGCGCGCCCGCACCATCGCCTACCTCTTTGGCGCCCTCCTCCTGCTGGTGCTCGTGGTGATGCTCACCGCCGGCGCGCTGGCCCGCGCCCTGGCCCGCCCGATCGCCCGCCTCCGGGCCGGGCTGGAAGACGTTGCCCGCGGCCGCTTCGAGCGCACCCTGCCCGTCGACTCCCGCGACGAGATCGGCGAGCTCGTGCAGACCTTCAACGAGATGCAGGCCCAACTGGCCGAAAGCCGGCGGCAGCTTACCCAGCAGGAGCGCCAGCTGGCGTGGCGCGAGATGGCCCGGCAGGTAGCTCACGAAATCAAAAACCCGCTCACGCCCATGAAGCTGTCGGTACAGCACCTGCAGCGCGCCTACAAAGACGCTACGCTGCACGCGGCGGTGGGCTCGGGCGCCGGCGCAGATGCGGCGAAGGATGAAGCCGTGGACACGCGCTTCCAGCGCACCTTCGAACGGATCACCAATACGCTGATCGAGCAGATCAACGCGCTGGCGCGGATTGCGAACGAGTTTTCGACGTTTGCCCGTATGCCGACCCGCCATATCGAGCGACTGGACCTCAACGACGTGGTCCGGGCGGCCGGCGTGCTGATGCAGGAGGAAGCCGGCACGGACATCACGTTCGACCTGGCCGATGAGCCCCTCATTGTGGAAGCCGATCGCGAGGAGCTGCGGCGTAGCTACATCAACCTCATCAAAAACGCGCTGCAAGCCATCCCGGAGGACCGGGCCCCGGTGATTGCCGTCCGCACCCGGCCGGAGACGGCAACGGGGCGCGCATGGGCTTATAGTGCGGTGGAAGACAATGGCGCCGGCGTTCCTCCTGAACTGCAAGACAAGATCTTCCAGCCCAACTTCTCCACCAAAACAAGCGGTACCGGGCTTGGCCTGGCGGTGGTGCGCAAGAGCATCGAGGACGTTGGCGGTACCGTTGGCTTCGAGACCACGCAGGACGAGGGCACCACCTTCTGGATCCAACTCCCGCAAGCAGAGGAGTCCTGATGCGTGAGGTAGGAGGCTGCGGGCTAACCGCGTGCCTGCATAGGAGCCTCGCTTCGGCGCGCTATCCTTTCCCCGAGCCCTGTCTGTCTCCAACGTCGTCCTCGCGCTGGAAAGGATCTATACCGCATCCGCGCGTGGGAGGCAGAATTACGCGGACGCGGAGGGGGC
>JAAAOI010000124.1 GCA_009908945.1 Bacteroidota bacterium
CGGGCCCGCCCTCATCGCGGAACCCACCGGCACGACGGTACTGGAGCCCGGCTGGGAGGCTACCGTCAATGCCCACGGCCACCTGCTGCTCACCCCGGCTTCCGATGCACCATCGGCCCCTTCAACCGACGCCGTCGCGGCAGCGCCAGCGGCAGATAGGCCCGACCCGGTCCGCCTCGCGCTCTTCAACCACCGCTTTCGCGCCATCGCCGAGCGGATGGGAACCACGCTGCAGCAGACGGCCACGTCCGTTAACATCAAAGAGCGGCTGGATTTCTCATGTGCTATTTTCGATGGGCAGGGGCAGCTCGTAGCTAACGCGCCGCACATCCCCGTCCACCTCGGCTCAATGAGCGCAAGCGTACACCACGTCATCGACGCCGTCGGCGACCGCCTCGCGCCCGGCGATGCCTACGCGCTCAACAATCCGTACCGCGGGGGTACGCACCTGCCGGATGTCACCGTGATCTCGCCGGTGTTTCTTCCAGGCGAAGCCGACGGGCCGACGTTCTTCGTGGCCTCGCGCGGGCATCACGCCGACATCGGCGGCGTCACGCCGGGCTCTATGCCGCCCACCAGTCAGCACATCGATGAGGAGGGCGTCCTGATCGACTGCCTCCATCTCGTGGACCAAGGAGCGTTTCGGGAGAACGACTGGCGGGCCGTCCTGCGCAGCGGCCCACACCCTGCCCGCAATCCGGACCAGAACACGGCAGACGTGCAGGCGCAGCTGGCGGCGAATGCGCACGGCGTGCAGGGGCTGACGGCGATGGCCGCGACGTACGGCCGCGGCACCGTCACCGCCACCATGCAGCATCTGCAGAACCATGCCGCGGCCTCTGTGCGGCAGGCGATCGCGGCCCTGCGCGACGGCTCATTCACGACCCGGCTGGACACCGGCGAAGCGATCCGTGTGGCCGTGACGGTCGACCGAGAGGCCCGCAGCGCCCGACTGGACTTCACCGGCACCGCCGCGCAGGTGGCGACCAACTTCAACGCGCCGGCTGCCATCACGCAGGCCGCGGTGCTGTACGTGTTTCGGACGCTGGTGGACGAAGACCTCCCGCTGAACGCCGGCTGCCTGGCGCCGCTGGAGATCATCGTGCCGGCGGGCTCGCTCCTCAACCCCACCTACCCGGCTGCCGTGGTGGCCGGTAACGTGGAGACGTCGCAGCTCGTCACGGATGCCCTGTTTGGGGCGCTGGGTGTGCTGGCCGGCTCGCAAGGCACGATGAACAACCTCACGTTTGGCACCGACCGGCACCAGTATTACGAAACGATCTGCGGTGGGTCGGGTGCCGGCCCCGGCCACCCCGGCGCCGATGCGGTGCAGGTCCACATGACCAACTCGCGCCTGACCGACGCCGAAGTGCTGGAGGCGCAGTACCCGGTCCGCGTACTGCACTTTGGCATCCGCGCGGGCAGCGGCGGGGCGGGGCGGCAGCCCGGTGGCCATGGCGTCGTGCGTCAGCTCCAGTTCCTTGAGCCGATGACTGCCGCCATCCTCTCCAGCCGTCGCGTGGAGGCTCCGTTTGGCCTCGCCGGCGGAGCGCGGGCAGTGCGGCCGCAACACGCTGCACCGCGCCGATGGCTCCTCCGAACCGCTGAGTGGCACGGCCGTGGTGGACGTCTTACCGGGCGACACCCTCATCATCGAGACCCCGGGCGGCGGCGGGTACGGGGCGCAGTAGCATTCCTTCAGTAGCCGCGGGTCACCCCTCCCCTGGGGCAGTGGGCGGTGCCACCGGGGTGCGGTCGCGGGGGTGCATCAGCAAGTAATACAGCAAGTTGTCGGTGAACGTCGGGTCGCGGGTCATATCTACATGGCCCGCGAACAGGAACGTCACGTGGGACCAGTCGATGGGGGAATCCAGGAAGGAGGACCAGGGGGCGCCCACCCGTTCATCCATCAGGGCGCTGCTGCGAAGCACGGTTCCATCGCCTGCATCCGCGCCGTGCCGCGTGAGCGTGCCAGTGCGGCGGTCGACAGCCAGCTGGGCGAGCGTCTCCTCGGCATCCCCGGCCATTAGCATCAGGTCGAGGCCGTCGGGCCGATCCGCGGGCGTATCCAGGGCGCGGTTGAAGTGCTCCGCGCGCGTCAAGCTCTTCTCCAGGTGCTCCACCGCGATGCGGTACCGCGTGGCCGGGTTGTCCACGGCTGGTAGTAGGGCCTCCAGCACCTCGCGCTGGCCGGGATCCGCCAGCCCCCACTGCTGCGCCACCCAGAAGTCCACGTCGTACAATTCCTCGACTGCCCGCGTCGTATCGGCCGCATCTACCAGCGCCCTGTGGCGGTCGCGCGGCATCAGCTGGTAGAGCGCGGGGAACGTGCCGATGACGGCCGGCGGGTAGGTAGGCGTGATGGGCGAGGTCTTTTTGCCCTGCACCAGGTCCCACACCGCCTGCGCCGACCCCGCGCTGGGCGTCCCCACCAAGATGGCGCGCTCCACGTGCGCCGCGCCCGCCCACGTGACCTCCGGCACTGCCCCATCCGCCGGCAGGTCGGCGTTGCCATACCGCAGGAAGTAGCGCGTCAGCAGTCCCCCCATCGAATGGGCCACGATATCAAACTGCACGTCATAGTCTTGCACCCCGTAGCGTCGCCGGTACTCTTCCTGCACGTAGGCCCGCCGGTCCTCGATAAAGGCGTGCAGGCGCTGCGCATTTTCCACGTTGTCGCGCCGCCAGTCATAATCGAACTGAAAGCACGTGAAGTGCTCCTCGCCGTAGTCGATCTCGCCCAGCGAGCCGCTTTCGTCGCGGTACCCTCCGATGCCCAGGGAGCGGAGGATGTCCACGTACGCATCCAACTGAATGGGGAGGCCGAGGAACCGCACCCGCATTTCCTCCAGCGCCCCGTCCGGGCGCACCCCATCCTGCAACGTCCGTAGCGGCGCCCCTTCGGCCATGGGGAGCGCCGCCATGCGGGCCCCCGCCGGGCGGTTGGGGTTGGCAAACTCGCCGGTAAACGCGCCCCAGACCAGCGTATCGGTGGCTGTGTCCTTCAGGCGGGAGCCCAGGATGCCGGGAATCAAGATCACCGGATTGCGCTCGATGCCATGATCCTGAGCGGATTCATTATACAGGGCGGGCAGATCGGCCGTAGGGCCTGAAGAGGAGCATCCGGCGACGAGGCTCCATCCAGCAGCCAGCAGCATTACGTACCACAAGCAGCGCAGCGCGGAGAGTTGCATAAGCGTACCAGACCGTTTGTAAACCGTACGTACAGCAGGACGGGTTGCGTACCGCCAGGCACGTAAACGTTACGCGTTCCCCCAGGTAAGCCTCTGAGGCGAAGAGGAGGCATCGAGGATACGAAGTATTCGTCCACCTGAGCGCAGGCCCACGCCAGCGGGCCGAAGACGAAGGGTGGTTGGTTCGTCTCCGCTCGTTTTACTCGCTGCGCTCACCATGACGAGTGGGGGCTTGGTTGCTCTTATCATATCCGTCACCCCGGGCGCAAGATCGCCCCACGACCTGAAGACGAACCCGTCACCCCGGGCGCAAGATCGCCCCACGACCTGAAGACGAACCCGTCACCCCGAGCGCAAGATCGCCCCGCGACCTGAAGACGAACCCGTCACCCTGAGCGCAGGATCGCCCCACGACCTGAAGACGAACCCGTCACCCCGGGCGCAGGATCGCCCCGCGACCTGAAGACGAACCCGTCACCCCGGGCGCAAGATCGCCCCGCGACCTGAAGACGAACCCGTCACCCTGAGCGCAAGATCGCCCCACGACCTGAAGACGAACCCGTCACCCTGAGCGCAGGATCGCCCCACGACCTGAAGACGAACCCGTCACCCTGAGCGCAAGATCGCCCCGCGATCTGGAGACGAAGGGCGAAGGGCTTACGCCTCACAACTCCGGCACTCCAGCAGCTTACGGGAGAAGCTCTGCGCCGCGTTCACGCCGTTCTGGTAGTAGAGCGACTTGATGCCCTTTTTCCAGGCGGCGATGTACAGCGCGTTGATGTCCTTTACCGGCACCGAGGCGGGGTCGATGGCCAGGTTCAGGGACTGCGACTGGTCGATGTGCTTCTGCCGGCTCGCGGCCTGGTTGATGATGGTCATCTGGCTGATCTC
>JAAAOI010000044.1 GCA_009908945.1 Bacteroidota bacterium
TGGAGCTGTGTTTTGGGGCCAGGGCTTTGGCGACGCGCGCCGCTATGGAGCCGTGGAGGTGACCCTCGCCAACTACTCGACCCTGCGTAACACCTTCCGCAACCGAAGCCTCAGCTTGAAGCTGCACCGCCGGCTGGGGCCTCGATGGGGTGTGGCCGCGGGTATAGAAAACGCCTTCATCGCCGGGCGGCCCGACGGCGGGCGCAGCGCCTTTGCCGTGGCCAGCTGCCGGCTCAGGCTGCGATCAGGTCGCCCCCTGCCGCGTAGTCTTACACTGACGGCCGGGGTGGGCGACGGCCGCTTCAACAGCGTACCCCGCGTGCGGCGCGGCGTCAACAAAGCCAGCGTGTTCGCAAGCCTCGGCGTGCGGCTGGCACGGCCCTTCAGCGTTCTGGCGACGTGGAGCGGCCAAGACCTGACCACCGGCGTGTCGGTGGCGTTTCAGCCTGTGGCCGGCCTGCCCGTGGTGGTCACCCCTGTGGTCCTCGACGCCACCGGCCACGCCGGCGACAAGCCGCGGCTGGCGCTTTCTGTAGGCATGGCGGCGCAGCTGTGGTGATGCCTGTGGGCGTAGATGCGCGTTTGTGAACCCTCCAGCAGGTGAAACATCTGCGCCTGCTACGTCACAAACGACGTGAAATGGGTGTAGGCCGTTACAATAGGCGGCTCGGCAGTTGGTAGGGGAAAGATGCCGCCGTTGGGTACTACCAACGAACGTACGATGAAGACCAGCCGCCCAGGCCCGTATCAGATCGTGGAAAAATTGGGGTATGTATCATGACGGTTGAGCTGATTTCCTTGACGCTGGGGCGCGATCCCTTCAGCATGGTGAGCCACCTGCTGGGGGCGTTGTTGAGTCTGGGTGCCACCGTGCTGCTGGTGCGGCGAGCGCGGGCGCAGGGGCTCAAGGGCCAGGGCGTGGCGCTGTACGGCCTGATGATGACGCTCACCTTTGCCGCCAGCGCACTCTTTCACTACGTGGATCCCGCATCGCCGCGGCTGGAGCTCTACAAGCGCATCGACCATGCCGCCATCTTTCTGATGATTGCCGGCACGGGCACTGCCATCTATGCTTCGCTGCGCACCTCGTGGGCCAACCGCCTGATCGGTATTCTGTGGGGGCTCACGCTGATCGGCCTCATCGTAAAGCTCGTCTGGTGGAATATGGCGCTGTGGATGACGGCGCTGGTGTACCTGGCGCTGGGGTGGGTAGGCTGCATGGGCCTCATCGCCCTGGCGCGCGCTGTCGGCTGGCGCCACCTCTGGCTTTTCTTCGCCGGGGGCATTGCGTTTTCTGTCGGGGCTGTGGTCTTCGCCACCGGGTGGCCCGTGCTGTGGTCCGGCGTGGTGACGGCCCACGACGTCTTCCACCTCCTCGTGCTGCTCGGCGCCGCCCTTCACTACCGGTTTATCTCTGCGTACTGCACCGATCCGGACGCCTTCCGCATGATGACCCCGCCCGAAGTCGATCTGGACGGCCTGCGCGTGCCCCTCTTTCATCTCTTCATGAACCGCGCAGACGGGGCGTAGCTGCAGCGGCTACGGAGGAGCAGCGCCCGTGCCCTCTCCCGTCAAAGGAACGCATGAGAAGGCCTTGCGTGGGACCTTGCCCGGCAAATACGCCGTATGTTGACCGGTTGTGGAAGGTCGCTCGGCACACCGGTAGCGAAGCGCTCCCGTGCACTGCTGCGTAGCCGCTTCAGCCGTTCCGCCTTTTTGTTTTTCCGCCTTTTGGTGCCCCTGCGCTCATGTTAGACTTCATCAAGAACCTCTTCGGCAACAAGCACGAACGTGCGCTTAAAAAGCTGTGGCCGATCGTTGACGAGATCAACGCCCATTACGAGGAGATGGCCACCCTCACTGCTGAGGAACTTCGGGCGAAAACAGAGGAGTTCAAGCACCGCATCCAGGAGGCCACGGCTGAGATCGACGCGCGCCGCGATGAGATCGACGCCCAGCTTCGAGGCCTGATGGCCGAGGCCGATGTAGGCGGCGACGGCGCGGTGGCATCGGAAACGCTCGGCCTGGACGAGCGGCAGCAGCTGGTGGACGAGCTCGACGACCTGGATGACGCGTGGTACGACGTAATTGAAGACGTGCTCGACGAGATCATGCCGGAAGCCTTCGCGGTGGTGAAAGCCACGTGCGAGCACATGCTGGGGGAGACGTGGGAGGCCGGCGGGCAGGAAATCGAGTGGGGGATGGTACCGTACGATGTGCAACTGCTGGGTGCTATCGTGCTCCACCAGGGCAAGATCGCAGAAATGAAGACGGGGGAAGGTAAGACGCTGGCCGCCGTCATGCCCGTGTACCTGAACGCCCTCGTCGGTGCCGGCGTGCACGTCATCACCGTGAACCCTTACCTGGCCGAACGCGACGCGGAGTGGATGGGGCCCATCTACGCATTCCACGGGCTCACGGTGGACGTCGTCGACCGCTACCAGCCGCACAGCAAGGAGCGACGCGGCGCCTATCAGGCCGACATCACCTACGGCACCAACAACGAGTTTGGCTTCGACTACCTGCGCGACCACTCGTTCGTCGTGGATGAGCGCCAGCTCGTGCAGCGCGATCATCACTACGCCATCGTGGATGAGATCGACTCGGTGCTGATCGACGAGGCCCGCACCCCGCTGATCATCTCCGGGCCGGTCCCGCAGGATCGCAATAACGACCAGTTCGACGAGTTCAAGCCCGTGGTGGAGCGGGTGGTCCATGCGCAGAAGAAGCTGGTGGCGGAGCTGGTGAAGGAGGGCGAGGCGCTTCTGGAAGAGCGCGACGAAGCCAAGGCCGCCGGCGAGAGCAAGCGCGCGCAACAAGCCGAAGACCAGGCCGGCCTCCTGCTCTTTCGGGCCACGCGCGGCTTCCCCAAAAACAAGAAGCTACAGCGCCTCCTGCAAGAGCCAGGCGTGGGGCGTTTGGTGCAGCGCACCGAGTCGTTCTACCTGCGCGATAGCGCCAAGCAGATGCACATCGTAGACGATGAGCTCTACTTCGCGCTGGAGGAGAAGCAGCACGCCATCGAAATGACCGACAAGGGCCGCGCGCTGGCCGCCAAGGCCGCCAACGAGGAGATCAGCCTGTTCGTCCTGCCCGACATTGGCGAAGAATCGGCACAGCTGGAAGACGAGCGCGACGAGCAGCTGATTGAGCGAGAGGAAGACCTCGAGGCGCGGAAGGACCTGGATGAGGAGAAGCGGGAAAACAAATTGATGAACGACCGCCGCCTGATCCAGAAGGAGTATGAGGAGCAAAAGCGGGAGCTCTACAACTTGTACTCCGAACGTGCCGAGCGCCTGCATGCCATCGAGCAGCTCCTGAAGGCCTACACGCTCTACGAGAAGGATAAAGAGTACATCGTACAGGAAGGCAAGGTGCAGATCGTAGATAAGCACACCGGCCGCGTGCTCTCCGGCCGCCGCTACTCCGACGGCCTGCACCAGGCCATCGAGGCCAAGGAGGGCGTGGAGGTGCAGGCCGCCACGCAAACGTACGCCACCATAACGCTGCAGAATTACTTCCGCATGTACCACAAGCTGTCCGGTATGACCGGCACAGCGGAAACCGAAGCGGAAGAGTTTGACAAGATTTACAAGCTGGAGGTGGTCGTCATTCCGACCAACGAGCCGGTCATCCGCGACGACCGCGACGACCTTGTCTTCCGCACCAAGCGGGAGAAGTACAACGCGGTGCAAGAGCGGGTAGAGGCGTACCAGTCCAATGGGCAGCCCGTGCTCGTCGGTACGGCGTCGGTGGAGGTGTCCGAAACGCTCAGCCGCATGTTCAAGCGGGCCGGCATCAAGCATAACGTGCTGAACGCGCGCCGCGACCGGGCCAAGCAAGAGTCGCTGATCGTGGCCGAGGCTGGGCGTCCCGGGGCCGTCACCATTGCCACCAACATGGCCGGGCGTGGCACCGATATCAAGCTGGCCGAGGGCGTGCGCGAAGCAGGTGGGCTGGCGATTGTAGGTACCGAACGCCACGAGAGTCGCCGTATCGACCTTCAGCTGCGCGGCCGCGCGGGCCGTCAGGGCGACCCCGGCGTAAGCCAGTTCTTCGTCTCCCTCGAAGACGACCTGATGC
>JAAAOI010000162.1 GCA_009908945.1 Bacteroidota bacterium
ACGCCACAAGGAAGAGCGTCAGGTTGATGCCCAGCAGCTTCACCACCCCGGGCGATACGCGCAGCTGCCCGCCTCGCACGACCACTTGCCCGGTCAGGAAGAACATGGTGCCCACGACCAGGAGCGCCATGAAGGTGACGCCTACCATGGCCCCCTGCAGCGACTCCAGGAACGGATAACTCAAGAGATAAAACGACAGGTCTACCCCGTAGACCGGGTCTACCGAACCGCTGGGAGCGCCGTAGAAAAACCGGACCACCTGCTCCCACCGCACGGCAAAGCTGGTGGCAAAGAGCAAACCAAAGAAGGCCGCGATGCCGGCTCCGATGATGCCCAGCCGCTGCTTTGTCAACACCAGATCCCCTACTTTTGCGACCCCGACCTCCCCAGATTCTGTGGTGATCGTGGGCAGTTCTTTGTTCAGAAAGTAGAAATTGCCACCGAAGTATGCCCCTACCAAGGCAAAGATGCTCAGGAAGAGCGCACTTTGAATCAGCAGCATGCGCCAGAAGATAGAGTCGTACCCCAGGTTTTCCAACCACAGGTATTCGACCAGCTTATCGGGCAAGAAGAGCAGGAAAAAGGCCACAGCGGCCAGAATACCTACAATCCAGAGGTAGTACGAGCGAGAGTCACGCATAAAACCAGACAGATGGGCAAAAAAAGCACCTGCGCTTCCAGGTGTTGTAGCTTATATTATACGCATGCCGCCGCATTTGATTCTCGAAGGATTGGTGCATCAAGCCGGCATAGCGTGTGACCTCAGGGAATAGACTCACGGGATGCACGCGCCCTCACATGGGCGAACGCATGCGCCGGTCACCGGTGTGCATGCGCCCGGCCGGTCGGCCCTCTTTTCCTGCGGGCAGCATCGCCCGTCTGTCCTGTCCATTCTGTACCCTCGTTCCGTATGCGCATCCGCTTGGCCCTTATCGTGTCGCTTTTGCTGGGGGCAGCCGCTTCTGCCGCTGTTCTGTGGCCCGCCCCGTACGACGCACCCGGCGGCTCACCGCTGGTAGGTGTCGCCACGCCTGAGCCTGAAGACCCTCCCGCGTCCGCAGAGAAAGCTTCGCCTGGTTCATCCTCAGGGGTATCCTGGACGGCTCGCACGCTGGAGGAGCTTACCCTTGAGCAGAAGGTCGCGCAGCTCTTCATGGAGTGGATGGGCGGACAGTACGCCGGCATCGACGATCCCTCCTATGCCGCCATGGAGCACCTGGCGGCGGATTTTGGAATTGGCGGCTTCATCTTCTCCAGCAGCGATCCACTCAGCCAGGCCGCCCTCATCAACGACCTGCAGGAAACGGCGCGCGTCCCGCTGCTCATCGGGCAGGATATGGAATGGGGCGCGGCCATGCGGGTCCGGCGCTCCACCATGTTTCCGCGCGCGATGGCGGTCGGCGCCTCCGGCGACACGACCCACGCCTACGCCAAGGGCTTTGTGACCGCTACGGAAGCACGCGCCCTCGGGACCCACCTCGTCTTTGCCCCCGTGGCCGATGTCAACAACAACCCTGACAACCCGGTCATCAACACGCGTTCCTATGGGGAAGACGTAGTAACGGTAACGACCATGGCCCGGGCCTTCGCGCGGGGCGTGTCCGATGCCGGGGCGTGGGCCACGGGCAAGCACTTTCCCGGGCACGGCGACACCGAAGTCGACTCCCACCGCGCGCTGCCCGTCATCACGCACCCGCGGGCGCGCCTGGATGCGGTTGAGCTGCCGCCCTTCCAGGCCCTGATCGACGACGGTATTCAGGCGCTCATGACCGCCCACATCGCCTTCCCGCGGCTGGCCTCAGATCCTCGCCTGCCTGCCACGCTCTCCTCCACCATCCTCACCGACCTGCTTCGGGAGGAAATGGACTTCGACGGGCTGATTGTGACCGATGCGCTGCGCATGGAAGCCATCCGGCAACATTTCGGCGCAGGGGAAGCTGCTGTGCGGGCGCTGGAAGCGGGAGCGGATATCCTCCTGATGCCGGACGACCCCTGGGCAGCCCGCGCAGGCGTGCTGCGGGCGGTGGCCAGCGGCCGCCTGTCGGAGGACCGTATCGACGCCTCCGTGCAGCGTGTGCTGGCAGCCAAAGAGGCGATGGGGCTGCACGACGAGCGCACGGTTGACCTCCAGGCGGCGCGGCACCGGGTGGGGACGCAAGGCCACCAGGCGGCCAGCCACGCGATTGCGCGCGACGGCATCACGCTCCTGTATGATGAGGCCGACTTGCTCCCGCTCGATCGGCAGGCCGGCACTATTGTGTCGATCACGTTGAATGATGGCGCCAACGCCAGCACGGGGCGCTCGTTTGCCTCGGCGCTGCGGGCTGCCGCCCCGGGCGCTCGGGTGCGGCACTTCCTGGTGGATGAGCGGTCCGGCGAGGCCGACCGCACGCGGGCGCTCCGGGCAGCCCAACGGGCCGATGTGGTGGTCTTGCCCACCTATGTTACCGCCCGGCCCGACGAACGCGACGCGGGGCTGCCGGATACGCTGCGCGCCTTCGCCGAAGACGCGGTGGACACCGGCACGCCCACCATCCTGTTGTCGATGGGGTCGCCCTATCTCATCCGCGGCCTGGATGCGCGCCCGGCGGCCTATCTCCTGACGTACAGTGGAAGTGCGGCCTCGGAGCAAGCCGCCGCGCAGGCCCTGACGGGTGAGGCGGCGATCTCGGGCACCCTCCCTGTCTCAATCCCCGGCCACGGCGCCTACGGCGAGGGGCTGCAACGCCCGCAGCTTCATCCGCGGCCCAGCATCGCAGAGGAAGCCGGGATGCGAACGGGGTCGCTTCAGCGCGTCGACTCGCTGATGTACCAGGCCATCCGGGACGAGGCGTTTCCTGGAGCTGCCGTAGCGGTAGGTCGGGGAGGCGCCCTGGTGAAGCTGGACGGCTACGGTCACCTCAGCTACGACGCCGAGCAGACCGTCCGCCCCACTACCGTGTACGACCTCGCCTCGCTGACCAAGGTCATTGTCACAACGACCGCGCTTATGCAGCTATATGAAGCGGGGGCCATTGCGCTGGACGACCCTGTGGCAACCTACCTCCCCGCCTTTGCCCGCGCGGGAAAGGACGAGATGACGCTCCGCCATCTGCTTACTCACACGAGCGGACTACCGGCGCACCGTCCATACTTTGAGGAAGGGATCCGTACGCTGGAGGCTATGGTGGCGGCCATCGCGCAAGAACCGCTGGCGCACCCTCCCGGCACCGCCTATCAGTACAGCGACCTGGGGTTTATCACGCTGGGGGCCGTGATAGAGGCCGTCAGCGGTCAGGCGCTTGATGCCTATGCCGAAACCAATATTTTTGAGCCTCTGGGGATGCACGACACAACGTATCGGGGGCGCGGCGGCACTCCAGATGCCCGCGTTGCACCAACGGAGCAGGACGCATCGTTCCGCCAACGCCTCCTGCAGGGGGAGGTCCATGACGAAAACGCCTGGGCTCTGGGAGGCGTGGCAGGTCATGCCGGCGTATTCTCCACCGCCCGCGACCTCGCGCGCTTCGGCTACATGTTGGTGAACGAGGGGCGCATTCAGGGCACCACGTTTCTCCAGCCGGAAACCCTGACGACCTTTACCTCTGCTGTGGCGCCGGAGGCGCACACGCGCGCGCTCGGTTGGGACACGCGGAGCACGGCCGGGTACTCCAGCGCCGGGCAGCACTTCGGGCCGCGGAGCTTCGGGCACACCGGGTTTACCGGCACCTCACTGTGGGTGGACCCGGACGAGGCGCTTTTTGTGCTCCTGCTCAGCAATCGGGTGCATCCCACGCGTGAGAATCGCGGCCACATCGCCGTACGCCCCGCGCTTGCGGATCTCGTCCATACCGCCATCGAAGGCGCGCCAACCCTGTTGCCCGTCACCGAACGGCCATAAGCCCGGCGCCTGCCGGCTCCGTCTGCTTCCGACGCGATGGCAGAACGAAGGGGTGGAACATTTTTTGTTCCGTTGCGCTTCATGCGCGGTTTGTGATGCGCCTTTTATACCCCT
>JAAAOI010000240.1 GCA_009908945.1 Bacteroidota bacterium
GTGGTCGATGAGCGTCTGCTCCAGCACGCGGGGGTCCATCGCCGCGAGACGCCCGTCCGGATACGACAGCACCTCCATGCTGGAGAGGTCCAGCGCCTCGGCCACGCCCTGCATCTCGTGGAAGCGGGCAACACCCATCTCTTCTTTCGAGAGGCCGTGCTTATGCCGCTCCTTGGTGGCCTCGCCCCGGGTGAGGGTGAGGAGGTGCACCGCATGCCCCTCACGCCGTTGCCGCGCCAGCGCAGGCGCCGGGCCGAACGATTCGTCGTCGGGGTGAGGAAACACATAGAGAAGCGAGGCCATGGCACCGGAGTCGTTGCTGCAAAAGTAGTTGTTCCAACGACCATCAGCCCCACGGGTTGGTTCACGGGAGCAACGGATCGGTGACAGTTAGGGCGTGCGCTGATCGGGCGGCTCGGCTGCAGGCTCGTCGGCCGCTTCAATTATTTGGCTGAAGCAGGTCTCTCCCGTGCGCAGCATGCGCCGCACATACGGATGGCACAGCTGGCACTTGTGCCCAAAGGTGCGGTGCGCTTGCAAATCGGCTACGGTAGCGGCGCCGGTAGCTTTTGCCACACGGCGCAGCTCCGCAAACCGTACCTGAAAGCAGTAGCAGCGGTCGATCTTCATAGGGAGGGGCTACTCAACGGCACGAGAAAAGACGATGTGTGACGGCGCAATGCCGGCATCGAAGCGGCCGACCTCCGCCCCATCCAGCTCATGGATGCTCACCTCGCCGGTCGTCTGAAAATCACCCACGGGGCGCGCTACGTATAGCCGCTCATCGACCTCATCGAAGGCGACGCCGCCAATAGGGTTGCCTTCGAGCGGGCCGATTTCCGCCGTTACCTCGCCGGTTACAGGATCGAGTTGCACGATGCGATCGGCATCCAGCACGGCAAACAGCGCCGGGATGTCGCGCGCTAAAAAGCCGTCTTGCCCGGCACCGGTGGCGGTCGTTACGCGGCCGCCGAGGTCCTCGCGGACGGTCACTTCCGCTGCATTTACGTCGATTACGATGTACTGCCCTTCGTCCTCACTGGTGTTGCACAGGCCGCTGATTTCGTTGTCGTTCAGCGTAAAGAGAAAGGTCACGGCGCAACCCACATCGATGGGATCCTCTACGGTAAGCGCGTTTGTTTGCGTGTTGGGCCGCACGGGGGCGATGGCCTCTGAGCTGCCAAAGCCCCCCTGCGCTACAAACACGAGGTTTTGCGCCACAGCCATCCCGGCCGGGCTGCCTGCGAGTTCGGCGGTATCTACCACCTCTTCGGTGCGCAGGTCCACCAGATCAACAGACGGAGGCGCGACGACCTCGAAGGCGTCGTTGAACTGCGCGATGTTGGTTACCAGCGCCAGGTTGGTGGTGCCGAAGATGATGTAGCGGGCGTTCGTCACGTCGCTGATCTGGCCCACTTGGTCAAAGGTTTGCACGTCGTGTACGTCAACGCGGTCGCCGGCCATCACAAACAGGCGGTCCTGTAGCACGTCGATGCTCTGGATCGTCGCTACCGGTGCGAGCGGCGTCGTGGCCGTCTGCTCGGCCGGGTCGTAGGCGGTAACGGTGCCATTGGCGTCGCTAAAGTTGCCCTGGCTGCTTACCAGCACCGTGGCGGTGGTAATCTCGCGCGGGTCGGAGTCCGGGTCGTCAAAGATGTCGCATCCAGCGAGCGTCAGGCTAAGGGCAAGCGCCGCAATCAGCAGCAGGCGGGACGAGGCAGTGTAGAGAAATCGCATGGAGATTCGTATGGAAAGAAAAGGAAGTGGAGGTCAGCGTGAAGGCTGCACCGTCAGGCGCAGGTGCAGGTGCCGTGGCGGCATGGGGTAGCCGCGGATGATGGCATAGTTGGTATCGAAGAGGTTGTTGAGGTGTAGCCCAAAGCCAACGGTGAGGCCGGCCAGCACAGGCGTCACCCGCAGGTGGCCGTCCACCACCGCGTGAGGCTCCATCGCGCGGCTCTCGTCAGCGGTGATGAAGCGGCGCCCGGTGTAGTGCACGTTCGCACCAATGCTCACGAGGCCGGTAGAAAGCGCCGCGTGGGCCTTCCACTCTTCTTGTGGAACGTAGCGGAGCTGTTTGTTGAAGGAGCGGCTGTTGGGATCGGAGCGGTTGAGCGCCTGCGTGCGGGTCAGGTGCAGGCCGGCATCCAGATGAGCGCGTGCGGCCAAGGCGGCGCGGACGGCGTACGACGCTTCCACGCCACGGCTGCGCACGCGCTGCAGGTTGCGGGGGGTCCACGTGCCGGTGGCGTCGGGCTGCCATACGATCTGGTCGCGCACCTGATGCTGAAAGACGGTCAACTCGGCACGGTGCCTCCCCCGGTGCAGGAGCAGGCCCGCATCGGCCATGAGGCCACGCTCTACCTGGAGGTCGGGGTTGCCGCCGGGCTGCCAGAAGCGGTCGTTGAAGGTGGGGACGCGAAAGGCCCGCCCCATGCTGGCCTTCGCGCGCAGCCCGGTGAGGCCGGGGAGGTTCACGTTCAGCCCGAGGCGTGGGCTGAGGGCGGTGCGCTGGGTGCCGTCGGTCAGCCGGTACGTGTCGGCGCGCAGGGCCGGGTAGAGCAGCAGACGCCCCCACCGGCCGGTGGCCTGCGCAAAGGCGCCGCCGTGCCCCTGTCGAGCATTACTGGCCAGGCTGGGATGGGCCGCCTGGCTGTAGGCCGCCGCGAGCCCGCCGCTGACCAGCCAGCGCGCGGACAGCGGCACCGTGGCTTCCGCCTCTGCCGAGGAGAGCAGCGTCTGCCCGGTGTCGTCGATGGCGAGGGCCGGGTTCTGGTACTGGAGCGTCTTGTGCTGCAGCAGGCCGCTGACGCGCAGACGCCCCCAGCTCCGCTGCTGATGGCCCTCGGCCCAGAGGCGGAGGGCTTGGTCAGCCTGGCGCTCACCGGTGGCGGCCGTACCCGCCACGCCCGGCAGGCCGCGCTCGGCGGCGGTGTACCAACCGCTCACGCGCACCGCTCGCCCGGCGCCAGCGAGGGCGGCGCTCCCAAACAGGGAGAGCTGCTCGCGGTCGGCGTTGCGGCGGCGGGTGGTGGTTTGGTCATCGAAGCGCGTCTCATCCACAAACGGAAAGTCGCCGTCCGTCAGGCGATACTCTGCGGCGCCCAGCAGCTGCACGGGACCCTGCTGTCCGGTAGCCATCGCACTGCCGCTGCGCATACCGAAGGCGCCACCCTGGGCTGTGGCTTGCCAGTCCAGCGCCGCGCCCGGCGTGCGGGTGCGGAGGTTGACGGCGCCGCCCATCCCATCGCTCCCGTAGAGCGACGAGCTGGCGCCATGCATCACCTCCACGGATTCCAGCACCGCGGTAGGCAACAGCGAAAGATCGAGCTGGCCCAGCTGCGGGTCGGTGATCCGGGTGCCGTCCAGCAAAATGGTCGTTTGCGAGGCCCCCATCCCGCGCAGCGACATGGACGCCAGGCCCGTGGGGCCAAGCCGTCGCAGGAAGGCGCCCGACCGCGCGCCCAGCAACTCCGCCACCGACGCGGCGCCGGTCTGCACCACACTCTGGCGGTCCAGCACCGAAACGCGGGCAGGCACGGTCGCCAGATCTACGGCCCGCCGGGTCGCTACCACGGTTACCGCTGGCAACCCCGCGCGCGACACGAGCGTGTCGGGCGGCAGGGGCGCCGGCCCGATGGTGGCCTGTGCGCTCACCGGGCCGGCAAGGCCCACCAGCAGCAATCCAATAAGAAGAGCAGTCATAGCAAAAGCCCATACCTCAATGAAAAGGTCTGGGCTATGGCGTAGGCCGCTGGCGTACAGGTACACCACGGGTAGGAGACGCAGGGTGCTGGCGTTTTCTCGCGCAGGAGAAGCCGCGTTGCTGCGTTGGCTACGCGCCCCAGACCTCAAACTCCCGAAGGTCGATCAGGCATCCACACAGCTGGCAGGTCTCCTGGCTTCCTGTGCACATCGAGCGATGCCGAGACGCTCGCCCTGCTCCACCCACGGCCTTCCCGCCGGGTACGTCCGACAGTGACCATGCGCTTCGTCGCAGCGCGCGCACCACACAGGCTACAGTTGCGGGTACAGCTCCAGCATCGTCTGCCCTCAGGCAGCTGAACTGGATTCCCTTTTAATCTACGGCGCCTCGGCGCCGCAGAACCAGTGGTGTATGTGAAAGAACAAAGGTAGCATAGGGCACAGGCCGCACGAATGCCACCCTTCACGGCTTTTTCCGGTGGCGTCCGGCAGGAACAAGGTGGGGGTCGGGCGTTGAATCAGTCCCTACCATTTTGCTAACCTGTGCTTTCTACCCGCATGAGTCAATACCATACCGTCGCCGTGGCAGACCTGGGCGTGAACGCCCGCGCCCGGTTTATCTTCCGGACGTACGCGCACCTGTCGGCTGCCATTCTGGGCTTTGTGGCGCTGGAGTACCTCTTCTTTATGACGGGCGTTGCTGAGGTCCTGGCCAGCGCGCTCCTAAGTGTGAACTGGCTGCTGGTGCTGGGGGCGTTCATGATTGTGGGCTGGCTGGCCTCCCATACGGCCCACAGCAGTACCTCGAAGCCGCTACAGTACCTGGCGCTCGCCGGCTATGTGGGGGCCTACGCGGTGATTTTTACGCCACTGCTGTTTGTGGCCGAGGCCCGTGCCCCCGGTGCCATTGAGAGCGCCGGCCTCATCACGTTGCTGGGCTTTGCCGGGCTGACGGCCGTGGCCTTCCTCACGCGCAAGGACTTCTCGTTCCTGGGCAGCATGCTTCGCTGGGGCTTTGTCGCGGCCTTGCTGCTGATTGTAGGCGGTGTCCTCTTTGGGTTTCAGCTGGGGACGTTCTTCAGCGTAGGTATGATTGCGCTGGCCGGAGCGGCTATCCTGTACGATACGTCCAACGTGCTGCATCACTTCCCGGAAGACCAGCACGTCTCGGCGTCGCTGCAGCTCTTTGGCTCCATCGCCCTTATGTTCTGGTACGTGCTGAGCCTGTTTCTCTCCAGCGAGTGAGCACCCGATTCAGCAGGTGGGCCTCCGCCAAGGCCTTGCACAGGACGCCTCTTACGCACGCCGCTCAGCCACGGGTTGAGCGGCGTTTTTGTCGGAGGATGCCGCTACCGCCCCTACGCGCAGCTCTTCGGCAAAGTACTGTTCGAGCACTTCGCGTGTGTCTTCGGTGGTAGGCTCATCGCGGGCGAGGCTGCCGTCTTCAATCACGGCGATGCGCTCGCACACGTCCGTCACGTGGCCCAGGTCGTGGCTGGAGATGAGCAGCGTGGTGCCGTGCGTAGCCTGCGCCTGCCGCAACAAGCGCATCAGCTGAAGCTGCGAGCGGGGGTCCAGATTGGCGAACGGCTCATCCAGCACCAGCACCCGGGGCTGGATGAACATGGCGGCGATGATGCCCACCTTCTTCCGGTTGCCCTGAGACAGATCCCGCAGGTACTTGGTGGTCCGGCCCAGGGGCTCATCCGTGTAAAACGGCTGAAAGGGCGCCAGTCGCTCGGCCTGCTCCTCCGGCGAGAGGCGGTACACGCCACCCACAAAGGCGATGAACTCGTCGGGGGTCAGGAAGTCCACCAGAAACGAATCGTCCAGGTAGGAGCCCGTGAAGGACTTCCACGTGGTGTCGGCGTTGACAGCGTGGCCACCCATGCAGACGTGGCCTTCGTCCGGCTCAATGAGATCCAGCAAGAGGCGGAGGAAGGTGGTTTTGCCTGCCCCGTTGTTGCCCACCAGTCCCACGCTCTGCCCCGCCTCGATATGCAGGTGCGGCAAGGACAGGGTGAAGGCGCCGTAGTGCTTGACGAGGCCGTGCGTGGATATGGTCATGCGGTAGCAGCAAAGGACGAAGCAAGCGAATACACAGGGGGCAGCGATGGGGTACGCTACGCCTGCAGGCTCTGTATCGGCGCCTGGAGCTACGCGCTGAAGTGGCGTTACACTTCCATGACTTCTTCTTGCTTCCGGTCAATCAGGCTGTCCACGGTGTTGGTGTGGGCATCCGTCAGCTCCTGCAGCTTCTCCTCCGCCCGGTAGCGCCCGTCCTCCGGCAGGTTGTACTCTTGCTGTGCGCTTTTCAGCTCGTCTTTAGCGCTGCGGCGGATGTTGCGAATGGCGATTTTGGCGTCCTCGCCACGCGTGCGGGCGGTCTTTGCGAGCTCCTTGCGCCGCTCCTCCGAGAGCGGCGGAATCGGCACGCGGATGATGGCGCCATCATTGGACGGGTTCAGCCCCATGTTGGCCTCCATGATCCCTTTCTCGATAGGCTCCAGCGCCCCCTGATCCCAGGGCTGCACGATGAGCAAGTCCGGCTGGGGCGCACTCACACTGGCAACCTGCGTAATGGGCGTGCGCGAGCCGTAGTAGTCCACCTTCACGTTTTCGATCATGGAGGGCTGAGCGCGGCCGGCACGGATGGACTGCAGCTCCGTGCGGAGGTGCTCTACCGCTTTGTCCATACCTTCCTCAGCGGTGTCCAGGATGAGCTGAAGTTCTTCGTCTAACATGGGAGCAAACGGGGTAAGGGAGAGAAGGGGTGAAAGAGGTGGTTCGGCCGGAGGGCCGGCTCATGCGACAACGTCGGATGCAAAGGCCGAGGGAGTATCTTCTTGCCAGTGCACCAGGGTGCCGACGTGTTCACCCGCCGCAATACGGGCCAGGTTGCCGGGGGTATTCATGTTGAACACGATGATTTCCATGTCGGACTCCTGGCACAGTGTAAAGGCCGTCATGTCCATGACGCGGAGGTCCTCGCGGATGACGTCTTGCCCCGGCACGGTGGCGAACTGACGGGCCTCGGCGTCGGCTTCGGGGTCAGCCGTGAACACGCCATCGACGCGGGTGCCTTTGAGGACGATGTCGGCCTCAATCTCCAGCGCCCGCAGCGCAGCGGCCGTGTCGGTCGTGAAGTAGGGATTGCCCGTGCCGGCGCCGAAGATCACCACGCGGCCTTTCTCCAGGTGGCGCATGGCCCGGCGCCGAATGAACGGTTCTGCGATCTCCTCCATTTTAATGCTGGACTGGAGGCGGGTATCCAGGCCTTCATGCTCCAGCGCACCCTGCAGCGCCATCGCGTTGATCATAGTGGCCAGCATGCCCATATAGTCCGCATGCGCACGGGTCATGCCCTGCTTGGCATTCACCCCGCGAAAGATGTTGCCGCCGCCAATCACGATGGCCAGCTCCAGGCCGGCATCCACGGCAGCCTTCACGTCGCTGGCGTACTGGCGGAGCACCTTATCATCGATCCCGAATTCCTTCTGGCCAAGGAGCGCCTCACCACTTAGCTTGAGCAGAATGCGGGAGTAGCGGAGGGCGGCATCCGAGGACATAAGTAAAGAAGGTACGAACCGGGGGATAGGAAGGCGACAGCACAGGGGCCCCTGCAAGCCCAGCCCTGAAGGTACGGGCTGCTGCCGTCGGGTGCAACGGCACCGGGTACCGAGGAGAGGCCGCACGCTGCCGCGTGCAAGAAACAACGCCCCTGTGCAAAAGAAAATCCTGTGCAAAAGAAAAAGGGGACACGCCTGCGCGCGCCCCCTGCTGTATGCTGTGCTATGCGGATCGTTTCCGGCATTGGGGCACGGCGCCCTACTGCAGCACTACCGCGGCCCTACTGCGGCCCTACGTCCGCGTCCGGGCTGCATCACTCGCCAAGCGCGTAGCGGACGTACGCCTTCACATCGACGTCGGCTGCATCCAACATCTCACGGACGGTCTTGGAAGAGTCTTTCACGAAGGGTTGCTCCACAAGGACGTTGTCCTTGAAGAAGCGCTCCAGTTTGCCCTCAGCAATGCGCTCGATGATGTGATCCGGCTTGCCTTCGTTGCGGGCGTTTTCGCGGGCGATCTCCTTCTCCTTCTCCTTGAGCTCGTCGTCCACCTCGTCCACCGTGGTAGCGATGGGGTTGAGGGCAGCCACCTGCATGGCTACGTCTCGGCCTGCATCGTCGACGCTGCCGTTGCCGTGGATGTCCACGAGCACGGCCAAGCGCGAGCCCGGGTGGATATAGGAGATGACGGACCCACCCTCACTTTTCAGGAGGTCGAACCGGCCGATCTCAATCTTCTCGCCAATCTTGCCGGTCAGTTGAATCACCTTCTCCCCGACCGTCTTGCCCTCGGCGAAGGGGAGCGCCTCCAGGGCCTCCTGATCGTGCGGCTGCTTGGCGAGGACGATATCAGCCAGCGCGTCCACGAACGCTTGAAACTCATCGTTGCGCGCCACGAAGTCGGTTTCGCAATTGACTTCGGTGAGGGCGCCCATGCTGTGGTCGTCCGCCACCTTGGCAACGACCAGGCCTTCGGAGGCCTCTTTGTCGGCGCGTTTGGCGGCTACCTTTTGCCCCTTCTTGCGGAGCAGTTCTACCGCGTCGTCAAAATCACCGTCGGTTGCTTCGAGTGCTTTCTTGCAGTCCAGCATGCCGACGCCGGTAGCATCCCGGAGTCGCTTTACGTCTTTTGCAGATATGGCCATAGGTTCCGTCATCAGGGGTTGTCTTCAACAAGGTCGGGGGGCGTCAGGCGACCGGCGCGCTCAGCCTTTTTGCTTCTGCTTCTGCTTTTCCTGCTTCCTCGCCTGGTCCTGCGCCTGCTTCTGCGCCTGTCCGCGCTGCACAGCCTCGGAGATGACGTTAGTCACCAGTCCGATGGACTTGAGGGCATCATCGTTGGCCGGGATCGGGAAGTCGATCGGGCCGGGGTCGCAGTTGGTGTCCGTCATCGCGATGATGGGGATATTGAGCTTGATCGCCTCGTTGACGGCGATGTGCTCGCGGGCCACATCCACAATGAAGATGGCTCCGGGCAGGCGGGCCATGTGGCGGATACCGCCAAGGTTGCGCTCCAGCTTCTCACGCTCGCGAATCTTCGTCAGGCGCTCCTTCTTTTTGAGCTGCTCGAACGTGCCGTCGTCTTCCATCCGCTCCAGCTGCTCCATGCGGCGGATGCTCAGGCGCATCGTCTCAAAGTTGGTCATCATGCCACCCAACCAGCGCTCCACTACGTACGGGCAGTTGGCGTCTTCCGCTTTCTGCCGGACGATATCGCGGGCCTGCTTCTTTGTGCCCACAAACATGATGGTCTTGCCACCCCGAGCAAAGCGTTCGGCTGCCGCCGCCGCTCGATCCAGCAGGACCTGCGTCTGCATCAGGTCAATCACATGGATCCCATTCCGCTCCATGAAGATGAAGGGCTTCATCTTCGGATTCCAGCGGCTGGTGAGGTGGCCGAAGTGGGTACCCGCCTTCAGCAATTCCTCAATGGCAACTTCGTGCTTCGGGCTTCCATTGGACGATGCCTTGTCGTCCTCTTCGGCGTCGTCCTCTTCGGCGTCGTCCTCAGCTTCAGCTTCCGCATCGTCGGCCGCCGCATCTGCTTCGGTATCGCCGGCCTCAGCAGCAGCCTCGGTGTCGGCGGGCGTCTCGGTGTCGGTGGCCGGCGCGTCGGTGGTTTCGGTCGCGGTTTCGGCATCCGGTGCCGCCTCTTCAGCGGTGTCTGAAGGCGTGGCGTCCGCGGTAGCTTCCGCGTCTGCCGCCTTCTTTTCGTCAGCAGCGTCCGTATCGGCGGTCTGCGCAGCCTCGGTGGAGGCGTCGGTCGTTTCTTTTTCGTCAGGCATAAGTCAGGTGTTGAATAAGGTTGGGTTGGGCCGCTACGCCCGTCGCCTGCGTCGTGTATCTCGGGCGGCGTGCCGCCGGAGACACCCCACGAGCGCATCGGGGCGTATGTGTGATTGGGGGCCGATCGTAGGGATCGGCCAGGGCGTCGTTCGCGCGTGCCCTGCGGCGGACATGGCGAATGGCGCCGGATGCTGCACTCGTACGTTTAGCGCTTGGAGAACTGAAACTTCTTCCGCGCTTTGGGCTGGCCGTACTTTTTGCGCTCGACCATGCGTGGGTCGCGCGTCAGGAACCCGGCCTCGCGCAAAGCGGGGCGGTGCTCCTCGTTACGGGCGACCAGTGCCCGGGCAATACCGAGGCGGATGGCTTCGGCCTGGCCGGTGAGGCCACCGCCCTTCACGTTCACCACGAGGTCGAACTGACCTACCGTGTTGGTCACCTCATACGGCGCCCTGATGACCTGCTGGCGGGGTTCGTGCGGGAAGTATTCATCAAGCGGTTTCTTGTTAACCGTGATCTCGCCGGTGCCAGGCCGCAGGTACACGCGGGCCGTAGAGGTTTTGCGCCGGCCGATCTCGTTTTCTTCTTGGGCTATTGCAGGCATGAGAACGGGTCTTCAGATAAAGGAAAGGCGGTGTGGAGCCGTCGGAGCGTGCAGCGCTACGCGTCTACTTCCATGGGCTGTGGCTCCTGCGCTTGGTGTGGATGTTCAGGCCCGGCATATACTTTCAGCTTCTTCAGCATCTTGCGGCCGAGTTTATTCTTCGGCAGCATCCCCTTCACCGCATGCTGCACGATGAACGTCGGACGCTTGGCCCGCATCTCCGCAGGCGTGCGCAGGCGCTGCCCCCCGGGGTAGCCGGAGTAGGAGAAATACGTTTTGTCCGTCTCCTTCAGTCCAGTAAACCGCGCCTTCTCCGCGTTGACCACCACGACAAAGTCGCCGCAATCCATGTGTGGCGTGAAGTATGGCTTGTGCTTGCCGCGAAGGATACTGGCGATCTCTGAGGCGAGGCGGCCCACCACTTTGTCCGTGGCATCTACCACATACCAGGTGCGATCAATCTGGTCGGGCGTTACGCTGGCCGTTTCAAAGCTGTTCGTATTCATGATGTGGAGCGATTCATAAAAGTCATGGAACGGCCGCCGGGGCTTAGAGGCGTAGGGGGCCAACACGGTGGTAAACAATACGGCACAATGTGCCGTTGCAGATGCAACGCGGTGCTCAAAAGCAACGCCTCTAAAGCAACGCCTGTTGTGCTGCTGTTTGTACTGTGATGCCCATCAGTCCTTTTACCTTAGCGCTAACGTCAGACAAAACGCCTGTGTGTATGGGGGCCGAGCATTATAAATAGGCAGAAGCGGTACACGCCGCCGCACGTGCAGTGGTTTTCTTGCAACCTGTAATTCCCCCAATCTTGACGCGGGGATTTGCGATCAGGGCCCTTGCTGCGCGTGCGCTCCCACCACGGCCCTCACCATTGCTGTGCCCTCATGTCGCTTGGCCCCCAGTATACCACCGTCAACCCTGTGGCTGCCGCACTGCCGTTTGGCGTGCTGGAGGTGGATGAAGCCAATGCGGTATTCGTCCGGTGGCGCGATGGGCAACGCCCTGAAGACAAGCGCCTCGTGGACCTCTGGACGTACTGCTACATTCGGCAGTATTTCCTGGCTAAGTTCCTCACGCGCAGCTACGGAGGGGCCGCCGACGTAGAGATGCTTATCGAAAAGGCCTACCGACGGATTGCAGACAAGCAGTCAACGGTATCCACGCCCTCCCGCTATGCCAGCTGGGTAAGCGTTGTAGCGCGCCACATTTTTCTGAATTATACCCGCTCGGTACAGCAGCACGTACCCATCGACGCGGACGAGCGCAGCCCCACGCTGGTGGCAGAGGAACGCGACAGGGTAAGCTACGATGCCGTCTATGCGCATCGGGTCGTGAACGAAGCCATCGACCGCCTGCCGCCCTTCCTGCAGGAGGTAGCCCGGCTGTCCCTGCTCCACGACCGGTCGTACGACGCAATCAGTAGCCTGACAGGCCGGCCGGTGGGTACTGTACGCACTTACATGCACCGCGCCCTGAAAAAGCTGCGGAAAGACCCCGGGTTGAAGCAGGCCGTCCGGGCATTGCTCAACACCTCAGCCCCACCGGATGATACCTAACACCCGCCGATGGCTGGAGCAGGAACGGCTCTCTGAAACGCTATAGTCCCCCACGCGCAGTAGCACCGGGCGTCAGGCACTGCGCCGCACACCCCACCGTTTCACACAGATATCACTGATTTCGGGAGGACCGACGTTATGAATTCACTTCTGCTGTGTCTGTGATAGTGATTACAACAACTATTTCGGATGGGCACAGCCATCCCCTGTAAAGCTTTTTCTGCGGGCCACTACTTATTTTCTCTTTTTCTTCGCTTCGAGTCATTGTCGATGGACGCCATTAAAGAAAAGATTCTGGTTTTCCACTCCCTCTCGGCGGACGAGCAAGCCGCCGTACGCACCTATGTCGCCGATCATCCGGAGTGGCAACCGGTGTTGGCTCGTGCCGAGGACCTGACGGATTTGCTTCAGGCCGCCCAGGGGCTTACGGCGGCGCCCCCCTCGCAGGATATGCTGGCGCATCTCCTGGTGGCTGAGATGTCGGGCACAGAACGGTTACCGCCTGCTGTCGCCGATGCCCATGCCCGGGCAGAAGAAGCGCTGGCGACGGACCCGGCGTATCGGGAGGACTACGAAGCCTTGGTGGCGCGTCTCAAGGCGCTCACCGCCGAAGCAGATCCTGCCGCTCACTTCGCCCGGTTGTCCGGCCACACGGTGGAGCCTGCAGCCCAAGAACCTGCCGCTGCCTCGCCCGCCAACGACCGCCCGCCAGCGCGCCGGTCCCGCCTGCATCAACCAATGCGCCTGGCGCTGGTGGCAGTCGCGTGCCTCCTCGTGGCGTATGGCGCGCTCTGGGGGGTGAGCGCGTTGACCACCCCGACACACGAGCGCCTGGCCGCCATCGATGCGGATGAGCTGTATCTGGAGGGCTTTAGCCGGGGGACCATGCGGAGCGGAAACGAATCGGCTGCGGCTGCTTCCTCTCCCGATGCCCTCTACCTGCAGGCGCTGGAGCAACTGCGGGGGGCCCGCACCAGCATCCTGGGGCTCTTTCCCCGCTATGATGACGCCGCACTCCGTGAAGCCGAAGGGTTGCTGGGCGAGGTCATTGCGGCAGAAGATGCCGGCTCTTTCATACAACTGGACGCCTACTACTTCCTGGGGAAAATACACCTGGCCCGAGGAGACACCCCCGAAGCCCAGCAAGCGCTGCTGCGCGTGGTACGAGGCGAGGGTCGGAACGCCCCGGCAGCGTCTGCCATCCTCCAGCACCTCGCGGCGGATGAAGCCTACGACCCCGGGGCGAACTAACTTTTTCGTCTCGTGACCTCTCGGCCCTGAATCAAAACTTCAGAACGATGAAAATAAGCGATTTCTTAAGTTTTAACACAATGATATCCCCAACCCTCATAAGGATCTTCTTCCTTTTGGGTGTAGCGCTCATCGTTCTGAGTGGCCTGATTGGTCTTCTTACTAATTTTGGCTTAGGGTCGATAGCAGGGATGCTCATCGGCGTACCGCTGGCAATTGTATTATTTCGCGTCTTCTGCGAGACCATTATTATTGTGTTCTCTATAAACGAGAATCTCATAGAGATACGAGACAAAGCATAGCGTAGACACATCTGTGGTCGTGCCTTTCTCAAGCGCAATGCGCTACGGTATATCTTTCGGGGGCAGTTTAGACGCGGCATTTTCTTAAATGTGTGGGAAATTGCTTAGTCCTCGGCCTAAATAGCTGGGTATAATCCGCGTCGTACACACTGGAAGGTGTCTCGCCTCTGTGATCATCAGGAGGACGCTGTCAGACAAACGTTATCCTCAATGTCGACAGTGCGAGGTCAACGACTACAGCCAAGTTTTTTTGGGTTCTACGAAACTTTTCGTATGATTGTACGAAGAATGTCGTAGTTTCCTTCCCACCGATACTGCCTGCTTATGCCGAATGCGTCGCCCCCCATGCCCACCCCGGCAGAACTGGAGATTCTGCGGGTGCTATGGCACCGAGGCCCCTCAACCGTACGCGAGGTGCAAACGGCACTGGATGCAGCTTCCACAGGCTATACGACCATTCTGAAGCAGTTGCAGCTGATGCACGAGAAAGCGCTGGTCACGCGTGATGAATCGCGGCGGGCCCATGTGTACGCAGCCGGCGTGGACGCCTCCATCACGCAGCGGCAGTTGGTGGATGATCTCGTGGACCGCGCGTTCGGCGGGGCCACGGACAAGCTCGTGTTGCGTGCCCTTTCCTCTGAGCGGGTGACCCCCGAGGAGCTCAGTGCCATCCGTGCCCTTTTGGACGAACTGGACGACGAGGACTAAGCTATGCCACACACACCGTCGCTTTGGTCAGAACTGCTCGCCTACCTGGAACCGATCCGGCCCTACCTGGAGCCCGTCAGTTGGACGCTGGTGCATGCGCTGTGGCAGGGCGCCGTGTTGGCCGGGCTCCTGGCGTTTGGCCTGTGGCTACTGCGCCACCGGAGCGCTCGCGCACGGTACACGCTGAGCGTGGCCATGCTGGCGGCGCTGCTGATGCTTCCGGTGGCAACCGTAGCGCTCGTGGGCACGCCGGATTTAACATCCACGCCAGCGGCACCTGCCTCGGTGATGATGGAGGCCCAGGAGCAGGCGCCCGAAACAGCGCTGGCGGCGGAGGCCCTCGCTGCCGTGCCTCCGGAGATGGAACCCGTAGCGCACGCGCCGGCCAATGATGCGTCATGGCAGGCAGCGCTGCCCGTGCTGGCGGCGGTCTGGCTGCTGGGCGTAGCTGCACTGCTGCTGCGCCTCGGCGGAAGCCTCTGGTACGTCCACCGCCTCCGTACCCAGGCCGTAGCGCCGCTGCCCGAAGCCTGGGCCGTGCGCGCGCAGCGCCTGGCGGACCGGGTGGGCGTGCCCCGAGCGGTGCGTTTTGTGCAGTCCTCCCGCACGAGCGTGCCCATGGTGATTGGCTGGTGGCGACCCGTCGTGGTGCTGCCCGTAAGCACACTCGCCGGCCTGCCACCGGCATACGTTGAAGCCATCCTGATGCACGAGCTGACCCACGTGCGCCGGCACGATGCGCTTGTGGGCTGGCTGCAGGTCATGGCCGAGACGCTGCTGTTCTTCCACCCGGCCGCCTGGTGGATCTCGCGCCGCATCCGCATGGAGCGAGAGCACTGCTGCGACGACCACGTGGTGCAGCTTACGGGCAAGCGGGCAACTTACGCACGGGCCTTGACGCAGCTGGAGACCCTCCAGCCAACCGCCTGGCATCCCGCGCCTGCTGCTACCGATGGTGCGCTGCTGCACCGCATCCGCCGGATCCTGGGCCAACCCGTGCAGCAACGCCTCGTCAACGGCTGGCGTGCCGCCGCGGGGATGGCGGCCACGGCCGTGCTGGGCCTTTTGGCCGCGGGGCTTCTCCTGGCCTCCGCACCCGCCACCAGCGACGACACCACCGCCGCCGACGCGTCCACGTTCGCGGGTTTCACCCTGCCGGACCTGACCGGCGGGCCGGCGGCCCTGGGCTTCTCTGCGCTCGCAGCCCACGACACGACGGACCGCGCCTTCACCCACGAGATCGTGCTTGGGCAGGATACGCTGCACTTGCAATTCAATGACCCCGTGGTGGAACAGCACGCGGATTCCTCGGCAACCGTGCGCTTTCGTGGAGACCCGTCGGTCCGCGTCTTTATCCGGGACGACTCGCTGCGGGCGCTGCGTGCTGAGGACTTCGCGTTTGTAGTAGACAGCCTGCGTGAAGGGGGCTTATGGGATGCACTGCTCGGCCTCAGAACCTTTGGCGAGTCGATGGGCACGCTGGGCCAGGGGCTGGAGGCGCTGATGGACAGCCTGGACGCTGACGTCCGTGCGTTCGAGGGCCTCCGGTGGGAGAACACGCCCCCTGCCGCGCCTGACACGATCGAACTGCATTCGTGGGGCGGGCTCGCGCCGGAGGAGCGGCGGGCACAGCTGGACAGCCTCACGGCACAGGCCCAGGCCCTGTTGCGGCCCTCTCCCGAGCAGCAAGCCCGCCGGGACAGCCTCATGGCGCAAGCCCGCACGCTGTTCGAACCCTCGCCCGAGCAGCAGGCCCGCATCGACAGCCTGCGATCCCGCCTGCGAACCTTTACAGAGCTTACGCCCGAGCGCCGGGCTCGGATGGACAGCCTCACCGCGATGCTGCGCGGCCTCCAGCAGCCCTCTGCCGCGGAGCGGGCCCGCGTGGATAGCCTCATGGCCCGCGCCCAGGCCCTCGTGCGGCCGACCGAAGAACAGCAAGCCCAGCTCGACAGCCTGCAGGCGCTAATAGCGCGTCTCCATCAGCCGTCGTCTGAACAGCTACGGCAGCGCGCCGAAGCGCTCCGCGCGCAGGCCGAGCGCCTTGAAGCCCAGGCCCAGGCGCTGGAACAGGACGCGCCACCCCCGCCCCCCACACCACCGGGCAACGAAGACCGCTAAACGAAAACACACGTGCGGAAGACCAGCACGCAGGCAAGACCCGCACAGTGTAGCGAAAAATAAAAAGCGCCTCTCGGCACCGAAGCCGGGAGGCGCTTTTGTTTTGGCAAACCCCACGTCCCTATGAGGCTGCAGGGGTCGCCTCAGACGGTTCGCCCTTCATCATGTGGTCAACCGAGTACTGGCCGCTGCCCAGCATGAACAGCGCCAGCGCCGCAAACAGCAACATCAGGTCGAGCCGCATCGCACCGAAGCCTTGCTCCAGCTTAACGGTGAAGATAGCTACCACCATGATGACCGCCAGGAGCGGCGTAGGAATGCGGATGTAGGCGCCCGCCAGCACCATCAGCCCACCGACAAACTCCACGATGGCCACGACCCAAGCCATCAAGCCGGCCAGCGGAATGCCGATGTCAGCAAAAAAGGCCTGCGGACCGGAAATATCCATCAGCTTATCCCAGCCCGCGACCACGAAAATGAGGCCTACGCCCAGCCGTAACAGGAGCAGGGCGACGCCACGGTACGGTGTTGCATGTGAGGGGGACATGGCAACCTCCATATGTTATGAAAAGATAGTGAGGGCACAACACACTGCTCAATACATGGGCATTCATACCAGCAGCCCCCCGGCTGTGTCCAGGAGGGCCGGCCGTCCCGCGATCCATCCACGGCCCCAGCCGTAGCAGAGGGCTACACGCCCCCTTTTTGTTTCCCTCTGTCATGCGTCTTTCCGTCCCCCTTGCCGCGTGTCTTCTCCTGTTAACCGCCTGCACTACCGGCCCACCCGACGCCGAAGCGCTCATCGATGACGCCATCGCTGCACATGGGATGCAGGCGCTGGATGACGCGGCAGTCTCGTTCACCTTCCGCGACGAGGCCTTCACGGTGGCGCGCGACGGCGGCACGTTCGCGTACACCCGCTCCTTCGAAGACGACACGGGGCGCCGCGTGGTCGATACCCTTTCCAACGACGGCCTCGCTCGCACGGTCGACGGCGAGCCTGTCGATATTCCGGAGGACGAACACGGCGCTGCCCTGACGGCGGTGAACTCCGTGGTGTACTTTGCGCTGCTGCCCTACTTCCTGCAAGACCCCGCCGTAGAGGCCCGCTACCTCGGCGCCGACACGGTGCGCGCGGCGCCCTACCACCAGGTGGAGGTCACGTTTGCCGCGGAAGACGGCGGGCCTGACTACGAGGACCGGTTCGTGTACTGGTTTCATGCGGAAGCGCGCACGATGGACTACCTCGCCTACTACTTCCACACCGAGGACGGCGGCTCACGGCTGCGCATTGCCGAAAACCCGCGAACGGTAGCAGGCATCCGCTTTCAGGATTATGGCAACTACGAAGCACCGCACCTGACGGAGGACACGATTGAGCGGTACGGGCACTACGTAGGCACCGACAGTTTACAGCGCATATCCGATGTGGCGTTGCACGACATCGCCGTGGAGCTGCAGTAGCCTCCCCCTACCGTCCCCAGCGCCTTTTGAACGGGATTCACGGCAGCAGCGTCCACCAGTGCGTAAGTTCACCCTTACCGTACATCAGTAAACATAAACGCAGTCGATGAGATATTGGTACGCAGGTCTTGGCGTCGCGCTGCTCGTCTTGTTCGGGAGCAACTGGCCGCACATAGCAGCAGCGCAGACGCCGGAGGTAGAAGGCACCCTACCCGATAGCGTGGTGGTGACAGCCACGCGGATCGCGGAGGAGGCCCGGCTATCGGGGCGGCGGGTGACGGTCTGGACCGCGTCCGACCTGCAGCGGCTGCCCGTCACCTCCTACGACGAACTACTACGCACGGTGGCCGGCCTTGAAGTGCAGAGCCGCGGCGGGTTTGGGGTGCAGAGCGACCTGACCATGCGCGGCTCTACCTTCAACGGGGTGCTCGTGTTGCTGGATGGCGCCCGCCTGAACGACCCCATGACCGGCCACTTTCTGGCCGACTTCCCCGTGCCGCTTGCCGAGATCGCCCGCATCGAGGTGCTGCGCGGACCCGCGGCGGCCATGTATGGGCCCGATGCCCTCGGCGGCGTGGTGCAGCTCTTCACATACGCGGGGCTGCACGCGGCCGGCGATGGGCGGGGCCTTACCGGCCGCGTCGAAGGCACCGCCGGGCGACATGGCCTCTACGACGCGCGCGGCGCAGCGAAATACGAGGGCGAGCGCACCCTGTGGAGCGCCGCCGCCGAAGCCCAGGGCAGCGATGGGCAGGCCATTCGCAATGAGGCGGGCGAGGCGATCCGCGGCTCAGGCGGGGCCGTCCGGACCGACTTCCGGCGGGAGGTCGCCAGCGCGGCGGTGAGCCGGGCGTTCGACCGCGCCACGCTGTACGGGCGCGCCGGCGTCGACACCCGCGACTTCAACGCCTTCCAGTTCTACAGCGGCCTCCCCAGCGACACCGCCCGCGAGGCCACCACCACGCTCTGGGCGCAGACCCGCCTCAGCGCGCCCGCCACCGCGGCTACCCCCTGGACCCTCCAGCTCAACGCCCGGCAGCACGACGACACGTACGTCTACAATCCGCAGACCCCCGCCAACGAGCACACGAGCCGCCGGGTGGAGGCGCAGGCCCACGCCTCCCGCGCGCTGTCCGCGCAGCTCCGCCTGACCGGCGGCATCTCAGGCGCGGTGCGCGGCATCGACAGCAACAACATGGGCCGCCATCAGGACGCCTCCGGCGGGGCCTTTCTCACGACGCGCTACCAGCCCACCGACCGCCTCACCCTCAACGCCAGTGGCCGCATCGACGCCGACCCCGGCTATGGCGTAGAAGCCACCCCGCAGGTGAGCATGGCTTACAACCGCACGGCCCTCACGCTGCGCGGGGGCGTCAGCCGGGCCGTACGGGCGCCCACCTACATCGAGCGCTATTTCAACACCGAACTCGCATCCCCCCGGGGGCGCGACCTGGGCAACCCTGACCTCCGCGCCGAGCGGGCCTGGGCCTATGAAGCGGGCGTGGATGTATACCCGGCGGCTGGCCTGTCGCTGCACGCCACCGCGTTTCAGCGCGATACGCGCAACCTGATCGACTTCGCGCAGCTGACGCCGGCGGACACCGTCTTCCTGGCGCGCAACCTGCTGGAGGTGCAGACGCGCGGCGTGGAGCTGGAGGCTGAGGGCAACCGCGTCGTTGGGCCGGTGCAGCTACGCGCCACGGCGTCGTACACCTACCTCGATGCCGCCCTCGGCGATGTGGAGGAGGGCGTGACCTTCAAATATGCGCTTACCAACGCGCGCCATCTCGTCCAGGGCAACCTTATGATGCGCCTGGCATCGGTGCAGCTGGGCGTACAGGGCCTGTGGAAAGATCCGCTCGATGGGGATCCGTATGGCGTGGTAGACCTGCGCGGCGCTTACCGGCTGCCTGTGGCCAACCGCGCAATACAGGTCTCGGCCGAGGTGCGCAACGTGTTCGACGCAGCATACACCGAAATCTTCGCCGCGCCGATGCCGGAGCGGTGGTGGCTCCTCGGCGCCCAGTGGCGGTTCTAAGGAAGATCGTAGATCCGGAACTGTGGCGTGCAGCCGCGTGGTCCGCCTACGCTGCTACAGCCGTTCGATCCGACGAAGCTCCACCACCGGCCCGGTGAGGTCGCGGCGGGACAGGTCCTCCCGCACAATGATGTGCACGGCCACCGGCGTGCCATCCTGCCGAAACGCTTCCGGCAGTTCCACAGGCTCATAGATCTGGGCTCCCCCGTCGATGGCCCAAAAGCCTTCATCGTAGTCGTAAAACCAGACTGTACCCTCCAGCCGAACGGTGTCGGTGGTGTCGCCGAGCACCAACACATCGTTTGCTCGCTCGTCGGGCACGTCGGCGCAGGCGCCCAGTCCCAGCAGCATCGCAAGCATGAGGGTGAAGGCGACGGAGCGCATGACGTAGCGATTCAGGGAAAGAAGAGACGATGCGTGCTTCTGACATCGGTACAGCCGCAGCCTACGGGCGTTTGGTATCAGCGTTACACGCAGGCCCTGGGGTTCCACTATCGCGTGGTAAACCCACCAGCGGGCAGCATCGCCCATCCCGGACCGGTGGCTCCACGAGGACCGTGCCGCCTGCCGGGC
>JAAAOI010000186.1 GCA_009908945.1 Bacteroidota bacterium
AATAAGCCAAACGCCGTTGTCACATCTGTGAGGGGGCGGGCATAATCTGCGGTTCGTACGTGCAGATCCTTACCGCCGGGGCTGCGTACCGGCACACATCACTTATCGCCAACTCCCGCACTTGGTAGGATTGCCCATGGCTGCGTCGTCAATGACCGTGAAGTCGTTCACCTTCAACCCCTTCCAGACTAACTGCTACATCGCCCATGCCAACGGCGAAGCCGCGCTGATTGACCCCGGCACGCATACGGCGCAGGAGCGGCAGGCAGTGCTCGACTATCTGGAGCGCCACGCGCTGGAGGTGACGCACCTGTTGCTCACGCACGCGCACATCGACCATATCTTCGGATGTGCCTTCTTCGCCGATCATTTTGGGCGCCCGTTTCAGATGCACGCGGCAGATAAGCCCTTCATCGCGCAGGCCGAGGAGCAGGCCAAAGGGTTTGGGTTTCCGCTGGAGCAGCCTCCCCTTCCGGATACCTTTCTGGAAGAGGGCGACACACTCAGCGTCGCTGGCTTCACCTGGAAGGTGCTGCACACCCCCGGTCATTCGCCCGGCTCCATCACCTTCTACGACGAGGCCAACGGCTTTGCGATCTCCGGCGATGTGCTCTTTTCGGGCTCCATTGGGCGGACCGAAGGGTTGCCACAGACCTCCCTGCCGCAACTTATGCAGTCCATCTTTGACAAGCTGGTGCCGCTGGGCGACGATGTGACCATCTACCCTGGGCATGGGACACAGACGACGGTGGGGGCGGAGAAGCAGCGCAACCCGTTCTTGACCGGGCAGGTGCCGGGCGTGCCTGCGCCGGAGTGAGTCGGCTACAGTCTTACGTATGACGGGCCTGGCCTCTTCGGGGAGCTCTGGCGCCTCGCCGTGTCACCCGGAGGCGGGCACGCCCGCAGCCAGAATGGCCTCGTAATAGTCTTCGTAGTGCGGTACGATGCGCGTGGTATCGAAGTCGTGGGCCCGAGCACGGGCGGCCGCGGCCATCCGCTGGTGCAGGGCTTGATCTGTGATGAGCTCGCGGGTGCGCGCCGTCATTTCGTCGATGTTGCCCAGCTCGCACAGGAAGCCGCTTTCGCCCTGTTGCACAAGCTCCGGCAGGCCCCCAATGTTGCTGCACACGACGGGCACTTCGCAGGCCATCGCCTCCAGCCCGGCCAGGCCGAACGTCTCCGATCCACTGGGCATCAAGAAGACATCGGCCACCGAGAGGATCTCCATGATGGGGTCTTGCTTCCCAAGAAAACGCACATCGTCCTGCACCCCGAGCTCCCGCGCGAGGTGCTCCGACGGCATCCGGTCGGGCCCGTCTCCTACCAGCAGGAGCTTCACAGGCAGGTCGTCCTGTCGCAACTGATGCAGCACCCGCACCACGTCCTGCGCGCGCTTCACGGGGCGGAAGTTGGAGACGTGGATCAGCACCTTTTCCCCATTAGGGCAGAGGGCACGGCGGAAGTAGTCCTTATCTGAGCGGTAGAACTCATCCGTATTGATAAAATTGGGGATGACCTTAATGTCCTTCTCAACGTCGAAGTGCTCGTAGGTCTCCTCCCGCAGGTATTCCGAGACGGCCGTCACGCCCTCCGATTGGTTAATCGAGTAGTTGACGACCGGGCGGAAAGAGGGGTCCTGCCCTACGATGGTGATGTCCGTGCCGTGCAGCGTGGTGATGACGGGCACATCCAGCTGTTGCTGCTGCAGAATCTGCTGGGCAAGTACGGCGCTTGTGGCATGCGGGATGGCGTAGTGCACGTGCAGGAGGTCCAGCCCTTCGTACTTTGCGACGTCCACCATTTTGCTGGTCAGCGCCAGCGAGTATGGCGGGTACTCGAAGAGGGGATAGCTGCTGATGTTGACCTCGTGGAAGAAGATATTGCCTGTGACGTTGCTGAGGCGAAAGGGCAAGGAGTAGGCGATAAAATGAATCTCATGGCCGCGGGCCGCCAATGCCTTGCCCAATTCAGTAGCCACGACGCCACTCCCGCCGTAGACGGGGTAGCAGGTGATGCCAATCTTCATAACAATCTCAGTAGGGTCAACAAGAGGAGCAGGGGTACCGTGTAGGTATGCATCCCTTTAACATCGTATCGCACGTACCAGTGATGTACCGGTTGGTTGCTCACGCCCCTTGGTGCACGCGCCACAGCCTTGTTACGTGATCATGTTACGTGCCGGAGGTCTGCAGCGGCCTTCTTGCATGCGGGCTCCGTATCCGGCATCTTACGGTATCCGCTTGATTGTACCACGGCATTCGCTACTTGTATCTTCAGACTTTTCTACCCATGACACGATTGACTACCTATAGCGTTGCTTTCTTCTTCGTCCTCATCGGGCTGTTATGGCACGCTGCGCCCGCGCATGCCCAACTTGGCATAGCCGCAGGAGCCAACTTTAACGACATCGGCGATATCCGCTCCGGAGATGATCAAGGGCGCTTCGAAAACGCCACAGGGTACCACGTCGGGCTCTTTTACGATTTAGCGCTGGGCCCTGTGGCAGTGCGGCCGGGACTGTTCTACATGGATGTCGGGACCTTCGAGGGCCAAGGGGCGAGTGAAGTGGATATCGACATGCTTGAGCTTCCCATCGATGTGCGTTTTCGGTTGGCCACGTTGCCTATCGTGCGACCCTATCTGACGGCGGGTCCTGTTTTTCAACTGGCTCGGGAAGAAGACGAGTCGTTTGATAACCTGAACGTAGCCGGCAACATCGGGCTGGGGACCGAGATTAGCATCCCGACGGTTTCGCTCACGCTTATGCCCGAGCTACGCTATGCATTTGGCATCTCGCGCTTTACCGACGGGTTTGAGTTTGGGGGCATTGAAGCGGAGCCGGGCGGTGAGCGCCTCAACAGCTTTATGCTGCGGCTGGGAGTCCGCTTCTGAGAACAGGCCTGCGGCAGCTGGTGTCGCATGGACTGAAACCACAAAAGCCGCCGGGGCACTGCCCCCTGGCGGCTTTTTCTGTTGATGGGCATCGCCGTGCCCCCCCGACGGTCAGATGCCATGGGATGGGGCCTGAACCGCAGCCGGAGCGGTTCGTTTGTGGCACGGCTCGTAATCAGCACTTTGCTTCATCAATCCCGCTACGCCATGCGCATCATCGGAGGACGGCTGCAGCGTCAGACCCTGCGCTCCCCTCAGGGGCACCTCACACGGCCCACGACGGACCGGGCCCGCGAGGCGATCTTCAACATGATATTCAGTCGGCTGGACCTGCACGATACCTTCGTGCTGGACCTCTTCGCGGGCACCGGTGCTCTCGGGCTGGAAGCCATCAGTCGTGGTGCCGCCCACGCCACCTTTGTGGAATCTGGCCCCAAGGTGCTGTCGTTTGCGCAGCAGAACGCGGAGGCACTGGAGGTGGCCGACCAGACCGCGATGGTGAAAACGAAGGCCGCCCCCTACCTGCAGAAGTACAGCGGTCCGCCTTTCAGCGTCATCTTTGCAGACCCCCCGTACGACTACGACGGCCTGGCCGATCTGCCCGATCTGGCGCTGCCGCACCTCACGCCCAACGGGCTGTTTATCCTGGAGCATGACACCCGCATCTTCTTCGACGACCATCCGGCGCTGGACACCAGCCGCAAGTACGGCCGCACGGTGGTCACCATCTTTTGCCCCCTGCTGGCCGAGCGCGCCGACCCAGCGCCGTCTGACGCGTCGCCCGCTTCCTGACCCTTCCCTTTTCTGTATGTCTTCTGCCCCTCGGCTTGCGTTACTGCCTGGCACGTTCGATCCATTCACGAATGGCCACCTCGACATCCTGGAGCGCGCCGTGCGCCTGTTTGACCAGGTGGAGGTGACCGTAGCGGTCAATTCGAGTAAGAATACGTTGCTGACGATCGACGAGCGGTGCACGCTGGTTCAGGAATGCACGGCGCACCTGGACCGGGTAAGCGTGGCGGCGTTTGAGGGGTTGCTGGTGGACCGTGCCCGCGAGCGGAACGCTACCGCGCTCGTGCGAGGGCTGCGACAGGTTAGTGATTTCGACTACGAGTTTCGGATGGCGTTTGCGAATCACAAGCTCCATCCCGACCTTGAAACGGTCTTTCTGATGACATCCGAGGAACACGCCATGATTAGCGCCACCGTAGTGCGTGATGTGCACCGCTGGGGCGGCGACCTCTCGGCTTTCGTCCCGCCACCTGTGGTAGAGGCGCTTGCCGAGAAGAGAACGGCCACCGATTAGCGCCGCCCCATATCCTGCCCCATCGGCTGCCGTGCTGCCGCAGTCCTTACATTCACCCTGCTTCGCTGCCCCATGTCTACCACCTCTGCCATCTCCTTTAATCCGCGTATTGCCGCCATGCAGCCGTCGGCCACGCTGGCGATGTCGGCTAAGGCGAAAGAACTACGCCGGGCCGGGCATCCAGTCATCAGCTTGAGCGCGGGAGAGCCTGACTTCGATACGCCGCAGGCCATTGCCGAAGCTGGCATCCAGGCCATCCGAGACGGCTACACGCGCTATACGCAGAACACGGGCATGCCCGCATTGCGCGAGGCCATTGCGGACAAACTCCAGCGTGATAATCACCTGACGTACGACCCCGGTCAGATCGTGTGCTCCAATGGAGCGAAGCAGTCGCTGGCCCTCACCATGAACGCGCTTGTGCGGCCTGGCGATGAGGTGTTGATCCCCGCGCCCTACTGGGTGAGCTATCCTGAGATGGCGCGCATGGCGGGCGGCGAGCCTGTGGCGGTCCCGACTACGGTGGAAGACGGGTACAAGCTGACGCCTGACCGGCTGGAGGAAGCGCTGACCCCACGCACGCGGCTGCTGGTGCACTGCTCGCCGTCGAACCCCACGGGGGCGGTGTACACCCAGGCCGAACTGGAGGCGCTGGCGGAGGTGTTGCAGCGGCATCCGCAGGTGTTTGTGGTATCGGACGAGATCTACGAGTATGTGACGTATGGCACCGACCACATGGCCTTTGCCTCGCTGCCGGGCATGCGCGAGCGCACCATCACGGTGAATGGTTTTTCGAAGGGCTTTGCCATGACGGGTTGGCGCCTTGGCTACCTGGCCGCGCCGCAAGCCATTGCCGATGCTGCAGCTAAGATTCAGAGCCAGTTCACCTCTGCGCCCTGCAGTATCTCGCAGAAAGCCGGCGTGACCGCGCTTACCATGGACCTCGCCCCCGTGCGCGAGATGGTGGCGGCCTTCGCCGAGCGGCGCGATCTGGTGCTGGAGCGGTTGCGCGCTATCGACGGGGTCGCCTGTCCGCAGCCAGAAGGTGCCTTTTACGTCTTCCCCGATGTATCGGCCTTCCACGGCATGACGACGCCCAGCGGTCGGCCCATCGACTCCAGTGAGGCGCTGTGCCTCTATTTGCTCGAGGAGCACTACGTGGCCACTGTGCATGGTGAGGCCTTCGGGATGCCCAGCGGGCTCCGTCTTTCCTATGCTACGGGTACGGAGGCACTCACCGAAGCGCTGGACCGGATGACGGCAGCCCTGGGCCAGCTATCGTAGCCTCGGCACCTCCCGCCCGTGACTCACGTAATGCGACGTAACCACTCTGTTGGGCTCGAACCTTCGGAGGAGAGGCTGCGTTTGGACGCTCGCTTCTTTCGGATCCTGACTGGTCCGCCCTTTTTACGGAATCCTCCACTCCTGTGGAACCTCGCAACGAGCCGCCAGACTTTCACGAGCGGAGCCCTTCGCCGCCCAAGCGGCGCAAACCTGAGGCTAAGGACCGCTACTGGTTGCATCTGCTGCTTTTCGTCGCCACGTTGGCGTCGACCATCTTTGCTGGCATTCAGATGACCGGGCGGTTTGGCCTGTACGAGACCGAGGCCGCCCTCTTCACGCTGTTTGGCCTGGACTTCACCCAGACCATGCTGCTCGACGGTCTGCGGTTTGGTGGAGGGCTGCTTCTCTTCCTGACGGTGCATGAGTTTGGCCACTATTTTGCCGCCAAGTCCCACGGGATTGCGACCTCACTCCCATACTACATCCCCTTTCCGGTGCTGAACCCGATTGGGACGTTTGGCGCCGTCATTCGCATCCGCGAGCCCATCCCCAGCCTCAGAAAACTGTTCGATGTGGGGGCCGCCGGGCCACTGGCAGGCTTTGTGGTAGCCGTGGCCGTGCTGCTCTACGGCCTGTTTACGCTCCCGCCGCCCTCATACCTGTTCGATCTGGCAGGGCATGACGAGGTGCTCAGCCATATCCGTGAGTTCGGCACGTTCCCCGATGATATGCCATCGTTGCCAGCCGACGATCCGATGGGGGGCATGCGCCTGGTGGTGGGGCAGACCCCGCTCTACTGGTTGCTGACGCAGTTCTTTCAGGATGTGCCACCCATGTATGAAATGTACCACTACCCATACCTTTTTGCCGGGTGGCTTGGCCTCTTCTTTACGGCGCTTAACCTGCTCCCGGTAGGGCAGCTGGATGGTGGGCACGTGATGTACGCGCTGGTCGGTAAGAAATGGCATGCCCGCATCGCCCGCGGGTTCGTGGCACTGCTTCTGGTCTCGGGCAGCGTCGGTTTCATGTACGAGGCTGGGGCGGAGGTCACCGCCGTTGCTGCTTCGTTCAGCCTGGGCTGGTTGGCTCCGCTGGCCCCCTGGCTGGCCGTCTCCCTGATCCTGTACCTTTTCCTGCGCAGCCTCTTCAAGGACGATCTCCGGCTAATCATCCCGGCTCTGTTGGCTACCGTGCTGTTTACGGCGGTCGCCCTGGCGGTCGAGCCCATCGCCGAGTCGGTGGGCTATTCGGGCTGGTTCGTCTGGTGTCTGCTTATCATGGCGCTTATCAAGACGGACCACCCGCCGGTGCTGCACTACAAACCGCTCAGCCCCACGCGCCGGAAGCTGGCCATCTTGAATATCATCATCTTTATACTGTGTTTTAGTGTGAAACCCTTCTATTTTGCTTGAGCAGGTTTCTGGGCTTGCCCGGTTGGTCGTTTCCCTCTGATTGTACCCCTTGTGTATGGCGCGTGCGGCGTGTATAGTGCTGGGCTGGGGTCTCGCCGTACTGCTCTTGTACGGATGCAGCGATGATGTGCCGGGGCCAACCGAACCCCGCGCAACGCCCGCGCCTGAGATTACGGCGCTCACGTTCAGTCCTGCCCGTGTCTCGGCCGATACGTTGCCCGATGGGTGGGCGGTGGTGGGCGACACGATACAAGGGCGCGTGATGCTGGAGGCTGAAGTCGAAGACCCGCTCGGCGCAGCGGTTACGGTAGCGTATGCCGTTGTGGGCGTGCCGCCGCTGGAGGGAACGGCAGGGGAGGGCCAGCTGGCCCGAGACGCACAGGTGTTTGCGGGCACCGCTCCGATCGCACTCCCTGCCACGGAGGCTGGCTATTACGCCATCATCGTACAGCCGGTGGCCGGGGATGGGCGCGAAGGCCCACCAGCACGCGGCACACTGCGGTTCGATCCGGCGACGGAGGAGGACTAAACGCATGCGGATACGGTTTTTGTCATACCTTCTCCTCGTACTGCTCGTCGCCGGGGCGCATCAGGGGGTTGAGGCGCAGCAGCGTACGCCCCCCCTCCCTGAGACCCTGCACGAAGCCGATGCCCTCGTGCCCTCGCCCGGTATCCTCAGCAACAGCGTCGAAACGCTACGAGCCCGCGGCGACTCGCTCTGGGTGGGGCCGTACCTCAACCTCACGACGGATGCCGGAGCGACCTGGCAGGCCACCGATGCCGACGCGCTGCGCGGCCTGCAGAACCTGGTGTTTTCCCTGCGTGGCGACGGGCCGGTGCTGGTTGCCGGCCTGGGCAACCGCGTCGGTGCCCGCTTCGGCCGGGGCCGGGTAAACGTGTCGCGGGGGTTTCTGATATCCGGGGATGATGGGCGCTCGTGGACCTTCCGCTCGCCGCGCCCGCCGCTCGATGATGATCCCACGACTACCGGTATCCTCGACCTGCCGGAAGATACGGTGACGGTTTATGGCGCTTCGTCGCTTCCTACGCTGCCCATCACCGAACCCACCTCGACACCGCCGCGTGGCGTAGCGTATGATGCGGCGACCGGCACGCTCTGGAGTGCCAATGTGCGGGCCGGCCTGCGCCGCTCGGCCGATCAGGGCCGCTCGTGGGAGCGTGTGGTGCTGCCACCGGACACCCTGCAAGCTATTGCGCCAGAGATGGCGCTCGCCTTCCCGTTCTTCGCGGAGCCAATCGGGCCGGCGTCGGATAACTTTGCGGGGCGCAACTTCCGAGCATACGACGTGCTGGTAGACGCCACTGGGCGCATCTGGGCGGGCACGGAGGGTGGCGTCAACTGGTCGGACGATGGCGTGGCGTGGCAGCGGCGCGGGTTCGATGGGACACCCGACGGGCTGAATGGCAGCTGGGTCTACCGCCTCGCCGAGCAGCCCACACCGGACGGACCCGTGCTCTGGCTGGCTACGCGGCCGTCGGTGGAGCCGGAGGAGATCGCGGGGGTGGCCTTCACGACCGATGGGGGGCAGACCTTTGAGCAAACGCTGGCCGGTGAGCAGATCTTCGACTTTGCGTTTCGCGAAGGGGTGGTCTTTGCCGCAGGCCAGAGCGGCCTCTTCACCTCCCGGGACGGCGGCCGCAGCTGGACGCTCACCCGGCGCTTCCTTACGCCCGACGACCCCAACCGTAGCGTCCGCACCGACACCGAGGTCTTTGCTGTTGCAACGGTGGGCGACGCGCTCTGGATCGGTACCGACGATGGCCTCTTCCGGAGCCGCGACGCAGGCCGCACCTGGCAGCTCTTCCGGCCCGACGTGCCCCTCGCCTCGGATGAAGCCTCCCCCGTTGTGCCTGGCGACCTGGTGCCCACCGTCGACACGTTCGCCTATCCAAACCCGTACGCCCCCGCACGCGACACCGAAGTCCGCATCCGGTTTGACCTGGAGCGCCCGCAGTCGGTCACCATCCGCATCTTTGACTTCGGAATGAACCTCGTGCGGACCCTCCATGGGCAACTCAACCCGGGGCGCCGTGAGCTCTCCTGGGATGGGACGGACCAGAACGGCGCGGTGGTAGCCAACGGAGCGTATTTCTACACCGTAGACACCGGCAGCGAACTCGCCCGTGGCAAGATCCTCGTCCTTGAATAATCCGGTCCCCGTATGCCTGCACTCTACTCCAAGTGGTTCATGGCAACGCTGGGTACAGCCGTGCTCAGCGTCGTGCTTGGCGTGTCGGCCGTGCACGGGCAGAGCGCTGGCGCGTTTGCGCAGATGGGCTTCGGGGCGCGCGGCATGGGTATGGGCAATGCGCTGGTGGCCGACGCCTTCGGGGATGCCAGCCCCTACTACAACCCGGCGCTGGCCCCCTCCGCCACCGGCCAGAATGTGCTGGCCAGCGCCGCGCTGATGACCTTTGATCGCGAACTGCAGTTTTTACAATTCGCCTCCCCGCTGGAGCCGAGTGCAGGGGTCGCCGTAGGCCTCACGCGGGGTGCTGTGTCGGACATCGACGGGCGCGATGCCAGTGGCTACCACACCGGTACGCTAAGCACCGAAGAATTTGCGTCATTCCTGGCGTTTGGGGTGAATGTGGCTCCACGACTGACGCTCGGCGCAGCGTTCAAGGTGTTTCGCTCGACGCTTGATGATAATCTCGAAACCGCCGATGGCTTTGGCCTCAGCGTGGGGGCGCTCGTCCGGGTGCACGATGACCTGTTCGTGGGGCTGGCCGCCGACGACCTCATCGCGTCCTACGAATGGGATACGTCGGGCTTTTTTGAGACGGGCGGGCGGACGACCGTCAACAACTTCCCAACCCGCTTACGGCTGGGGGCCGCCCACCGCCTGCTGAATGGCCGCCTGCACCTGGTGGCGGAAGCTGAGATGCGTCTGCTGCAGCAAGAGGTGCGGCAGGCTACGGCCGGCCGGGCGTCAGTCCGCACGACCGACACCCGGTACCGCCTGGGGGGAGAGTGGCGCTTTGATGAGGTGCTGTCTGTGCGGCTTGGCACCGATCGGCTGGGCGTCGATGGGCTGCGGAGCGCGACCCCTACGGCCGGCTTTGCCCTGCAGCAAGCCCTGGGCGAACTCACCCTGCGCATGACCTACGCTTTTCTGCTGGAGCCCTACGACGTGGGCACCATGCATGTGCTATCGCTGCGGATGTATATCTGACCTCAATACCCCCTGCGCCCCCGTTACCTCGAGGGCCGCATAGTACCCCTCGGTACATCACCGGGGGCGAAAGCGCAGATGCTCCAAGGGTGGCTCCTTTCCGCTCAGGTTCGTAGCTTGGAAGCACCCAGGGCCCCGCGCCAACCGGGCCCTCCAGCCGTAGCATTCGCACCGTGCATCCTCGGTATGCAGGCCGAAAAGGCGCACCCGGCTTGATCGCTGTGCTCGTTACGTTCGCTCCTACTACGTTTCACGCTCCCATGCCCTCGATACCTACAGGCGGAACAGCTGGCCCGAACGCTGCAGCAGGCGCCCAGCTTGAACGTACGCTTGGTTTGATGGAAGCCTTGATGATTGGCGTCGGGACGATGATTGGGGCCGGCATCTTCGTCCTGCCCGGTTCGGCCGCCAACATCGCGGGGCCAGCTGTGGCGCTGTCCTTTGTTATCGGCGGGGTGATTGCCCTCTTCACCGCCCTTTCAGCCAGCGAATTGGCCACGGCCATGCCCCGGGCGGGGGGAAGCTACCATTTTATCAATAAGAGCCTGGGGCCCCTCGCAGGGTCGATCGCAGGGCTCGGGAACTGGCTGGGACTGGCGTTTGCTACCGCGTTTTACGTCATTGGCTTCGGAAGCTACATCGGGCTCCTGCTCGAAGCTGTGGTATCGGTCCGCCCGGTACAGCTGGGCTTCTTTACCCTGTCGGTCGCACAGATTGGCGGCCTTATTGGCGGGTTGCTCTTCATTGCGGTGAATTACGTGTCGACAAAGGGCACGGGCAAGATGCAAAATGTGATTGTCACGGGCTTGCTCGGCATCCTTGTCATCTTCATTCTGCTGGGTATGATAGAAGCAGATGTGTCGACGCTGCTGCCGTTTGCTCCCGAAGGCTGGGACGCCGTACTGCCAGGCACGGCGCTTATTTTTGTGTCCTATCTTGGATTTGTCAAGATCACCACCGTGGCTGGAGAAATTAAAGAGCCCTCCAAAAACCTACCGCGGGCCCTCATTGGCAGCGTGCTGCTGGTCACGGTGCTGTATGCCGTTGTGATGGTGGTGATCTTGGGGGTGGTAGATCGGGGGGACATTGCCGGCTCGGAAACGGCTGTAGCCGACGTGGCGGGGATCCTTTTCCAATCGTTCTTTGGGGTTGCCGGCGTGGGGATCGTGCTGCTCACCTTCGCGGGCTTGCTTGCCACAGCCTCTTCGGCCAACGCGTCTATCCTGTCAGCCTCCCGCATCAACTACGCGATGGGCCGGGATGGGCTCTTCTTCAGCTACTTCAACGGCATCCACCCCCGATTTAACACCCCTCACCGGGCCATTGCGCTCACGGGAGGGTTTATCCTCTTTTTCGTGGTGGTGGGCGATGTAGCCACATTGGCCAAAGCGGCCAGCGTGCTACATCTGATCGTCTACGGGTTGCTCAACATTGCCCTTATCGTCTTCCGTGAAACCAAGCATGTGCATTACCACCCCACGTACACCGTGCCGCTGTATCCGTGGGTTCCTATCGCCGGGGCCCTTTCCTCGTTTGGCCTGATTGCGTTTATGGAGTGGACAGAAATTCTTCTGGGGCTCGCGTTTGTGTTGATCGGGGTTGGATGGTACGTTGGATACGTGCGGTCCCGTGTAGGCGACAGGAGCGCGCTGGCTCAGTACCGAAACCCCACCTCGGTGGAGGTGGAAGCATCAACCGAGACGAAGGACGCTCCCCCAGAGAACTCGTGAGCTTGCGAGTCCGCCGTCCTGTGCACGCTGCGCTTTGCCCTTCTTCCCCCTAATCCTTCTCGCTCATGTCTGAACCGCGCTCAGCCACGATTCTCGTACCGCTTGACCTGTCGTTCCCAGAGACGCCTGACCGAGGCCTGCTTGACCTGTTGCACCCTGTCCATGTGGTGTTGCTGGGGTACTACCCGGTGCCAGACCAGAGTGCCCCCGCGCAACTCAAGGACGTTCATGAGGCGTCCGCGATGGCGCACCTGGATGACGTGGCGGCCGCCTTTGCCGAAGGGGGCAGCCGCGTGTCGCGCCGGCTGGTGTTCACGCGGGACCGCGACGTGACTATCGAACGGATAGCCAACGAATTTGCGTGTACGGCCATCCTGACCACGGGTACCGAGGGGCCGATCCATCGCATCCTGGTGCCCTTGCGCGGCGATGCGACGCTGAAGCAGATCGTAGCCCTGATCGGGGAGCTCGTCCGGGCAAGCTCGGCTGAAGTGACATTTTTTAGTGCGTCGGAGGAGGAAGACACGGGGCAGCGCGAGTTTTTGCTGCGCGGGGCCGCCGATCGGCTTTCGGAAGATGGGGTTGACCGCAACCGGATCGCGTGGAAGCTGGTGGAAGAGGTGGAACCACAGGAGGCCATTCTGGAGGAAGCCGCAGCGCACGACCTGTTGGTCGTAGGGGAGACCGAGCCCACGCTCCGAGAGCGTATCCTGGGCGCCTTCGCCACACAAGTGATTGACGAGACAGAAAAGCCGATCCTGATCGTGCGGAGCAACTGACCACACCCGCGGAGCGGCATGGCAGCGCAGCGCCCCCGGCTACGCCACGCTATGTGAGCACCTCACGGAAGGAGATGTCCTCTGCTGCAAGCACAAAGACAGTCGGCGGTAACCCGGCGGTGCGCTCGTGCAGCGAGCGATAGTAATCGGTGTATTCCGGTTCATCATCGGGCGTGGCCATGCCCAGAAAAATGATGTCCGCTGAGCCAGAGGTTTCCTGAAGCAAGGTCTCGAAGGACTGGCCGTTGGCCTCAATTACGTTGATGGTCGCTCCGGTACGCAGCTTGGCGACGATAGGCTCAAGGACCTCCCGCTCCTCTACGGCCTCTTCATGGCTTAGGGCCAACACGTTGATCTCCACCTGGGCCTGCTGCCAGGCGAAGCTCGTCTGCAGTAGATAAGCCAGAATCTTCATGAGCCCCCCATTGCCTTCGAGCCCGCCCCACCACACGTGGATGCGCTGGCGGTCCCCATAGCCCTGGTCCCCACCGCGCAAGATGACTACGTTCCGCTCCAAGCGATACAGCCGCTCAATCATGGCGCAGAAACGCGGCTGATGTGCTTCGTTCTCCGTATCGCCCAACATGATGGTGTTGGGCTTCAGCGACCCGATGCCATAGTCTTCAATCAGATGCTGAGCGCCCTGGAAAGGATCGTCGGCAACGGTGGTGCTGACCAGACTCTGCACCCCCCGTTCCGTAAGATACGTGCGGATGGTGTCCTCAGCCTCTCGTTTGTCATCCATGGAGTCGATGTCTTCTTGTGGAAGCACCGTGCAAACGCTCATGAGTGCCTGATTGTGGGTAAGGGCACTGGCCAACGCAATCAGTGGCCACCGCCTGCGTGGGGCGCCGGACAGGACGAGGATGTGCGGGCGCCAGTTCTTCGGGTCTGTATTGGTGTGCAGGCGCAGGAGTCCCGCGCGGGTAATGTTCATCCACAAGCCCTGCCGCACATCACCCCAGGTGGTGCGCAGGCTGCGCCGTTCCAGCCACAAGTAGATAATCACCACGCAAAAAGCGGCAATAATGGTGGCCCACCAGTTGATCAGAAACATCACCCAGAGGCAGGCGGCGGCGCCAAGCAACGAAAGCGACCAGTGCACCTTAAACTCGGGTCGGAACGAGGGGCTGTTCAGGAAGCCCTCAACACCCGCCGCAACATTGAGCACCGTGTACGTGGTAAGGAAGAACATCGTCAGGATGGGCGCGATGAGGTTGAGGTTGCCCGTCATGACGGCGCCCAGCGCCAGGCCGAGGGTAAGGACGGTCCCGTTTCGGGGAACGTTATCGTCGCCTGTACCGGTCCCAAGCCATTGCAGCGACTTTGGAAGGACGCCATCCAGCGCGAGGGCCTGCAGCACGCGAGGTGCCCCGAGGATGGAGCCGATCGCGCTGGAGAGCGTGGCCCCCCACACGCCCAGCAAGATGGCGTCCCCCCACCAGGCCATGCGCCGCATCACGAGGGGGTCCTCGATAAGGGTGACCGAACTGGCCCACATGCCTAACAGGATGGGAAGACTCATGTACACCGCGTATCCGGCACCTACGGCACCAAACGTCCCCCAGGGAATGGATTTGTTGGGGTCTTTCAGGTCACCAGACAGGTTCACCCCAGCCATGATGCCCGTCACCGCAGGGAAGAAAACAGCAAAGACCTCCCAAAAGGTGGCGGCCTGGTTGGCGTCGACGGCTCCCCAGAGCCGAATGTCTGACTCTTCCACAGGTCCCCCTGCCACCAGCGATACGAGGGACACAACGATGGCAGCCAAAATAAAATATTGTGCTCGGATCGCGATCTTGGGCGAGCCCAGGGCGATGAGTGCCACAATCACGGTGATGCTAAGCCCCACCACCTGAATCCCCGAGAGCCCCATCACGCTGAGCACCTGGAGGGCAGGAAACGCACTGACGACGCTCTCGGCAAAGCCCACGGTGTAGAGGGCTACGGAGAGGCCCTGCGCAATGTATAGCGGAATGCCCACCGCGCCTCCGATTTCAATGCCGAGCGACCGGCTGATCATGTAATAGGCTCCCCCGATGCGTACCCGCTGATCCGTAGCAATGGCTGCGATCGAGAGGGCCGTCAAAAAGGTGATGGCGGTGGAAATGGTGACAATCAGAAGGGTGCCCAACAAGCCTACGTTGCCAACCACCCATCCAAACCGGAGGTACATGATGACCCCCAGAATCGTCAGGATTGAAGGGGTAAAGACACCACCAAAAGTGCCCAGCCCGTCAGGTTTGCCCTCAACGACGGCTTCTTGATCACCAGCGCGGAGGGACTCTAACTCGGGGCGCATCAGAAACAGACGGTTTGATAGGTGGGACAGGTGGGCGCCATACTTCGGACCTATTCAATTCCGAAAGGCGGGCATCCAACCGGGCCCCTTACCAGCAGTTTCCCATGGCGCGGCCGGAATTTCCCGTAAAGACATACGCAGTCTTCGGTGCCTACGACAGACAGGAATAGGAGGCCATCTGCCGGAAGTGGCACTGCGCATGAGGCCCGCCTGTGGGCACGCGCGTCGTCCTGGTATTACGGCTGTCGCCTCATCGCGTGGCATTCACCCGCCCCCGGGAGTACGTCACTGCTGGCCTGGGTGCGCCGTTCCAGATACACAGGGCACCCCACGTGTGCCTCGCAGCCCGCGCTTGCGCTTACAGCCCAACGCCATGGCTCCCCCCGCGGCTGCTACACTACCAGGCGTGCATATCCCGCAGGTGAACGGCCACGATAGGGGTTTCCTTTGTGCTTTCTGGCATCGCGAAGGGCGCTTTAGTGTACGCCGACGCTTTGTACCAGCGCCACCGGTTGCGGCCGGTCCAGAGGCGGAGGAGCCATTCGGCCTTGCTTTTCCGGCGCCCAACCATGTCTTGCAGGTCACGCGTCACCTGGGCCATATTGCGCCGGTTAACGAGGGAGTAAAAGCACGAGCCGAGCTTGGCGTTGGCCGGATACTCTAAGAGCCGTGCGGCGGCCGGTGTGGCCTCTTTGATGAGGCCCTCTTCGCCGACGAAAAGTACCGGCGCATGCACCTGCGTTTTATGATGGAAGCGCTTCCGACCCGTGGTACTTTGTGCTGTTGATGGCATCAAATAAGGGGGGCTGGCAGAGAAACCCGGCGAAGATAATCATCCTACACATGCGGTGCTACCAGAAAAACGGACGGATGTTGCCATCCGTGCTGAGGCTTGGCAGAACAAGCAACCGTCTGGCTCACCAAAAACCAAGCATAACATACGCGATGAGAAACTCACAGAAGTGGTACTTTTGGCTTGCCTTCGCGTAGGATTCTTCACATGACACGTGCCCGTCGGGGCCCGCTTGCGTGAACCCTGCGTTTCCCCACAGGGTACCACGCCCAACGAACGGTTGGTTTGACATCTAAGGCGTACCTATGCGCATTGCTTCACTACTGCCAGCAGCTACGGAATGGGTAGCCTTTTTGGATGCCGCTGACCAGCTCGTAGGGCGGTCGCATGAGTGCAACCATCCGGAGGGTGTGGCCGCGTTACCCGTGCTCACCGAAGCGACGTTTGCGTCAGCTACCGACTCGGCGGCCATTGATGCAGCGGTGCAGAAGCAGGTGACGGAAGGGCTCAGCCTGTACGAGGTCCGGCTGGATTGCCTCCGGCAAGTAGCGCCTGACCTGGTGCTGACGCAGGATCAATGTGCAGTCTGCGCAACCACGGTGCCGCAGGTGGAGGCGGCCCTTGCAGAGGCCCTCACCGCACCGGTTGATGTGTTTTCGATGCAGCCCCGCACGCTCAAGGAGGCCCTCACCGTTCCGCTGCAACTGGGCCGCCGGCTCAACCGCACCACGGTGGCGATGGAACGGCTCGCCGCCCGAGAGCGGTACCTGCAGCAGCTCCAGCAGGCCGTGGGCATCGACCCGAAAGGGAGCGCGCCCCGGCCCCAAGTGCTGTGCATCGAGTGGCTGGAGCCGCTGATGGTGGCCGGGCACTGGACCGCCGACTTGGTGCAGCAGGCAGGAGGGACGGCGGTGCTAACGAAAAGCGGAGCTCCCTCAACCTACATCGACTGGGCCGACGTGCGGGCCACTGACCCAGACGTGATTGCGGTGCTGCCCTGCGGCTTTCGGGTGGAGGAGACGCGTCGCGATCTTCATTACCTCACGAACCGGCCCGGCTGGGACGACCTGGCGGCCGTGCGGGCCGGCCGGGTGGCGCTGTTTGACGGCGATGCGTATTTTAACCGCCCCGGCCCCCGTCTGTACCGAGCCATCGAGTTACTCATGGCCGCACTCCATCCCAAAGCATTTGCCACCGCCGGGCCCCTTGGAGCCGATCTCCTTCGCGCCCCGGTAGCTCCGTGGGAGATGGCGTTTCTGCCAGCGGCTTCCCCCAGCGCCTGAAACGGCGGCCGGCGCGCCGGCCTTCCGGTGCCCGGAGGCCGCCCCCTGGACCCAACTGCCACACCGCCTGCGTATGGAACCCATCCCCAGGCCGGATCATTGACGCCCGCTGCGATTACGCCCTCTGCCCCGAGGCATCCAGGGCGCACTACAAACACGCCATGCCGCCGGGACAACCTCTCATGGCACTTGTGACGTGACGGCTGAATTCTTCTCCCGCACGTCCGGCGCTGCGGTCCAAAAGGACGCACTCCCTTGCCCCCTTCTGATGTACGCTGCTACCAAGAGGCCTTATGAAGCTTACGGACTTTAAGTACGATTACGACAAGGACATTACCGCCGAGTATCCTGCCGACCCGCGCGACAGTGCGCGGCTGATGGTGCTGGATCGAAAAGACAAGACGATTGAACATCGGATTTTCCGGGACATCACGGAATACTTCACGGAAGGCGATGTGCTTGTCATCAACGACACGAAGGTGTACCCGGCGCGCCTCCACGGCAACAAGGAAAAAACAGGCGCTAAAATCGAAGTATTTCTGTTGCGCGAGCTAAACCCCGAGAGTCGGCTCTGGGACGTGATGGTAGACCCGGCACGTAAGATCCGGATTGGCAATAAGCTGTACTTCGAAGAAGATCTGCAGGCTGAGGTGTTGGATAACACCACCTCGCGCGGACGCACCATCCGGTTCTCCTTTGATGGCACCAACGATGAGCTGTATGCCAAAATTGATCGCATCGGCGAGACGCCGCTGCCGCCGTACATCAAGCGTGAGGTGGAGGAAGAAGATGCAGAGCGCTACCAAACCATCTTCGCCGAAAAGCGTGGGGCGGTAGCCGCTCCGACGGCCGGGCTGCACTTTACGCCCGAACTGATGCAAAAGATGAAAGATAAAGGCGTACAGGTTGTGCCAGTGACCTTGCATGTAGGGATGGGCACCTTCCGCCCCGTAAGTGTGGAAGACCTCACCAAGCACCGCATGCACTCAGAAAACTACTACATCCCGAAGGAAACGGCCGACGCCGTCAACCGCGCACTGCAATCGGATACTAACACCGTGACAGCGCTGGGCACGACGGTGGTTCGGGCGATAGAGTCGAGCCTAACGGCCACGAACCTCTTGAAACAAGGGCAGGGGTGGACGGACAAATTCATCTACCCATCGTACGAGTTTCAGGTGACGGAGCGGCTCATCACCAACTTCCACAGGCCCAAGAGCACGCTGCTGATGTTGGTCGCCGCATTCTCTGGGTATGACTTCGTGTTTGAAGCCTACGAAGAAGCGCAGCGCGAAGGCTATCGCTTTTTCTCCTTTGGGGATGCGATGCTGATTCAGTAAGCCCGCCCTTCCGTCGACGGCCACGCGAGGCGTTGTAGGCCTCGGCGATTCCGGACCGTTGCCCTGCTACATGCGGTACGTGCTCAGGCTATGGGAGAATGGTTCTTATCGTTTGTGGAGTGGATGACGAACGTTCCACCCCTCTGGGCCTACGCCGTGATTCTGATGATTGCTTGGCTCGAAAATATTTTTCCTCCCATACCGGGTGACCTGGTGGTTGTCTTCGGCGGCTACCTGGTAGGCCTTGGGCAATTGCAGCTGGTGCCCGTGATTCTGCTGGCCACTGTAGGCGGTGCCGTGGGTTTTATGTGCGTCTACGCCGTAGGCCGGCACATGGGAGAGGCCATTTTCGACCAACGGCGGTTCCGGTGGCTCCCCGTGCGCAAGATGCGAAAGGCCCGCGTATGGATCCACCGCTGGGGGTACGGCGCCATTGCGGCCAACCGGTTCCTGACGGGAGCGCGGTCGGTTATTTCGATTGCCGTAGGCATTGCCGGTATGCAGCCGCTCAGAGTAGCCGCCTACGCTACCTTCAGCGCAGTGGTGTGGTGTACGCTCATGGTGCTGCTTGGGTACTTCTTAGGGCAAAACTGGCAGGTTGTAGCAGTGTACCTCGAACGCTACAGTGTCGTTGTGGGAGGGCTGCTGCTCGTTGGCCTGGCCCTGTGGGGCGCACGTCGGTACCTCCGGCGGAACGCCCGGTGAGGCCTCTTCGTGTGAAGCCTTCACATATCATTTGCAGGTGTCTGCATTGACTCGTGGCCACGGCCGCCCTATCTTCAGGCAATGCAGCCCTTAACGCTGACGTAGCTCAATTGGTAGAGCAGCGCTCTTGTAAAGCGCAGGTTGGGGGTTCGAGTCCCTTCGTCAGCTCCCCGGCACCAATCCGCACTCTGCGGGACGTTGGCGCACAGCGAGCCCACGATTTCTTCACGGGCCACTGGCATCCGGTGCCTTGCAGAAAAGCGCGCCGTTTCCTATCTACGAGGTCTGCTGTGCGGCGTGCCGCCTCTTCATGGAAATTCTATGCTGTGCAGGGCACCTACGCAAGTGCACGTGCTTTAAGGGAAATGCCACATACGGGTCGGTACCGAAGCGGTCAACCGGGGCAGACTGTAAATCTGCTGGCTTAGCCTTCGGAGGTTCGAATCCTCCCCGGCCCACTGTTGAACTGCACGTTGTCCAGCAGCACTGTGCAAGATACAGCCAGAGAAGCCCTCCTCACGGCTTCACCATACCAACCATGTTGAAGCGGGAGTAGCTCAGTTGGTAGAGCATCAGCCTTCCAAGCTGAGGGTCGCGGGTTCGAATCCCGTCTCCCGCTCTGTAGGGCCAGCACGATGCCGCTATTAATATAGCGTCGCGTTGGCCTCAAGCTTGCGCATTGCTTGGCCGCCTTAGCTCAGTGGTAGAGCACTTCCATGGTAAGGAAGGGGTCCCCGGTTCAAATCCGGGAGGCGGCTCACGTAACATCCGGCGGTAGCGGTGCGAGGCCCCAGGCACACCCTGGCGCCCCGTCAGCGCTAACGCCGCACCCAACCAAGGCCCTATCGACCAGCTCCACGTGATGCTGCTTCGATGCCGGGTCCGCTGTCCCTCAAAACCTTAATAGCCTTTCCCCAACGCACCCATGGCGAAGCAGACGTTTGAGCGCACAAAGCCGCACGTAAACATAGGCACGATTGGTCACGTGGATCACGGGAAGACGACGTTGACGGCGGCCATCACGATGGTGCTGAACCGCCGC
>JAAAOI010000041.1 GCA_009908945.1 Bacteroidota bacterium
ACAAAGATGCCAAGAGGTAAAGCACAACAGGAAACAGCGGTTCATCCGTGATACCGGGGGCTGGCGGCGGTGTAACCACCCTCACAGGGCGGGCGTACAGCGCGATATCGTCAGCCGCTTCACCTACAGGCATTGCGCATGCGTACGCTTAATCAGTGCCCTGCGCCCAGGGAATTCGTTGCGCTCAGCTACGGCAAGCACCGTGCCTTTTTTCGGGGCTAAATGAAGATGAATGACGCCATCCGCGCCGTCGTGGTGGCCGTGCCTGAAGGGAGGCGCGCGGGGGATGCAAAGGCCCTCGGGCCACTTTTGCATCCTGACGCAGTGCGCTGTATCGTGGAGGCGGGCCACGTCACGCAGTAGCTCCAAACCTCATGGAGCGATGGGCAACTGCTCGAAGCTGCCGCAGTCATCGCCACGTTTCCGGCGATTGGGCGCGCAGCCGATATGTTGGGCGGGCTGTACGAGGCCGGGGGGCTCCGAAAGATCCACGGGTAGCGTACTATGCTGGAACGCTTGCGTCAGGGCATGTCGCCCGACGTCACGCGGCCACCGTGTACAGATCGCCCTCCGGCTGAAAGGCCGACCACACAAACCAGAAGATGTGGTGGTGGACGAGCGCATCGAGTTGTGCGCCCTCCAGCGGGCCGTCGGTGGCTTCGCCGAGGAGGGTCCAGGTGCTGCCGGTTTCTTCATCGGTAAAGGTGGTTTCGCCCGCGGGCTGGAAGGTGAGCGTCCGGCCGTCCACGCGGCGGTCGAAGGTGCCTACGGCGCCTACGTCGCGGCTGCCCGTGATCTGGCGGCGGTCCATGGCGGAGGCCGTGCCCGGCGCCCAGAAAACGGCCACGGGACGCCCAGCCACGGTGTCGTTGATGGCGCGCTTATTCTCCAGGTCCTGAAACGCATAAGCGCGGCCATCGCCTTCCTCAATACCCACCACGCGGGCCATGGGCGGCAACTGGTCGCCGACCTCTCCACGGTACAGAAAGGGCGTTTCGTTGATATCATCGTAGCCCACGTAGGGGTTTTCGCCGTAGCGGCGGTTAAAGCCGGTATCGCGCGAGAGGACCTGCCCTTCCGGATGCGTCTCCTTGAACTCCGCCCACGAAATCATCGGAGCAGGGATGGACTCCAGCGTTTCGCCGGTGAGGTCGCCCACAATGCCTTCGCCCGTAAACTGCTGCCACCACGACTCCGTCTGCCGGTCCCACATCACCATGTCGCTGTGGCGCAGGTTGCCGGTGGTGCCGAAGGTCAGCCGCTCGCCCTCAACCTCGGGCCGGATGAACGTCACGGCTGCATAGCAGAGCGGGCAGAAGGTGACGGCTACCGGCGTACCCCCGATGGTGTCGTTCACGATTTCGTGCCACGTCAGGATCTGCAGCGGGTAGGCCCGGGCATCGCCGTTCACGTCGAGCGCGATCACGGGCTCATCGTCCGCGATCCAGTCATCGGCGGAGGCGATGTCGGTATAGGCCGGGGTGTCGATGGGCGGGATGCCATCGGGCGGCGGGCCGCCAGAGATGATCTCGCTGTATGGTACGCTGTGCTCGCAAAAGTTCGTGCGCCAATGCGACGTGTCGAAATCCGGTGCACCGCCGACCTCGGCGAACGGGGCGTCGCAGTCCAGATCGGGCGGGGATTGTTGTGCCTGCGCGCATCCCACCACGAGGGCGAGCAGCACGACAGTGGCCGACGGGAGCCAGCGGTGGAGGGGAGGAATCATGACGTAACAGTAGGCTTCTAATGAACACGGAAAGCAGCCGGCATGGATGCCCTCTGTGCGCGGGCCACCGGTTCCTGTTACACCGCCTGAACGCGATGGCCCCGCCGTGCGTTAATCGCATGTCCGTTTTCGTCTGGACTGTTTCCCCTATGTACCCGTGCCTATGCGTTGGCTGTCGTTAACCCTGGTGGTATTGCTGATGGGCCTTTCGGCCTGTGCCTCGGAGCCCCCAAACGAGCGGGCGGAGCCGCCGGACACCGTGGCGACCCCCACGCCGGATCCTGAGCGTGCCGGGCCGAGCCAGGGCGAGGCCATAGACGCCGGCATCGAGGAAGCGCCCGACTTTGAGCGCGAACAGCTGGATGGCTCGTTCTTTCGGCTGTCTGATCACGAGGGCACCGTCCGCGTGCTCAACTTCTGGGCCACCTGGTGTATGCCGTGCCGCGTAGAAGTCCCCGAATTCGTCGAAATGCAAGACCAGTACCGCGATGACGGCCTGCTTTTTGTCGGCATCTCGCTGGACGATGAAGGCTTTGCGGCCGTCGAGCCGTTTGCGGAGGAGTTCAGCGTGAACTACCCGCAGGTGGTGGACGACGGCGAGCTCACGGACCTCTACGGCGGGGTGTACGGGCTGCCCACCACGTTCGTCGTGGACCGTCAAGGCGATATCCGGGCCCGGTTTAATGGGCGCGTTCATCAGGAAGACCTCGAGCCCTTCCTCCAAGAGCTCCTCGCTGAATCTGTTTAACCCCTTCTTACCCTACCTGCTACTGCTATGACTTCACGCCTTCCCGTTTCCTGGCTGTCTGTCCTGTACACGGCCATACTCCTATTGGCCGGCACGACGGTAGCCACCGCGCAACAGTGCGGCTTCGATGATAGCCGTGCGCTGGACGTCCCCATTACCGAGGTGTTGGACGAGAACGATCCGATGATGGGGAACCCGGATGCTGACGTCGTCATGGTCGAGTTCTTCGACCCGAACTGCCCGCACTGCCGCACGCTGCATCCTACCGTGAAAGAGGTGGTGGCACAGTACGAGGACCGCATTCGGTATTACGCCAAACCGTTTCCGCTGTGGGACTACTCGTTCCCGCAGGTCGAAGCCATGTTGGTGGCCGGCCGCATTGGTAAGTTCTACGAGATGGTAGAACTCCAGATGGAAAACCCACAGAATGGGGGCATCCCTATTGAGGACCTCGCGACGATGGGTGCGGAGTTGGGTTTTAGCGCCGACCGCTTTGCCGACGTGCTGGAGGCGGGGCCGTTGCAAGGCCGCGTGCGCCAGCTGCAGCAGCAGGGGCGCCGGGCAGGTGTGCGCAGCACGCCGACCCTCACCATCAACAGCCAGGTGGTAGCAGGCAACTCGCGCTCGGTGGCGTGCCTCAGCCAGCTGTTGGATGAGGCGCTGGCGGAGCAGCAGTAACCTTCGCGCACTACATGTAACGGCCCCGGGGCGGCAGGTAACGCACCACCGCGCCATTCGCGGGACCTTGACGAACGGTGCGGCGGCCTGCAGAGTATAGGTGCACTCAGATCTGTCCCGCTTGCTTTGCCTCGCACGCTATGAGACACTGCCTCCCCCTCCTTCTGTTGATTGCGGCGCTCGGCCTGTCGGCTCAGGCGCACGCGCAGCCGATGTCCAGCGCGGACAAGGTCAGCGTCGAGCCGGTGCTGGAGCAGACCGGCGTGCTCCCGGGCACATCCTTCCGCGCAGCCCTGGTGCTGGAGCTGGAGGACGGCTGGCACATCAACGCGCATCAGCCGCTGCAGACGTACTTCATCGGGACGGATCTTTCGATGGAGCCGCACCCCGATCTGCTCCTCGCGGATACGCGCTACCCAGAGCCGTACCTCGACAATTTTGGGTTCTCGGATGAGGACCTGGCCGTCTACGAAGGCACGGTGCCGATCTTCCTGGATATCCGCGCCTCGGAAGACATTGCCGTGGGCACCCACGAGCTGAAAGGCGCGCTGCGCGTGCAGGCCTGCGATAACAAGGTGTGCCTTGCACCCTCTACGGTAGAGGTGTCATTCTCTATCCCTGTGGTGGCGGATGAAAGCGAAATATCGACGGCCGGCGCCGGGGTCTTTGCCGGCTACGAAGACGCCGGCTCGGGCGCCGTTACGGCC
>JAAAOI010000213.1 GCA_009908945.1 Bacteroidota bacterium
GGTGGAAGCCGCCCTGCGCGACGCGCTGGCCTCCATCCCGGCCTGACGCCGCTGCCCCCCCACCGCACGTTCTGCTGCACCGATTTTTCTACGCTATGCCAGATAATGCCCCCCCTGACGGCACGACGAAGCCTGCGGGACCACCCGGAGCGAAGAAACCGGCTGGACCACCTGGAGCGAAGAAACCGGCCGGACCACCCGGAGCGAAGAAACCGGCCGGACCACCCGGAGCGCGAAAACCTGCCATGCCTCCGGGTACGAAGCCCCCGGCTGGGCCATCTGGAGGCGATGGAGCAGAAGACCAAGACGTCCGCTGGTGCCCCGGCTGTGGCGATTATGCTATCCTGGCCACGGTGCAGCGCCTGATGCCGGAACTGGACGTGCCGAAGGAAGACATCGTTTTTCTGAGCGGCATTGGCTGCTCCGGGCGCTTTCCGTATTACATGGATACGTACGGCTTTCACTCCATCCACGGGCGCGCCCCAGCCTTTGCTACCGGGCTAAAATCGAGCCGCCCGGAGTTGGACGTGTGGGTGGTCACCGGGGATGGCGACGCCCTCTCCATTGGCGGCAACCACCTCATCCACGTGCTGCGCCGCAACGTGGACCTGCAGATCCTGCTCTTCAACAACCAGATCTACGGCCTTACGAAGGGCCAGTATAGCCCTACGTCTGAGCAGGGAAAGATCACCAAAAGCACGCCCTACGGCTCCATCGACCATCCCTTCAACCCCGTTGCCGTGGCGCTGGGGGCTGATGCGTCGTTCGTGGCGCGCACGATGGACCGCGACCCGAAGCACCTGAAGGCCATGATGAAGCGCGCGCATGCCCACCGCGGAGCCGCGCTCGTCGAGATTTATCAGAACTGCAATATCTTCAACGACGGCGCCTTCTTCGATTTCACCGAACGGGCCACCAAGGCCAAGGCGGCCCTCTTCCTTGAAGACGGCGCCCCCCTCACCTACGATAACGGTACTCGGGGCGTCCGGCTGGATGGACTCCAGTTGATGCCCATTGACCTGACGAACGGCCGGTGGTCGGTAGATGACTGCCTGGTGTACGACGAGACCAGCCAGGAGATGGCCCAGCTGGTGGGGCGGATGTACTGGCAAGATGCGCTTCCGCGCCCATTTGGGGTCTTCTATCGTGAGGAGCGAGCAACGTACGATGAACTGCTGCACACGCAGATTGGCGGCCTCGTGGAACGCCGCGGTACGGGCGATCTGACCGCCCTTTTCCACGATGCCGACACCTGGGAGATCAGCTGAGGCGCGCGATGGCGTTATCCGGCGCAACCCGTGGTGCCATCGGCCCCGGCCAGAGAGCCGCTGGCCTGCCGCTGAGCCGCCAGATCTCTCAACCGATCGCGGCCCTATGCTTTTTCTTCTGGAGCCACACGCTGCAGCTGGAAATACGAGGCGAAGTGGACTGTTACGATGTGGCGCACTGGTACGGCTGGGCTTGACATCATGCCCTGCATGTGTCAGTTTGCGGCGGCAGACATTGCGTTGAACACCCTTTTCATCTATTCCCGCACCCCTCATGGCCGGACATGTCGACCCGCTCCTCCAGCGCCTCACCCGCATCGTTGAGCAACAGCAGGTGTACCTGCCCATTACCCTGTACATTGACGGCCGGCCGGTGTCGGGCGTAATGACCAGCGCCGCTGATTTCCACGACCGGGCGCGGGAAGACCTGCAGGACATTGCCGGCGACGACCCTTCGGATACCGTAACGGAAACCATCGGGCTGTTAAAGGCTGCTTTTGACCAGGATGCCTCCGAAACGGAAGGCGACTACATCTACCTCACCGATGTCTTTCTCTTGGGCGAGCGTACGCTGGACCTCTCTACCACCGTGCCGAGCCCCTGCCTTCGCTTTCACCTGAGCGCCGTTGACGCGTTTCACCTGATGTCGCTCAGTACCGGTGAGCCCTTCGAGGAGGAGTTTGATGCAGACGAACTTGCGTAGACGCTGGCGTGTCGCCCGCCGACACATCCCATCGTGTATAGATCGTCTCCAGCGGCCCTGCCACGCCTCGTGTTGGCGGGGCCGCTGTGGTTTAGGCTGGCCGGCGCGTGGGTGTCCGCGCGCTACCAGAACAAGATGAGCAGCACCACCGTGAGGCTTAACACCACCACCGACTGATACCGGTAGTCTTTGAACCAGGGCAGGTCTTCTGCCGGCTCAATCGTTCGGTTGCGCCACGTAAGCCCGGCCACCTTCGCTTCGGCCGGGACTTCGTCGAACGCAAGAGCGGCTCCTACGGCCAGCACCAGGCACAACGCCGTCAGGATGCCCGCAATAATCGTAAAGTGCAGGCCCAGGATGTCCGTGATCCACAGCAGGAAGATCCCGAAAGAGAGGACATGCCCCCCCACCAGCGTAATGAACGCGCTGTGGCGCCCCATCCGTGGCCAGAACACCGCCAGCAGAAAGACCGCTACCACCGGCGGTACCAGGAAGGACAGCATCGACTGGATGTAGCTCCAGAGTCCAGGGAACTCGCGGATGGCCGGCGCCCAGAGCGCAGCGACGATCATCAGGACCAGGGTCACCCATTTTCCGAGCGTGCCGATCTGCTCGGCTGTCATATCGGGCTTGTTCGGCTGCACAAAGTCGACGGTGATGAGGGTGGAGGCCGCATTTAGCGTAGAGTCGATGGTCGACATGATGGCAGCAACCAACCCGGCCAGTACGAGCCCTACAAAGCCCACCGGCAGCAGCTCCGTCACCAGCGTGGGGAAGACGAGGTCCGGCTGGTCCAGCCCGGGGTAGAGCGTAAGCGCCCAGGCGCCGGGCAGCACCATGATAAAGAGCGGCGCGAGCTTCAGCAGCCCACCCAGCAACGCGCCCCAGCGGGCATTTTTGAGGTCCTTCGCGCCCAGCACGCGCTGCACGATGTACTGGTTAAGGCCCCAATAATAAAACCCCAGCACGGGCACCCCAATCAACGTCCCCAGCCACGGCAGGCGGCCCTCCGGGTTGTCAATAGGATGGATCTTGGAGAGGTGCCCCTCCGGCAGCGCGGCCGTGGCTGCCGCCCACGAGAAATCGAACTGCTGAAAGGTCAGAAAGGCGATCGCGCAGGAGCCAACGAAGAGGATCACCGCCTGGATCACATCCGTGTAGACCACCGCCGCCAGCCCGCCCGCTGCCGTGTAAAGCCCGGCCACCAGCGCCAGCCCAAAAGCCGTCCAGAGGAAAGGCAACTCAGGGAAGAACATCTGCAGCACCAGCGTCCCTGCGTAAATCCCTCCGGCTGCATCGATCAGGATGCTGGTGATGATGGTAAGCCCCGAGAAGTACTTCCGCGAGCGCACATCGAACCGCTTCTCCAGGTATTCCGGAATCGTCGTCAGCCGCGACTTAATGAAGAACGGGATAAAGAAGAACGCCATGAAGACCAGTACGACGCCTGCCATCCACTCGTAATTGGACACCGCAATGCCGGTGCTGTAGGCGTCGCCTGCCAACCCGATCAACGTAGTGCTGGAGATGTTGGAGGCAAAGAGCGACAGCCCGATCGTGCCCCACATCAGCGAGCGGCCCGCCAGAAACAGGTCTTCCCCGGTGTCGATCCGCTTAGAGATGTAGTACCCGATGCCAAAAACTACGAGGAAGTACCCGGCAATGATGACCAGGTCGAGATTACTAATGGGGAAATCCATAGGTTTGGGCTGGCTGAGGGGCAGGCTGCTGGAACATAAAGATTTTATTGAGTCCCTGCAACCGCTTACATTGGGCGCTGGAAGCGTTTTCGCTCGGATGCCGTATTGTGGTCGTCAGCGTCAGCTGGTGTGCGCTCCCCTTTACCATCCCTGTACGATCCCTGTGCGATCCTAAGC
>JAAAOI010000234.1 GCA_009908945.1 Bacteroidota bacterium
CAGCACGTCGCCATCCGTCCACAGGATGTTGAGCGCGAGGGTCCCGTGCAGGACGTCCTCCGGCACATGGGTGAGGTCGCCAAACGCTACGTCTGAGACCGCCGTCTGTACCGGCGCCGATGCCGCACCGCACCAGGACCGGAGGCGGTCGATAGCCTTTTCGGTAACGGCCTCCATGGTGGCATCGGGATGATCTGCCCGGAGCTGTAGCAGCAGCGCCAGGACGTGTTCACTATCCGTGGTGCCCTGGATGGCTGCCTGGCGTTCTTCCGAAAGCGCCGCACAGAGCCGGGGCCGCACCTCGTCAAAGGCCGGGATGTGGCCATTGTGGATCAGAAAGGCGTTCCGATGCCGAAACGGATGCGTATTGGCAGCGGCGGGGGTGCCCACCGTGGCGCGGCGCACGTGGGCCATGAGGAGCGTCCCGTTCAGCCGCAGGGCCTCGTTTCGGTAGGTCGCACTCTGCGCGGCCGGCTCCACCTGCCGAAAGCAGCGCCCCGCGCCGTCCAGCAGCCGTGCCATCCCCCATCCATCTGGATTGGCCAGCCCGCGGCCGTCCTGCCGGCTCTGCTGGATGAGGGCGTTCTGCGCATCCAGCAGCTCACATGCTGCATGTGTGGGATGCGTGGCACGAAGGGCGTAAAGGCGACACATAAGGGAGCGTGGACCAGGGGGGTGCTGCGACCGTTGAGTGACCCTACGTAGCGCCTGTAGATGATGCGTTACGTTTGTGGCCGGCATGTCCCAGGGCGGCACCAAAGGGTACAGTGCTGACGTTACGCATGCCATCAACACCTCTCTCACGAACGCCCTCCTCCGTGGTTATCCGTCACACTCCTTCCCTCATCCTGTACGTCGTCCTGATCCTTGCCACCGGGCTGGCCGCGGGGGCCTGCACGCCATCGGAGGTGCCTGAAGAAGAACCGGAGCCCCCTCCCGAAGCAGCCGCGCCGGTCGCCCCGTACCCCCGCGGGCTGGCCTCCACGCACCTGGAGCAGGCGCGGGAGCGAGGCGCCACGCTGCCCCGTCTGCACGGGATGGTGGTTGCCCGTCATGGTGAAATCCTGTTTGAAGAGCGCTTCGGGGGGCCGTCGCTCAACACGCCCGTCAACGTAAAGTCGGTATCGAAAAGTCTCCTCTCGGCGCTCGTAGGCGTTGCCATCAACGAAGGTCATCTGCGGGGCGCCGACCAGCCCATCGCGCCGTTCTTTGAGGCCTACCTGGATGGCGATGCCGACCCGCGCAAGCGAGACATCACCGTAGCGCACCTCCTGAGCATGCGGTCTGGGCTGGAGCGCACGTCGGGCAGCAACTATGGCGCGTGGGTCAGCAGCTCCAACTGGGTGCGCTACAAGATCACCCAACCGCTGCAGGCCGCTCCGGGCACGGAGCGCAGCTACAGTACGGGCAACTCGCATCTGCTGTCCGCGGTGCTGACGCAAGCCACAGACCAGAGCACCTGGGCGTACGCGCAGTCGGCCCTGGCGGAGCCGCTGGGCATCCGCCTGCCGCGGTGGCCCACCGACCCACAGGGCATCTACTTTGGCGGCAACGACATGATGATCTCCCCGCGCGACCTGATCCGGGTTGGTGAAGTGTACCGCAACGGGGGGTATCTGGACGGCCAGCGCATCCTACCGCAGGACTGGGTGCGTGCTTCGTTCCGACCGCGGGCCACCTCGCGCTGGAGTGGGGCCGGCTACGGGTATGGATGGTTCAGCAGCTACATCGGCGGCCACCTTGCGTATTATGGCTGGGGCTATGGTGGGCAATACCTCTACGTACTGCCCGGCCTGGAGCTGACGATCGCCATCACCTCTGATCCGTACAACTCGGGCGGGCGCGGCCACCGGAGCGACCTGCAGCGGATCGTCGCAGAGGAGCTCGTGCCGGCTGCCATCAAAGGGGCCGAGGCGGAAGCCGATGCCGTAGCCGCGCAGGCGGCGTCTGGGGCTGATCGTTCCCGCTGAGGACGCTATGGACCCGCTGCGGCCTGGGCATCACGCCTGGCATCACCACTGGCATTAACGCTCGGCAGTTGCTACCCTACACGTTCGGTCTGATGCAGGCTTACCTGTTCTCACCCACGTGACTGCCGACCCATGACGCCTGACCGCCGCCGCCAGATTGAGGCCCTTTTCGACGAAGCGCTGGACCGCCCGGCTGATGCGCGCGCCGCTTTTTTGGATGAGGCGTGTGCGGACGATCCGGACCTCCGCGCCGCCGTGCAGCGCCTGCTGGACGCCTACGCCGACGCCCCCAGCTTTCTCGAAGGCGACGCCGCTGATGTGGGCCAGGCCTGGGCTGCCGAAGAGGAGGCCGCGCACGACCGGCGCGGCGAGCGCATCGGGCCGTACCGGCTGCACGAGCGCATTGGGCAAGGCGGCATGAGTGTCGTCTACCGCGCCGAACGCACCGATGGCGCGTTTGACCAGACCGTGGCGCTGAAGCTGCTCCCCGCCCACTTCGAAACGGAGCAGCGCGTGGCGCGCTTTCGGGCCGAGCGGCAGATTCTCGCACGGCTTACCCATCCGCACATCGCGCGGCTGCTGGATGGGGGCATGACAACGGCGGGCCACCCCTACCTCGCCATGGAATATGTGGAGGGGCAACCGCTGACGGTCCACGCCCGGGAGGCCCACCTATCGATCGAGGAACGCCTCCGCCTGCTCTGTGACGTGCTGAGCGCGCTGCAATATGCCCATCAAAACCTGATCGTCCACCGCGACATCAAGCCAGACAACATGCTGGTGACGCCTGAGGGCACCGTGAAGCTACTGGACTTTGGCATTGCCAAGCTGCTCGACCAGACGGACGTTCCCTTCACCCTACCGCTGACGCGCACAGGGCAGCGCTTGATGACGCCCGAATATGCGGCGCCGGAGCAGGTGACCGGAGGAGCCGTGACCACGGCCACCGACGTCTACCAGGTAGGCGTGCTGGCCTACGAACTCCTGACGGGCGTGCGCCCGTTTGACCTACAAGGCAAGACGCCCTCACAAGTTGAGCGTATTGTTGCCGAGCAGCTGCCGGAGCGCCCCTCGACTGCCTGGACGGCGGCAGCAAGGGCGCAGGCTCCTGCCTTGGTGCCGCCGGCAGCCGTGGGCCGCCGCCTCGCGGGCGACCTCGACACCGTCATCCTGAAAGCCCTCGCGAAGGAGCCCGACCAGCGGTACGCCTCGGTGGAAGCCTTTGCCGACGACCTGCAGCGCTTCGCCGCGGGGCGTCCGGTGCAGGCACGTACGCCCACGCTGCGCTACCGCGCGAAAAAGTTTGTGCAGCGCAACCGAGGGGCCGTCACCGCAGCGGCGCTGGGGGCGCTGCTCATCCTGGGCTTCGGGGCCGCCCTACTCAACCAGCGAAACGTAGCGCTGGAGGAACGCGACCGCTACCAGCAGGAGCTTGCCACGAGCGAGGCTGTGACGGACTACCTGACCCAGCTGTTTGCCGCGAGCAACCCGCGCGAGACGCGCGGCGACACGTTGACGGCCTACGAGCTGCTGGATGCCGGCGTCGAGGGCATCGGTGAGTTGACCGCTGAGCCCCGGGTGCAACACCGCCTGATGCGCACGATGGCCCTCTCGTACCTTGAGATGGGCGCCTATGACCAGGCAAATGTGCTGCTAACGCAAGCCATCGAGCAGATCGCCGAGACGTCCGGCCCACGTTCGGCAGCCACAGCCAACGCCATGGCCGACCTCGCCTCGCTCCGCACCTCACAGGGTAACCTCCCGGCGGCGGACTCCCTCTACCGTGCGGCGGCCGCCCTACAGGTAGAGGCGCTCCCCCCTGACGATCCAACGTATGCACAGACCCTCAACGGATGGGCAG
>JAAAOI010000211.1 GCA_009908945.1 Bacteroidota bacterium
AGCTTGGCCTGAAGCGCCATACTCATGGAGTCGACCTCATCAAGAAACACCGTCCCGCCATCGGCTACTTCCAATAACCCCGGTTTGCTGTCGCGCGCGTCTGTGAAGGCGCCTTTCTCATACCCGAAAAGCTCCGCTTCCAACAGGTTATCTGGCAAGGCGGCACAGTTGATATCCATAAACCGCCCTGCATTGTACGCGGAGGTATCATGGATCGTGCGTGCGACGAGGTTCTTCCCCGTCCCTGTTTCGCCGCTGATGAGGACGATCGTATTGGGGACCCCCTGTAGGGTCTGAATGGTCTCGCGCACGCTTCTTATCGCCGGACTCTCGCCCAAGATTCTGTCGAGGGTGTGCGTCGTAGCCTTTCCAGGACGTGTTGTCTTTTTATGGTTTTGGTTTCGCTGTGCCGGGGCATCCGCCCCTGATGCCTGTTCTTCCGGTTTCGTGTCGTAGAGGGCCAGCGCCTTTTTCAAAAGCGCCCGCATCTCTTCCAGGTTTACTGGCTTTTGCAGGTAGTGAAATGCCCCCAGCCGCATCGCCTCAACGGCGGTTTGCACCGAGGAGTGGGCCGTCATGATCAGGACCGGAAGCGACAGCCCGCGTGACTCCAGTTCTTCGAGGAGCTCAATGCCGTTCATGTCCGGCATCATCAGATCGGCGATGATGACATCTGGAATCGTTCCATCGTCGACTGCTGCCAGCATATCACCGGGGCCTACGAACGCTTCAGCTTCAAAACCATCGCGCTGTAGCACGTTAACAAATAGCTGCCCGATCTTGGGTTCATCATCGACAATGTAGATGCGTTGTTTCATGAGAGTGAAGCGGTGGCAAGTGAGCACGTGGGGGGACGCACCGTGGTGGGTAACTTTTTCCGCTCGGGCCGGGCCAGCAGGGCTGCCGGTGGGTGGCGCCCGTGCGGTGTGCGTTCGGGCCGGTTATCGACTGAAAGCGCCGATTTTAAATAGGTCGACACCTCGTTACACGACCGCAATTCAATGGGAGCAGAAGGGCCTCGGGCCACGCGCCGGTAATTGCGTGACGCCGTGCGGGTCGTTTCACCGCTCGGCATTGACGCAGCTGAACACCCGGGGGCTGTCGGATCATGCCCCTACCCATCGCATTCATCACGCGCCCTACTCCCATCCTTCCCGTTTTGCATGCCGCGGTTCCGTTGTCGCTGCCTCGTCCTCCTGCTCCTCCCTGCCCTCATTCTGGTAGGCTGTGCGCCGGCGTCGCCGGACCGCCCGACGGTGACCGACGACCTGGAGCGTCAGGTGGCGTTCAGTCCACCCGCAGCGCGTGTCTTTCCCTTGGCACCCAATATTACTGAGCAGATCGTCGCCGCCGGGGGCGCAGACCGGTTGGTAGCTGTAAGCACCGCAGATACTTACCCGCCCATGGTGGCGGAGCTTCCCCGTATTGGAACGCTGCCGCTGGATTTTGAAGCCCTCGTGGCCCAGGAGCCGGACCTGGTGGTGGCCAACGCCGAGATCAACCCGGAGCGCGACGCCGAGACGCTGGAGGCCCTCGGCATTCCGGTCCTATTCCTTACCTATCGCTCGGTTGCCGACGTGCCCCGCACCATCCGGCGCCTCGGGCAGTGGTTGGGCACGGAGACGGAAGCCGAGGCGGCAGCCGATACCTTGGCTGCCCAGTTTGACGCCTTTCGCGCAGCCGCGGACACCGTGCAGCACCGGCCCCGGGTGCTTTTCCTTATTGGGGATGAGACGCTATACGCCTATGGGTCCGGTAGCTACGTGCACGAGCTCATTGCTATGGCGGGTGGCCAAAGCATCACCGCGGCGCTACCCACCGCCGCCCCTGTGCTTAGCGAAGAGTTTGTGCTTACGCAGCGACCCGACGTCATCGTTGGCTCATTCGGCGCGGACTACACTGCCGACGACCTGTTGGCCAAGCATCCCACCTGGGACCTTGTGCCTGCCGTGCGCGAGGGGAAGGTTTTCTCAATCGACGGGTCCCTGATCAGCCGTCCGGGCCCGCGGCTGCTCCACGGCCTGCAGGCGCTCCGGGGCGCCATCCAGGGCGATAGCGTTGATGTTCCCCTCCACTTGCCCCACCTTCCATGATACGTATACGTCCCTCTGTACTTGCGGGCGGCCTCGTGGCGGCGTTGGCCGTGTCGTTGGGGGTGGCCGTAGCCCTGGGGAGCACGTCGGTAGCGTTGAATGACGTCTACCACGTGCTGGCCTATCGCCTCGGGTGGACCGGCCTCGGCGCGCCGGAGGGCACGGTCGAACGCATCGTTTGGGACCTGCGCCTGCCGCGTGTGCTGGCGGCGATGCTGGTTGGGGGCGGCCTTTCCATCATTGGCGTGGCGATGCAGACGCTCGTACGCAACCCCCTGGCCGAGCCTTATCTCCTGGGGATCTCCAGTGGCGCATCAGCTGGAGCGTCGCTTTTTTACCTCGGCCTTTTCCCCGCTCTCGTCGCCCGCACCTTATCCATGCCTATCGCAGCCTTTCTGGGTGGGCTGCTGGCCATCAGCATCGTGTATCTGGTAGCGCGCGATCGCTCTGGCCTTTCGGTAGCGCGCCTTCTGCTGGCGGGCGTAGCGATGTCTGCACTCATGGCCTCCATCACGTCCTTCATCACGCTGGCGTCCCCCGAGCCTGATAAACTACGAGCGATCCTGTTCTGGCTGCTGGGATCACTCAGCGGGATGCGGTGGGAGATGCTCATCGCTCCCACGCTCGTCACTACGCTTGGGCTGGGGGTGTTGGTGGGGCTGGCTCGCCCGCTGGATGCGATGCTTGTGGGTGAGGAGCCAGCCCAGAGCCTGGGCGTACAGGTGGAGTGGGCCAAGCGCGTCCTCATCGGGCTTGCCGCGCTGGTCACAGGCACCCTCGTCGCGATCTCCGGCGCCATAGGCTTTGTAGGCTTGATCGTGCCCCATGCGGTGCGGCTGCTGGTGGGGGTGCCGCACCGCCGGCTCGTCCCGCTTAGCTTTCTGGCGGGCGCGCTCTTCCTGGTCTGGGCCGACCTCGTCGCACGCTCCGCCCTGCCCACAGAGCTTCCCGTGGGCGTGGTGACGGCCCTCTGCGGCGTCCCTTTTTTCCTCGTTTTGTTACGCCAGAGTGCCTACCGGTTCGGGTGAGCCCCGTGCCGGCAGGTCAAACACTACCCCCGGTGTGGCGTATGCGTTTTGTCTTTCACTAATTTCTGAAAGGATGGCTATGGCGCAATCCAACCTAACCTCGCCGCAGCGGCGTGCTGCCGTGCTTGACCAGCCCGGTCCCCTCTCGCTGTTTGATATTCAGCGGGTGGTGGAGGATGAGCTGCAAGCGTTTGAACGCCGCTTCCGGGAAGCTATGCGCTCCGAGGTGGGCCTGCTGGATAAAATCACGCAGTACATTTTGCGCCAGAAAGGCAAGCGCATCCGGCCTACGTTGGTCCTCCTCGCAGCAAAGGCCTGCGGCCAGGTCAGCGACACCAGTTACCGCGGGGCAGCCCTCGTGGAACTGATGCACACCGCTACACTCGTGCACGACGACGTCGTGGACGACGCCGAGACGCGCCGCGGGCTGTTTTCTATCAATGCGCTGTGGAAAAATAAGATTGCGGTCTTGATGGGTGACTTTCTCCTCAGCCAGGGCCTGCTGCTCTCGCTGGAGAATAACGACTATCAACTGCTCCATATCCTCTCCGATGCCGTCCGCCGCATGAGCGAGGGCGAGCTGCTGCAAATTGAAAAGTCGCGCCATCTAAATATTGATGAAGACACCTACTTTCGGATTATCTCGGACAAGACCGCCTCGCTGATTGCCGCCTGCACCATGAGCGGCGCGTACAGCGCGGGTGCCTCC
>JAAAOI010000088.1 GCA_009908945.1 Bacteroidota bacterium
ACCGCGGGAGCGGCCAAAGAGAAATGCAACTTTCAGAAAAACATGAAAGCATGTGCTTGCTCAACCGGCACGTGAAAGCGGTTTTCAGTTGATTAGTGTACGCTTTAGCGCGGTGGGTATAAAGGTGTGGCAAGCGGTATTGCAACCACGTTACGAAGCTTCTACATTCGTGGCTTGCCGCTCTTCAAGCGGCTCTTCAAGTCGCTCCTTGCGCCACCATGATTGGGCGGAAATGAGATCTCCTGCGAGGAAGAGCGTTGCCCCTTTTACGACCAGCACGTTCGTGACCAAGAAGAACGTCGCCTCCTCAATGGGGAGCCCAAAGGGATTGATGCCAAAGGTGTATGTGGCCGATATCTCCCAGATGCCATCGGATATGGCAAACCAGTCGGCTATCCAGAGGTAAGCGGTGCTACTCCCTATTGTAATGGCGGCAGGGCCTCGAACTAACCCCCAGATGAGGCTCCCGCCGTAGATCCAGATGCCAAGCAGCACCGGGCAGGCCCAGCTCAAAATGAGGCCCATGTAAAGCCCCGAGTCCGCCCCTGCCAGAAGCAGCCACAGGCCCCACGCGGTGAGCGCGGCGTAAATCAAAGCGCCCACCACCTGTGCTGGTGTAATCCATTTCGGTAGGGGCTGCTCAGCCCACGTCGCACGTCGCCCCAGCACATGGTAGTAGAGCAAGCCCGTCATGATGGGCTGCAGTATGAAGAAGGCGTATTCCTCATAGGGCACGAAAAAAATCGTGCCGAGCACACGCTCGGGCCCGTACCACCATACCTCGCGGTAGACGAGGTAATTGTCCCATGGCGTCGTGTAGGCAAAAGCGATCAGGCAGATTGCCCCAATGGCCCACCGGGTGCGCCCGGTACCCCGCCCGGCCAGCGGCCGGGGGAGCGTGAAAGCCAGAATTATGATCGGCAGGACAAGGTAAAGGAGTAAAAAGTTTAGATAGCTCATGCCGTGAAGAGCGAGGGGTTAGGCTAAGTCATGTAGAACGACGTGTGCTGCGTTACGTCCAGAAGCGCCCATAATACCACCACCAGGATGCGTGCTGGCGCCCGTCAGATACAACCCATCAAGTGGCCCTTTGTAGCTACTCATATCCATAGAGGGTCGCATCATAAACATCTGATCAATGCTCATCTCCAGATGCATAACGTTTCCGCGACGCAGGCTCAGGCGACGCTCCAACCAAAGGGGGTGCTGGAAAAGGCGGCCCACAATGGCGTCCTTCGTTCCAGGAGCGTAGGCTTCAAAGGTGTCAATAAGGTTATCCGCGACAGCGTCGCCAATATCGTCCCATGAAGTGCCATGTGCCAGTTCATACGGGAAGTACTGCCCCCAGAGCCACAGTACCTCATGGCCCGATGGGGCGAGGGTATCATCCACCGCACTGAACGACATCCCGACGATCGGTGGATCGGCAGCGGGCTGATGGTTCAGGTAGTCGCCGTAGGCCGCATGAATCTGTTGCGGCGAGCGGCAGACAAGCTGCAGCGCGGTGCGGGCATCGTCTGAGGGGTCCGCTGCATACCGGATGGGCCGGTCCAATGCCAGCCGCACGATGGCCCCAAAGCCATTGCCGACGCGCATCTTGCGGGCCGGATTGTTTGGCCGATGCGATGGCGGCAGCAAGTGCTCGAGGGTCTCCAGAATGTGTGTGCCTGAGACGACGGCCCGGCTGGTATACGCGGTATCGCCGGTGCGGATGCCGGCCGCCTTGTTGTTTTCAACCAGCACCTCATCGACAGGCGCATTTACTTCGACGGTCCCCCCGTGGGCCTCAATATGGCGCTTCAAGGCCTGCGTGAGCATCCCCGACCCACCCCGCGGACGCGCGATTCCTCCCTTGTGGTACAGGGGGTGCCACAGCACAAACGGCCCAGACATTGGCTCGCTCGGTGGCGGACCCGATTGCGCAGCCATCCACTGGAGCATGGCCTTAAGTTTTTCTTCTCGGAAATACTCATCAATCACCGCTCCATACGGGCGGGTGATAAGCCGCAGGGCGTCCGTTGACGAGAGCCGCGTGGAGGGGCCAAACGCAAGGTTTTTCCCCAACGACAGCGGGGTGGGAGGAGAGAGGAAGGTCCGGCACACGGCCTCCGAGAAATCGGTCCAATCATCGATAAACCGACGATACGCCGCTCCCTCTCCCGGAAACTTCGCTTCCAGATGCTCGACCGTGCGATCCACATCCCGGTAGATGTAGATACTGTCGCCATCCGGAAACGGAGCAAAAAAGAGGGGGTCGAGTTCGATGTATTCAAGCCCGTATGCGTTAAGGTTCAACTCCTCAATAATGGGCGTAAGGCGAATGAGGATATGGGCGCTGCCGCCCAGGTCAAACTGATACCCTGGGATGATCTCCTTCGTCGAGACCGCCCCACCTACGATGTCTCGTTTTTCAAATACCCCTACGCGGTAGCCAGACTGCGCCAGGTAAGCCGCCGTTATCAGCCCATTATGCCCCGCGCCAACTACACAAACATCAAAATCCACAACTACTCCTCTCTAATCTTATAATGCACTGTTAGTTATGAGACGGTCAAGGTACCACGGGAGGGCCCTATATGCTGCACACCATGTGCAGTCGTATCAAGAATATTCAATGCCGGTAGCGCGCCTGCAGTAGCCGTGCGCCCTGGGCTGTTGTTCAGGGCGGGTGTAATACCCTGAGGTTTTGTAGGTTGCAACCCGCAAGTGGAGCATGGCCGATGAATCAGATACCCTTTGAAACGAGGAGCGTGCGACATGGGACAGGTGCTATACGATATCAGCCGCGTGATTACGTCTGAGACTGCCGTGTGGCCAGGGGATCAACCGTTTAAGCAGGAGTGGACGTTGCGGAAAGACAAAGGCGCCAGTGTGAACCTCAGTAGCATATGTATGAGCCTCCATACGGCGACCCACGCCGATGCCCCCCTGCACGTTCGCTCCGGTGGAGCCAGCATGGCGGACCTCGCGCTTGACGCTTTTTTGGGCCCCGCTTACGTTCTGGACCTGACGGAGCATCCAACTATCGGCGGCTTCATCCAGCCCACCCACCTGGAGCGGGTACCTTCGGCGTGTACGCGGGTGTTGCTGAAGACGCCGCACAGCCTGGTGCCAACGACAGCCTGGGATGCCAACTGGTGGTCCGTTTCGCCCGCTGCCGTGGAATGGTTGGCAGAGCAGGGCTTCATACTGATCGGCACGGATGCCCCATCCGTTGACCCGGAGGATAGCAAGACCCTCGACGCACATCATGCGCTGGCACGCGCCGGAATTGTCCATTTGGAGCACTTGTCGTTGCGTGAGGTATCAGAGGGAAGCTACAATCTGGCTGCGCTCCCGCTTAACATCGCGGGTGCGGATGCTGCCCCTGTACGAGCTGTGTTATATGACGAAGCTTAAATCCGTTATTGCAATGTGTTTATCAAACACAAACACCGAGGGCACAACAAACGGCCTAATTCTTTAAAGAGGATGGATGAACCTATCAAATTTCGCGTACGCTTACATATCACACACCATTTATGGATCCACTGAATCGGCAGGATCTCCAAGAACTGGCTGCCCACGAGGCGGAGCAGTGCATATCGTTTTACATGCCGGCCGAGCGGGTTGAAGCCGAGCATACACAGAACAGTATTCGCTTTAAAAACATCCTGCGAGATATTCGCCAACAGTTGCAGGAGCGCGGGCTGAAGGATGCTGCCATCGATGACATTCTTCAACCGGCCATCGACCTGTTGGATGATGCCACCTTATGGCGATCGATGAGTGAGGGCTTCTGTGGCTTTATCACCCCAGATACACACCTTTTCCGTCGTCTTCCGTTACGCTTTGAAGAGGTAGCTCACGTATCAAATCACTTTTACCTGAAGCCACTATTTCCGCTTATCGCGAGTAACAACAGGTTCCACGTTCTGGCACTCAGCCAGAATAGTGTTCGCTTGTTCCGCGGTACCCATCAGGGGCTTGATCAGGTAGACGAGGGTGAGATACCGGAGGGTATTGCTGAAGCGCTGGCGTATGATGACCCTGAGCAACAGCTGCAGGTGCGCTCCCACCGCACAGCAAGTGATCAAGGGGGAGAAGGAGAAGCCATCTTCCATGGCCAGGGCAGCGGCGAGCAGGAATTCAAATCGAAGCCACAGGAGCGGCTCAAGCGATACTTTCGCGAGATCGATAACTCCGTCAAGGAGCTGCTAAAAGATGATCGTGCTCCATTGGTCTTAGCTGGCGTATCGTACTACCTGCCCATTTACCGGGAGGTCAATAGCTATCCACATCTCATCACCGATGAGATCGCCGGGGGGAACCCGGACCAGCTGGCCCCACACGAGCTTCATGAAAAGACCTGGCAGATCGTTCACCCGCACTTTCAGGCGGCACAGGAAGAGGCAGTGGAACGATTTCGAGCAGCGTACCAGCAGGATAATGGGCACGCGTCCGCTGCGCTTGAGGATGTCATACGCTCCGCCTTGTTCGGACGGATAGACACCTTATTTACGCCGGTGCACGAGTTTATCTGGGGATCTGCTGATAAGGAGACAGGAGAGGTGGTGCTACACGGAGCCCGACAGGAAGACTCTGCCGAGCTGCTTAATATGGCGGCTATCCACACCTTCACCAATGGAGGAACGGTGTACGCACTTAAACCGGAGCACATGCCCGTAGATGAGCCTGCCGCCGCAACGTACCGGTATGCTGCGGACCTGAGCGCTACCTGACGTGCAAACACACAGCGCTCGTGTTTGCCAACACGGGCTCAGACAACACGAGCAACGGGAAAGTAGTCCTACGACTGCTTTCCCGTTCGTATGTGAATGTAGTCCGCTGCGCTATCTCGCAGTTTGTCGCGCTGATGGATATACATCATAGTCGTCTCGATATTCTTATGGCGGGCATGCGTTTGAACCTGCTTGAGCGAGGCGCCGGCTTCTAATGCCAGCGTGCAGCCCGTATGCCGCAAGGTATGCGCTCCTACATCATTAAGGCCTGCGCGCTCGGCCGTCTTCCGGACAATTCGATAGATGGAGTGCGGCCTCAGCCGTCCACCTCGGTTGTTGTTGCTGAGCGATTGCCACAGCGGACCCTGATCGATACCGTAGTGCGCACACATGCGGTCGATTTGCTCAACCACGTGCGCAGGCACCTTGATGTATTGGTTGGAGCCCCCTTTGGTGACGGGCAAATCAAGCACCCAGTAGCGGCTAAGTGGTCGGAGGTGCGCTACATCCATTGCTGCAGCCTCCGAGCGCCGCAGGACGCAATGCAACAGCGTGTAGATGAGCGTGTAGTCGCGCATCGCCGCATCACCGGCAGAGGATGTTGCATCTAGCAAAGCCTCTGCCTGGTCGCCACTCAGCACAATCAACGATCGATCAGCCCGGTCTGCCTTCTGAATTCGCCGCACCAGCTTCGGGTGAGCAGGATTTCGGTCCAGTGCGTCTAACGCTACTAACCAGTCAAAAAAGCCGCGCAGTGAAGCCACGCGCCGCTGGACGGTAGAAGCCGCGTAGCCGTCGTCCGTCAGTCGCTCCAGGTAGGCATTTACATGGACAAAGGTGACGCCACGAACATCGGGCAGCGTCACCGTAGACGCGCCGAAGAAATCTTCCAGGTCGTTTCGGTAGGCCCGGCGCGTTTGCTCGCTATCGTAGCGCTTGAGATACAGATCGATGAGGTTACGGTCACGCATCGGACCGCTGAGCGCGTCGGACGTTCTTTGTTCTATAGCCATCTAACAGAGTCTACGTAGCAGATAAAGCTGTAATGTACGCCTGTTTTCAACGTGCGGTAATAATACTTATCAAACGTTGAGGCCATATGCAAGTGGTTGATGCGTTCGGTTCTCTGTGGCGCCTACATTGCGTTAGTCCGCACGCAGGTGAAGCGTCATTACACACAGTCGCAAGTTATATGCCCACAAATCGTCCTGTATAATCAAGCTGATGTGCAATATATTTTAGCTTGCCTTCGTTCAGTTGATTGCGTCGTTGGTCGTACCAGGTGGCGACTTCGTCAGACGTGATATCTTCAGATGCCATGAGCTCGTTGTGCATAAACTTAAGAATAGATCTGAGAAAGTATTCCTCATCATCTGGATATGAGTCAGCATGAGGTATCGAGCGCACGATCCAGTCTGACGCGCCGACCGCATCGATCTCTGCTCCGGCGGTAGGTAGCGCCTCAAGGAGCTGCCTTCCTGTTTGGCTGCCGCCTGTGCGCCCGTCCTTCCGCTCGTCCATGGAGCGATGAAATATCTCTTCCACGAGCGTATCCCTTGCCCGATCTACCACCGGTAGCAACGCGCTGATCCCGTCGAAGTTAATCGGAAAATAGAATACCCCATCGGGTTTGAGTGCTTTAAATAAGGCCGTTAAGCCGGATTCGAGCGGTACGATATCCAGGAAGGCCTGACCGACGAGCCCGTCGAACGTCTGCACCGATTCGGACGCCAAGGCGAGCGCGTCGGCTGTCGCAAAGTGGAGATCGACGCTCCGCGCATTGTCTTTTACGCGGATATCCCCGGTGCTGTCTTCCTGAATCGCATAGCCTTTGCCGCGTAGCCACTGCGCAATCTCAGCCTGTGCCGTTGTGACATGCGCCTCCTCAATATCAACAATGGTATAATCGATATGCCCATGGGTCACGGACTGAAAGATTCGCTTAAAAGACGATCCGAGCCCTGCGCCAACGTCAAGTATGCTAATGTAATCATTACTTTTTAGTCTGCTATGTATACGCTTGTAAAATGTATCAAATACATATCTATTTAAAGATCTCTTGTCGACGCTTTCTTTAGATTTTAAGTACCGTACGTAGTCAATACCGGTATCCATAGAAGATTTATTGATACATGTATATAAGATTAGCAGCCGTGCGCATGCTGTCGTCCCACGTTGGGTGGTCTTCGAAGGTAGCGGCGGCGGCTTTCCCCATTTGCTTTCGCGTGTCCGGCTGTCGAAGCTGCGTAATCTGCTGTGCCATCCGGGAGCGGTCGGTGGGATCAACCAGAAAGCCATTGTACCCAGCGCGTACGAAGTCCGACGCGCCTCCCTTGCTGGCGGCAATGACGGGTACGCCATAGCCCATGGCTTCAAGGTACACGATGCCAAAGCCTTCGTGAAAGGATGGGACCACCAGCACGTCGGCTGCGGCATACAAGCGCTGGAGCTGCTCATCATCCACAAACCCGTGCCAGCGTACCTCACCCGGGACCTCACGCAACGCCTGCTGGCATTCATTTGTGTAGACGGGGTCCACCGTATCGTCTCCAGCCACATGCAGCGTCCACCCCTCCGCAGGTACGTCGTGTAGTGCAGCGGCCAGTTCACGCAAGCCTTTCCGTTTGATAACCGAGCCGACAAACAGCAGTGTCAGGCGCTTCGTCTCCTCGGGTTCACCGTCCTGCGGTTCGGTCAGTCGCAGGCGATCCTCAGTCAGGTCTGGACGGCCCGGCCAAGCGACCGTATGTGGGGCTTGCTGCATGCAGGGCGCAAGCGCATACACGGCTTCTTTTGTGGCATGGCTGTTAAAGATGAAGCCGTCTACGGACTGGAGGTATTGACGCTCAACGACGCGATAGATCCAGTGTGCGATGGCTGGATGCTGCTCACTGGCCCGTAAATGATGCACGATTGAGATGATCGGACACCGGCATGTGGCGCGGAGCACGTGATTCAGCAAGAACAGCGACGGATGATTCAGTTCATCCTCCAGAAGGATATCCAGGTCAGCCGCCGCCACGCACCGTGCAAACCTCAGTCGAAAGTTGTCGGCAAGGTGGGCGGGGTACGATCCAGCCGGCAAGGAAAAAAGCCGGACGGTATGTCCGTCTCGTTGTAGGGTTTCCACCAGCTTTCGGTCGTACAGGTAGCCCCCGGTCTGCTGGTTAATCGCGCCATAGATGATAAGGCCTATCCGCATGCCTTCTCATACGATGCCCAAGCTTCATCGTCTTCCCAGATCTTAATCGTTACCGCGTCGAGGTGGTCCGTATCCATAGATTCCGTCATGCCCTCCAGAAAGATACGCGCGAAATGCTCTACGCTCGGATTAAGCCCGGCAAAAGCGTCGTGATCGTTCAGGGTAGTGTCGCGAAAGCGCGCTACCTGCGCATCCAGCGCAGTCTTAACGTCATCGATGTCTACCAGATACCCATGCTCATTTAGTTCGGGTGCACGCAGGTGAACCTCTACGCGAAAGTGATGCGAGTGCCATTCATTTTCGGGTCCACAGTTTGGCACGGTGAGGAAATGCTGCGCGACAAAGTCGCGCGTGACCATCAACTTGTACATAGTGGAAGAAGTAGGTCAGAAAGTTAGTACGTAAACACAATCTGCAGGGCATCGTGGTTGGCCAGGCGTTCATAGGCCGATGCGGCGTGCTCAACGGGGATGCGATGGCTGATGAGCGTGGACGGCTGGAGCGTGTCAACCCAGTAGCGGGCTTGGGCAAGACGCCGGCTCTTCGTCCACCGGCCGGTAAGGGCCGATGGCAAGGTGCTCACCTGGCTGCTCTTCAGGGTGAGACGCTTGCGGTGGAAGTCCAGGCCAAGATCGAGTGTCGGTGACTTGGTTCCGTACCAGGAGCCCACGATGAGCCGGCCTTCGTGTCGCAAATAGGACAGGCTATCGTTTAGCGCCTGGGGGGCTCCTGACACCTCAAGCAACAGATCAGCTCCGTCGTTCTGGTGCTCAGCGATCCATGCAGGGGCTTTATCGGGGGCGACGCTTGCCTCCGCCCCCCAGGCTGTTGCCTGGTTCTGCCGGGACTCCCGTGGCTCGACTGAAAGCAGTGTGGCTACTGGAAATCGCGACAGGAGGCCGAGGGTAAGCAACCCAACGATGCCTGCACCCGTGACCGTCACATGCTCTCCCAGGCGCGGGTGCGCGTCCAGCGTGAGCGTTACGGCGGTCTCCATGTTGGGAATGAAGACCGCATCTTCTGGAGCAAGCGTGTCGGGCAGCGGCAGTACCTGCGCCGGTGTGGCGGTAAAGAGGCTATCGTGCGGATGAAACGCAAACACTTGGCGGCCTTGCCACTCGGCGTCGACCTCGGCGCCAACGTCCACTACCGTGCCTACCGTCGCGTAGCCGTAAGGCATGGGGTATCCTTGCTCCTGCTGCAGCGCCGTGAGGGTAGCGTCCTGCATCATTGACCGAGGCATCTCGCCGCGATACAGGAGCCCCTCGGTACCCGCACTGATGGCAGAGCAGGTGGCTTGGACAAGCAACTGCTCTGGGGTTGGCACGGGCCGTTCGCGTTCCAGCACGCGGACGTGCTGTGGCCCTTCAAAGATCACCGTACGACGCATTTACGCTGGGGCCTCCCACACCGGGTCTCCGCGCAGGATGAGGTCGTCGCCGAGCCAGCGCTGCCGGCGGTTCTCCAGGCGGGGAAGCGCGTCGGAAGCCCGCGCCGACGGCGCACCATCGCCGGAGGGGGCTCCGGGTGCAGCAACCGCGTGCAACCCTCCCATAAATTGCGGCGAGATCGTGAGCGCGACGTGATCGACACAGCGGTCGACCAGGAAACTGGTAATAACGCTGCTCCCACCTTCGACCATCAGGCTATGGATGCCCCGCTCTCCTAACGTCCTCAGCAGGCGCGGTAGATCGATGCGTTGGCCAGAGGCGTCACCACACACGACCACCTCGGCCCCTTCAGCCTCCAGCGCTTTGCGATGCGAAGCCGAGGGATCAGGGCCTGTCGCGATGAGTGGCCCGGGACCGGGTCCAGAAAGTAGTGTCGCGTCCAGAGGAAACCGGAGATGGGTGTCCAAGATGACGGGCTGCGGATGGGCGCCTTCGACATGGCGTACCGTGAGCCGGGGATCGTCAGAAAGTACGGTGTTGATCCCAACCAGGATGGCGTCATGCTGGGCGCGCAGTTCGTGGGTGAAACGCGCAGAGGCGTTGCCACTGATGCACGTGTGCTGCCCAGGTGCCGCCGCGATCGAGCCGTCCAAGGTTTGCGCATAACTCAGCGTAACGTAGGGAAGCCCGGTACCCTCGAAATGCGCCTGTGCCCGCTCGTCGAACGCATCAGTAGAGTCCGAATGACCATTCGCAAAGCGCCCGGCCGGTCCGTTCAGGTTCAGCAGGTGGCGCATCCGCTCCACCTTCGTGCGCAAGTAGCCCGCATTCTCTTCATTGATGTGAGGGTTCAGGGGCACACGCTCGCTGACATGAATGCCCAGCGCTTCAAGGTGCTCAATTTTGGCTGGGTTGTTTGTTAGTAGGCGTACGGCCTCAACACCGAGGTCTTGCAGCATCAGCGCACCCACCGAGTAGTCACGCTCGTCGGCACCGTGCCCCAGTTCCAGGTTGGCCTCGACCGTGTCGTAGCCCTGGTCTTGCAAGTTGTAGGCCTCCAGTTTGTGCTCCAGTCCGATGCCGCGTCCCTCCTGTCGCAAGTACAGGATGACGCCCGCACCCTTCTCAGCAATAAGCCGCATCGAACGGTTCAGCTGCTCTCCGCAGTCACATCGGAGCGAGCCGATGACGTCGCCGGTGAAACATTCGGAGTGAACGCGCACCAGCACCTCGTCCGGGGCTTCTACATCACCTAAGACGAGCGCCAAGTGCTCCTTCTCGTCCACTGAGTTGTCGTAGTAGTAGAGTTGAAATTCACCTACAACCGTCGGTATACGGGCCGACGTGATGCGGGTAACGGAAGGGTGCGGCATAAGTAGAAAGCAGCTTGCGTCATGAACGAAAATTAAAGCCTGGATAGAAGCCAGCCCTCCAGGCATCCTATGGTACCCGTCAGGCGTGCCTTGGGCAACCGCTTCGCTCGCTTGTTACAGGTCTATTGCGTGCAGCATACGATCTCGTATGGCGGCGGGTGACACGACATGATGTAGGTCAAACAGAAACAGGTAAATGCCTGTTGCCACTATAATCCCTGAGAGCCATGTGAGCCCCACGCCCGCCCCGTACCATGCTCCTACCCCCAACACCAGAAGTCCAAGGGGCCGTACGGCAACGCCGATGAAGAGGAGCAGCCCCAGCAGCACGGCTCCCATCTGCAGTATGAAGTTGGCAGGTGCGAGCGCCACCACACCGTACACAAGTACCGCCGGACCAACGAGGCGGAGGACAAGTCGGCCAAGGGACGCACTCCAGGCCATGAGGCGGTGCCTCTTAGCGCCAGGGCGCACCAGTGGCCCATGGCCGGTAGACCGAAGCCAATCCGAGGCAAAGCTGTAGGTAAACGGAAGCAGAAAGGCAACCGCAGCAAACGTCGTCAGCGGGGGGCCGAATACAGGAAACAAGAGGACGCAAAGGAAGCCAACGTGGAAACCCCCAATGTAGCGCCGGAGGGGCCAGTCGGTCAGTTCGTGCACCGGGCGCCCCCGCCGCTTTCGCCACAATAGATGGTAATGAAAGAGGTAGTGGGCAGACCCGACAATGAGATACCAGGCTGGGAGCTGGCCATACTGCACAAGCAGAATCGTGGCGACCAGTACACCAAACGAGTCGACTTCCAGATCCAGCAGCTTGCCCAGGCGCGTTGCGTGGTTGGCTCGCCGGGCCAGGTACCCGTCAATGTAGTCCGTTAATGCCGCGACCAGAAACAGCCCTCCCGGCAGCCAACTCAGCAGAGGACCCTCGGGCTTTGGAGCCAGCACAAAGCCAGCCAGAAGCCCATAGAGGCATCCCCGCGCGAGCGTGATGGTGCTGCCGAGGCCTAAGGTGGCGAGCACCCGTCGCTGGCCGACGCGGTAGTTGTACGGCAGGTGGTGCCATACCCAGGCCAAGATGTAGAGGAGGCCCAGTGTGGAAAAGATGCTCCATTGCAGCGCCACCGCGGGCATCCAGGCCAACCGCACCAAGTTAAACGCGATCGTATATACCGCCAAAAACACTACAGCCGCACCCCACCAGCGCAGGCGTAACGCAGCAGGGATTGACGGCGATGAGAGCATACTCCATAGTGTTTTAGTTATATACACATACAAATGTAGATGATGAGCGGCTATTCGTTTGTGAACGTGTTGCCGCTCGGCTATTTGTTGATAGAGCGTAACATTTCGAAAGCGAAGTTCCTTCGATTATACGTGCATTGCTCTTCGTTAGGTAGATGTTGGTTCTGGCGCGTGCTATGCTATGATGTGCATGTCCCTTCCCCCACCACTCCGTCGTTGCTTATGGCATCAAATGCCCCTTCAAATGTCGCCGTCATCAGTGCACTATACACCGGCACCGAGCGCGGCCTGACGGCCGACCTGTTGGCCGCCAAAGCTGCCGGGTTGCAGCCGCAGGCCGTGTGCACTTCTATTATAAGTGCGAGCCATGGCCAGGTCACAGACGTTTTGGCGGTGCCAACGGATTCGGTGCAAGCCCAGCTGCAGCATCTCGGAGCGACCTCACACCTGGACGCTGCCAAGGTGGGCATTATCGGCCATCACAAAACAGTAGCGGCTGTTTTTGCCGCTCTCGATGAGCAGGTTGAGGGCCCCATAGTATTGGATCTGACACTGAGCGGGCCAAGCGGAGAAGATATCATTAATCAGCGTGGCCGCGAGGCATTCGTCTCCCATCTGGCCGCTCCCGCCCTTGTCACCCTTCGCCGGCGTGATGCCGAGCTCCTCGCCGGCATGGAAATCAGCTCGCTGGATGACGCACAGGTCGCCGTGCAGCGCCTGCACAAGCAAGGTGCCGCGCACGTCCACATCCGCTGCGGTAAGATCCCCGCACGCCACTTTGAAGACGAGGACACGGCAGCAGACTTTGCCGTCGATCTCTACTATGACGGCGATGACTTTGCCCTGTTTGAGGCGCCCCTCCTGCCGCTCGACGAACAGCAGGGCGCATCCAGCGTTTTGACCATGGCGATATTGCAGCACCTCCTGCAAGGAGCCGCGCTGGTCGAAGCCCTTCAGCATGCAAAGGGTGTCGTAACGGAGGCCCTGCAGTCTGGCCTTGCAACGGATGAGCGAACCAACCCCGATTATTTCTGGGCCTTACGCGCCTGAGGTAGTGCCACCATGGCCGCTGCATGTGTACGTTCCCCGACCCCACTGATGAAGAGGCACCGCGATGCCACAGAAGCAAGAGAAAGAACGCATAACGATTTACGATGTAGCCGAACAAGCCGGCGTAGCCATCTCCACGGTGTCGCGTGTGCTCAACGACTCTCCGGATGTCTCCGAAAAAACACGTGCGGCGGTCCAGCAGGTTATCGATGATCTGCGATTCAGGCCGGATCGCACCGCCAAAACGCTGGCCAAGCGCGGCACGCTCACGCTGGCCATCGCCATTCCGACGTTTACGACACCCTTTCACAACGAACTGCTGAAGGGAGTGCGCTCACGCCTGCAAGCTGTCGCCGGAGAAAGCGACCTGCTCTTGTGTGATCTCGGCGGCGACACCCCTGAGGATCGCCTAAACGCCTTCCTTAGACGTGGCACCGTCGATGGCCTGCTGCTTTCGGGCGTGCCGGTAACGAAGAAGCTGTATGAGGACCTCCAGAAGCTTCATGCGCCGGTGGTTCTGGTAGGCCACCACCATAGCGAACTCGATTGCTTCTACTGGGACAATGACGAAGGCGCGAAGAAGGCCGTCGACCATCTCACCGAACGAGGCCATCGCCGCATTGGGATGATTCGCTCATTTACGGATGGGCATCTGCAGACCAAGCGGATCGAAGGATACAAAGAGGGGCTTCAGGCCGCTGGGATTAGCTACGACCCGGAAATCATACGTAGCGGCACGACCTCGAAGCATGCCGGCTTCAGCGAAGAAAGTGGTTACGAGGCCATGCAGGAACTGATGGAGACAGCGCCCGACCTAACCGCCGTCTTTGCCAGCAGCGATGTGCAGGCGATCGGTGCGATCAAAGCCATCACGGATGCTGGAAAGCGCGTTCCGGAGGATATCGCCGTGATCGGGTACGACGATATAAAGACCAGCTACTTCATTGGCCTGTCCAGCATTGCACAGCAAATGATGGATGTGGGCGAGCGCGCTACGGAAGTGCTCATGCGCCGCCTGGATGAATCCCTTGATGATCCGTCCATCGAGGTTATCATCCACCCTACACTTAAGGTTAGACATTCCACCGACGTTTACCGCGACGCGTAACCCTATGCCGTCCTCCCTCCCGCCGACCCTCAATCGCACCTCCTTCTCGTGGATTGGACCTCGGTACGAGGGGAAAGTCCGCGATGTATATACGGCCGACGATCACGTCGTGCTTATCGCGACCGATCGGATATCGGCCTTCGACCACGTGCTGCGGCAGCCCATCCCATATAAGGGACAGGTGCTGAATCAACTGGCGGCATATTTTCTCGAAGCCACGTCAGATATTGCCCCAAACTACTTAACATCTACGCCCGACCCCAACGTCAGCATCGGACTCCGCTGTACGCCCGTGCCCGTCGAGTTTGTGGTGCGGGGGTACTTGGCGGGGCACGCCTGGCGGGTCTACCGAGAGGGCAGCCGCACGCTGTGTGGTGTATCGCTACCGGATGGACTTAAGGAAGGCGACCAACTCCCGCAGCCCATTCTTACGCCAGCCACGAAGGCCGTAGCGGGCCACGACGAGGATATCAGCCGCGAGGAGCTCATAGCCCGGGGCACGCTCGATGAGGCGACGTTCCAGCAGCTCAAGACGTACGCGTTGGGGCTGTTTGACCGCGGCACCGCCATGGCCCAGGAGCGCGGCCTGTTACTGGTTGACACCAAATATGAGTTCGGCCGGACGCCCGATGGCGAGCTCCGGGTCATCGACGAGGTCCATACGCCCGACTCCTCACGCTACTACGTGGCCGAGGGCTACGACGCACGGCAGCAAGCGGGGGAGCCACAGCAGCAACTCTCAAAAGAGTTTGTTCGCGAGTGGCTGATGGCGCAGGGGTTTATGGGACAGGAGGGGCAGCACCTCCCCGACATGCCCGACGCCTTTCGACAAAAAGTCTCGGAGCGCTACGTGGACTTGTACGAGCGCCTCACAGGGCGTCCCTTCGTGCCCCCGGCCCGCGACGAGGACCCGACCGAGCGGATCGAGCGGGTGCTACGCCGCGTGCTGTAGCGCACGCCAGAACTTGGTTGGGCCGTGCGGAGGAGCTGTGGCCGGGCTCCTATGAGCTATAAGTGGCGGGGGCACGGTCCTCCCACAGCTCATTATGGGCCGTTACTCGCTTCAACCGCGCCTCCGCTGGGTCAATCTCGACTACGTCTGCGGCGTCGCCAACACGTGGCGCCCGGTACAAGAGCTCGCCGTCGGGCGCGCAGGCCTGACTTTGCCCGATGAAGGTGAGTGTCGCCTTCCCATTCGACTCCGACCCGTAACGATTTGCCGTCACGGTGAACACCCGGTTCTCGAGGGCACGGATGGGCATCGCGCGCGGGCAATTCTTGCGGACGAGGTTGGATGGATGGGCAATGATGTCGGCCCCCCGAAGGGCCAGCGACCGCGCCACTTCCGGGTAGAACCAGTCGAAGCAGATCATAAGGCCCAGGCGATAGGAGGTCCCATCGCGCGCTGTAAGATCAACCACGGGGGGCGGCTGCCGCCCCGGCGCGAAATGCAGTTTCTCTTCGTTATAGAGATGGATCTTTCGGTAGCACGTGACCGGGCCGTCCGGGGGTACGATGACGGCGCTGTTAAAGAGCCCTCCCTCAGGCCCGCGCTCTGGAAGCCCGGCAACAAACGTGGTCCCTGTGGCGCGCGCCTGCTCGATGAGCCATGCACAGGAGGGCCCCTTTGGTACCGGCTCGGCTGCCGCCCGCGCGTCGGCGGTGGCCTGAAAGAAATAGCCCGACGTAAACAACTCGGGCAGCACAAGCACGTCTGCCGACACGCCTGCCACCAGCGCTGCCACATGGGCGCGGTTGGCCTCCGGTTGTCCGTAGCGGGGCGCGAATTGAACGGTACCTATCAGCATCCCATCGACCGGTTCACAAGAAAGGGCAGGTGGCTTCAGAAGCGCCCTACGAAGGAGGGCTACGTTCTGTTTGAATAGCCAGAACAGCCGGCGAGTCAGGCAAGCGTGGGGCGCTGCGCTGGGCACCACGGCGTTTGGAGCAGACGCGGCGGGCGCCACAGTGATGCCGCACCCTGACTGAAGGACGTGGCCCTGGGGTGCACGACGCGAGTGCGGAGGCCATCCGGCCATGCAGCGCCCGCCGGGCGTTTTTAGACCGAACCTACGAAAGCACCTCGCGGATCGTTTGCTTTATCTCTTTGAAGTTAGGCATCGCCCCGGCATTTTCGAGGACCTCGGCATACGCCACGGTTTGATCGGGCCGGATTACGAAGGCCGCGCGCTTGGCGATCCGATCCAACTCCATCGACGTGAAGTTGTGATCGTATTTCGCACCGTAGGATGCAGCTGCAGCCCCCTCGTGGTCGCTCAGCAGCGGGAACTGAAACTTGTGCACCTGGCTGAACTCCTTCAGCACAAACGGTGAATCGGTGGAGATGCCAAACACGGTAATCGCTTCCCCGCCAAAGTCCTCCAGTTCGTTGTTGACGCTGTTCAGTTCGTTCGTACAGACGCTCGTGAACGCGCCCGGGAAAAAGAGCAGCAGGACCGGACCGGCGGCCACGGCCTCCGACAAGGTGTGGGCTTCCATATCGTGCCCGTACAGGGTAAAGTCTGGGGCGGTGTCATCAACAGAAATCATAGTGTGCTGGCAGGTGCGTTAGTTAGCGAAAGCGGATTACCCGCACCGGATCAAGCCGGGCGGCGATCCGAGCTGGAATATAGGCGGCCAGCGTGCAAAGTGCGAGCGACAGCAGGCCAACCCACAGGAAATCCACACCGCGCAGGGCGATGGGTGCGGTGGTCATGAAGTAGGCCTCGGCGGGTAAGGGAATGACGCCAAAGCGAAGCTGCACCAGCGCAAGGACGAGCGCCAGCAGCAGCCCCAGCAAGGTACCCACCAAGCCAATAAGAAAGCCCATGCCGACGAAGAGCCGTTGGATGCGCGCCTGCGAGGCGCCCATACTGGCCAAGATACCGACGGCCCGCGTCTTCTCCAGTACAAACATCATGAGGATGCCGATAATGTTGAATGCAGCGACCAGCACGATCACGGCGATGACAACGGGGATGATGTTTTGCTGGAGATCAACCCAGGCAAACAGCCCACGAAAGACGTCGAAGATGGTGCGCGCCATTACCGGGAAGCCGAGCACCTCCTCGATCGATCGCGCCATTGAGGCGGCCTCTTGCGGATTGGACAGCGTGACATCCAGCCGCGTTACCTCGTCCGGCCCGTACCCGATGAGGTGCCGGGCCTCATCAGTCTGTGCGAATACAAACCGCTCATCGTAATCGGCCAGGGCCGTCTCAAACACACCGCCCACGATGAATTGGCGAATGGTAGGGCGCTGCTGGGGCTGTGATCGCGCCTGTAGGGAGAAGACGGTAAGGGGAGCCCCAACCTCGAGGCCTAACCGCCGCGCCAACGTCTGTCCTACAATCAGCGTCGGTTTTCCATCGGGCTGGGGCTGAAGGGACGGGACCCCGGCCCGCACCTCAGAGGCGACGTAGGCTGGTAAAGCATCTGCGCCCCAGACCGCGGCTCCCTCAACCTCAGCCGCTGAACGCCGCAGGAGCACGAAGTCAGAGACCACGGGGGCCACCTGCCTCACGTTGCTCAGTGCCCGCAGCGTGTCTTGCTTCTGGGCTGCCCCCGAAAGTGGGCCCTCCGTCAGGCTTTCGACCTGCACGTGAGCGCCAAACCCGATGATCTTGCCTTCTATTTCTTCGCTGAAGCCATGCACGATGGCCAGTGCCAGGACGAGTGCAGCTACGCCCACGGCCACCCCCCCAATGGCAATGGCGGAGATGAACTGCAAAAACCGACCGCCACCGCGCTGCCCGGTAGCCCGGCGGAGGTAGCGCCAGGCTACAAACAGAATGAACGAGGAACGGCCGTCAAGCATCGGCAAGGCAGCAGGGAGCAGTCAACCTGTTGGGGCACAACGTAAAGCTCCATACAGACGCGTGGGCCAGCGGGTTGTTTGGGCGCGTGGGCCAGCGGGAAAGCCGTACGCTACGCGCTCTCTTCTGCCTCTGGGAAGACCATCGAGAAGTGACGGGGCTGCGACGGCCCCTCCGGACGGAAGATGAAACCGTACATGCCGTAGGCCTCGACCAGTTCGGAGGTTAGAGCAACCAGGGCGTCATCACTTGCGGGGTCGAACAAGCCTGCGATTTGTGCGAGGTGGTAGTAATCGCCATCGCGGCCCGGGGTGTGGGCGACCCTGGTAACATCGTTGCCGTGCTGCTCCATGAGCGCAGCAACCGCATCCGTACACTCGTCCGCCAGACGGTCCACCTCCTCGTTGATAGACTCGACCATCTTCTTCTTTATAAACCGCGCCACCCCTTGCGGTTTGCCGCGCATTTCATTGAGATGCTCGCGTACGGGTGCGTGGTGGTCAACCACGTACCGGCGCACGTCTTCTTTATCCATGAGCACAGACATATGCCAGGCTTCCTGCGCTGCTTGCTCATTCAAGACGTCCTGCAGTACATCAGCGACCCCATCCACTGAGGCGCGCAGTTCGGCTACAGACTGCATCGGATGTGAGTCCCGAATCGGGATGACGGGGAGGGTCCCCGGCACGAGCTGCAACACCTTCGCCAGCGTGTCACCTCCCGCAGACTCCGCATTATCCTTGCGCATCCCTACAGCCTCCACCAGTACGTCGAAGGTTGGCCACTCAATGATACGATAGGAAGCATGTGTAAACGTCTTCCGGAGGGTGGCCCGGGCGTCTGACGTGCCCCCGATGAGGGCGCGGGCAAACAGAATCTCATCCGTGGCAACCGTTGGGGGCGAGGGATCGACCGTGGCAGCGCCAGCGATCGGGGCAGCCTCGCCGTCCGCCGCCGTCACGTCCTCACCCTCCGTCATATCAGGGAAAAAGTCCCCATCGAAAAATGTGTCGTCGAGAGAGTCGTTCGCATCGGTCACTGACAGGGGCGTGTCTTCCGTTGCGGCGGGCGCCGTGAACGGTTCTGTATCGGAGGTGTCGGCCGTATCGGTGTCCGCTGCAACATCCCAATCGATGGGTGAAAAGTCCGGCTGCTCAGCCGAAGGTTCAGCGGTGTTCAAGGCCAGTTCCTCCATCGCAGCGTCGGAGGGATCGCCTGCTACCGTTACCGGTGCATCCGTGTCATCGTGAAGGGAGGCAGCTTCTGCCACTGCGTCCTCTGCACCCTCGTTGGTTTGATGTGCTATCTGTTCATCGCGCGAAATCTCATCTGCATGCAGCTCCGCTGGCGTTGTCGCTGCTTCTTGGGTTACCTCTGGCGCTGTTGCATCAGACGTACCGCCATCAGAGGTACCGCCATCAGAGGTACCGCCATCCTTATCAACGGCCTCATCGGATACTTCAGGTGCTGGAGCTGCTACCTCAAGTGAAACATTAGGTGAGGGTTCCGGGAAAACCGCATCCTCCAGGTCGTTTTCAATCGTAGCGTCTTCAGAGGCCGTAGATGTCGCCGAGGCGTCTTCGGCGGGATCATCTGGGAAAGCACCAAACGACTGGACAAGGTCCTCTACCATGTCCTCGGCCTCTTTAGGCTCGTTCATCGTCTCCGCCGTTGTGTCTTCGGGGGCTGCGTCTTCCGGGGCTGCGTCTTCCGGGGCTGCGTCTTCCGGGGCTGCGTCTTCGGGCGCTGTGTCTTCGGGCGCTGTGTCTTCGGGCGCTGTGTCTTCGGGCGCTGTGTCTTCGGGCGCTGTGTCTTC
>JAAAOI010000221.1 GCA_009908945.1 Bacteroidota bacterium
CAGCGTGGGGCCGGTCACGGCCGAGATCAAGTGGCCGCCCACGCACGAGCCCTCCCGGGTGCTGAGGCTTGCGTGCACATGCAGGCGGGGCGTTCCTTCAAACAGCGCTACGTTGCCCGTCAGGCTCAAGACCTCCACCGGCTCGTCCACCGGAATCTCTTCATACGTGTTGGTCTTCGTGTTGAAGAACCCCAGCACCGCCTCCGCAAAAGCCCCGATGCCGGGCCCGATACGCCCGGCGGTGATGTCGGCCTCGGTGATGTAACGCTCCAGGTGCGGCACGACGTCGTCGCCCGTGGCAAAGACAAGGAGGTCGGTCGGGGCGGGATCGGGCTGAACAGGGTAGGCGTGCATGAGACAACCGGAGGAAGAGGAAAGAACGTGTCCAAAAAAGTACGAGACGCCACGGGCCAACGATCCGTGCACAGTTGCTATCGTTGCGCTTTATGTCGTATGTTAGACGCGTCTGGCTGGCACGCTTGCTTCACCCACCTCCTTGTGCTGTCACCGACCCCGCTTCCTTTCTGTCGTTGACTTTGCTTTCCACCCATGTACCGATCTCACTCCCTGGCCCTCGCGGTGGTTGCGCTGCTGATGGCCTCCGTTGTGGTAGGTTGTGCCGGCACGGCCGCCACCACTGCTGCCGACGACGCGTCCGACTCCAGCGCCACCTCAGCGGCGGGCCCGTTTGATGAGCACGTCGCCGCGAGCGACACGCTCGAGGGCCTCTTTACCGTCTACCAGGACACCACCGATGGCAAGCTCCGCATGCAGATCGACGCCGACCAGCTCGGTCAGGAGTTCATCTACTTTACCCTTACGCAAGACGGCGCGCCGGTGGCTGGCCACTTCCGCGGGCAGTTTCGCGCCAATGAGGTGTTCACGCTGCGACGCTACCACGACAAAATCGAGTTTGTAAAGGAGAACACGGGCTTCTATTTCGATCCAGATAACGCGCTGAGCCGTGCCGCGCAGGCCAACATCTCCCCGGCCGTCCTCGCCTCGCAGTCCATTGTGGCGGAAGATACCACCGACGGTGGGGCGTTTCTGATCGACGCCGACGCGCTCTTCCTGACGGAAGCGCTGCATCAGGTCAAGCCGTCGCCGCCCCGGCAGCGGCGCCCCGGGCAGTTTCAGCTGGGCAGCCTCAACCGAGATAAGACGCGCTACCACCGCGTGCGCAGCTTCCCGGAGAATATGGATGTGGTGGTGGAGTACGTGTACGACAACCCGCGGCCACGCGCAGGCGGCGGCTCTGCCGTGACGGACGCCCGCTCGGTGGGCATCCGCGTGCAGCACAGCCTCATCCAAATGCCGGAGAACGACTTCACGCCGCGCTTCGCCGATCAGCGGGTGGGCTACTTTACGCAACAGATCGACGATCAGACCTCGACCAGCGCCACGCCGTATCGCGACCTCGTGAACCGCTGGCATCTTGAGAAGCAAGACCCGGACGCTGCGGTGTCGGACCCGGTGGAGCCTATCGTCTGGTGGATTGAGAACACCACGCCGGAGGAGCTGCGCCCGGCCATCCGCGAGGCCACGCTCGCCTGGAATCAGGCGTTTGAAGCGGCAGGCATCAGCAATGCCATCGAGGTCAAGGTTCAGCCAGACGATGCCGACTGGGAGGCAGGCGACATCCGCTACAACACACTGCGGTGGACGTCTTCGCCTACTCCGCCGTTTGGGGGCTACGGGCCGAGCTTCGTGAACCCGCGCACGGGGCAGATCCTGGGCGCCGACGTGATGCTGGAGTGGGTCTTCCTCACCAACCGCGTGCAGCAGGAGCAGCTCTTCGAAGCCGCAGCGCTGCCCGGCTTCCGCGGGACGGATGGGCTATATGACGATTGGTTCGGCACAGCTGCCGATGCCCCCCACCCCCCCGAAGGACACGCGCACGTCGGTCACGCACGCGGTGATCACCCTCCCAGCTGTCAGCTGGGGCATCAGATGCAGCACAACCTGCTGCTGGGGATGCAGGCGCTGAAAGCGCGTGGGGCTTCGGAGATTGAACTGGAGGCCTACGTGGAGGAAGCTCTCTACTACCTCATCCTGCACGAGGTGGGCCACACGCTGGGCCTCAACCACAACATGCAGGCCCACAACCTGCTCTCGCCCGAGGAGCTTCGGGATGCTGACGCGATCAGCGCACAGGGCCTCATCGGCTCGGTGATGGACTACCCGGCGGTGCACCTCACGCAAGATGAAGCCGATCAGCATGCCTACTTCATCGACCGGCCGGGGCCGTACGACGTCTGGGCCATCCAGTTCGGGTACGACCCCCGCGTAGACGACGCGGCCTACCGCGCTGAACTGCTTGCCCGCTCCACCGAGCCGGCGCTGGCCTTTGGCAACGACGCCGACGACATGCGCAGCCCCGGAAAGGCCATCGACCCGCGCGTGATGACCAACGCGATGTCCAACGACCCCATTGCGTACTCGCAGGAGCGGTTTGCCATGGTACGCGACCTCATGGCGTCGCTCCGCGCAGAGTACGACGAGCCGGGCGCCTCTTACACACCGCTACGCAACGCCTACTTCATCCTGACGGGCGAGCAGTCGAGCGCAGCGAACGTCACCTCCCGGTTCATCGGTGGCGTCTACCGCGACCGCAGCGTGATCGGGCAGCCAAATGCCGAGACGCCGTTCCGTCCGGTGCCGCGCGAAACGCAGGAGGCGGCGCTGCAGACGCTTCGCACGCACCTTTTTGCGCCGGATGCCTTTGAGGCGCCTGAGGATCTGTACAACCACCTGCAGATGCAGCGCCGCGGGTTCAACTTCTCGGCGGCGGGTGAGGACCCCAAGATCCATAGCCGAGCCCTCAACATGCAGCGCGCGGTGCTGGCCCACATCATGCATCCGCGGGTGCTCACCCGGATGACCAACAGCCGCCTCTACGGTAACACGTACCCGGTGGCCGAATACATGACGGACCTCACCAACGCCATCTTTGCAGACGATGCGCAGGGGGTGGTGAACACCTTCCGGCAGCAGCTGCAGATCGAGTATGTGCAGCGCCTCAGCGCGGTCATCGACCCGGAGGACGGGAGGGCGTTCGACACGATCGCACGCTCGGCGGCCCTCAAGAGTCTCCGTGATGTGCGGCGTCTGCTGCGAGGCAAGAATGGCCCAAACGCTGAGACGCAGGCGCACACGGAGCACGTGCGCTTCCTCATCGACAAGGCCCTGGCGACAAGCTGATCCAGGCACGCCATGTGTGGCAACCCTTCCCCGGACTGGCTTTTTTGCCGGTCCGGGGTTTTTGTGGTGGTGCATGGCCCGCGCTGCTCACAGGGTAGCCTGTTACGGGGTGGCCTGCCGCTGCTTGGCACGATCCGCTGCCGTGAGCACGCCTGGCGGCTTGGGCACCTGGTAGGGAGCGCTCGTAGATGGGGGGTGGAAATCGCCAATGAACGTAATTTCCGGCTCCAGCGTGTAGCCCGTTTCGCGCGCTACCACGTCCTGCACATGCGCAATCAGCGCCTGCACGTCAGCTGCGGTGGCGCCGTCGCGGTTGATCATGATGTTGGCGTGCCGATGCGTCACCTCGGCCCCCCCGATGCGCGTGCCCAGCAGCCCGCACTGGTCGATGAGCCGCCCGGCCCCCACGCCTTCAATTTTCTTGAAGATGGACCCGGCGCTGGGCTCCGTGTCGAGCGGGGGATGGCGCTTGCGCCGCCAGTCGAGGTTGGACGCCATGATCTCACGCATCCGCTCCTCGTGGCCGGGCGTAAGCTGAAAGGTGGCCGCGAGCACCACATCGTCGCAGTGGTGCAGGATGGATT
>JAAAOI010000267.1 GCA_009908945.1 Bacteroidota bacterium
CGCGGAGGGCTTGATGGGGTCGGCCACGGCCAGCACGGCAACCAGCGCCTGGTCGAACGCTGCATAGAGCGGCGTCTTGCCTGCTTCCGCCAGTTCCCGCGCCAGGGGCTCTACGGCGCTCAGGTCAATGCCTTGCTCCTCCATCAGCCGATCGGAGCCGACGTGCACCACCTGGTCCTCCACAGTTGCCGTAACGCCACGGCCAGGCGCGGCCTCAAAGCCAGAGACCTCCGGGAGCGACAGCCCGCGCTCCTGCGCCGCTTCCACCACAGCCTCCCCGATGGGGTGCTCGGAGGCCTGCTCCACCGCCGCAATGCGAGCCAACGTGCGATCTTCGAGCGCTCCGTTTTGTGTGTGGAAATCAGTCAGCGTGGGGCGGCCGGCGGTCAGGGTGCCCGTCTTGTCGAAGGCCACCTGCTGTACCTCCTGCAGGCGTTGCAGGGCTTCCCCGCTCCGAAACAGCACGCCCATCTCCGCGCCCTTGCCGGTGCCCACCATGATGGAGGTCGGCGTGGCCAGGCCCATGGCGCAGGGACAAGCGATGATCAGCACGGACACCGCAGCCACAAGCGCAAACGTCAGCGCCGGAGCCGGGCCAAACAGCATCCACCCAGCAAAGGTTAGGGTGGCCGCTGTCATCACTGTCGGCACAAAGTAGTGCACCACGCGATCCGCCAGGCCCTGGATCGGGACCTTCGAAGCCTGCGCGTCCTCCACCATTCGGATGATCTGGGCCAGCACTGTATCGGCGCCTACCCGGGTGGCCTCGTAGTGAAAGCTCCCGGTTTTGTTGATCGTACCGCCGACCACCTCGTCGCCTTCTGATTTCTCCGCCGGCACCGGTTCGCCCGTTACCATCGACTCGTCCACATACGAGGCCCCGCGCGTGACCTGGCCATCGACCGGGATTTTCTCGCCCGGGCGGACCAAGACTTCGTCGCCCGGCTGCACCGCATCCACCGGTACCTCTTCGGTTGTGTCGCCGCGGACGACGCGCGCCGTGCGGGCCTGGAGCTGCAGCAACTGCTTCATCGCCTCGCTGGTGCGCCCCTTGGCGAGGGCTTCCAGGTACTTCCCGACGAGGATAAGCGTAATGATGACGGCCGAGGCCTCAAAGTAGACGTGCACGGTCCCTTCCGGAAGCACGCCCGGCAGGAACGTAGCGACGACCGAGTAGCCATACGCCGCGGTGGTGCCCAGCATCACGAGCGTGTTCATGTCTGGCATGCCGGCACGGAGGGCAGGCCAGCCCTTACGGTAAAAGCGGAGCCCAGGCCCAAACTGCACAACGGACGCCAGCCCGAAAAACAGAACGCGCAGCCCCTGCTCCGACACGACCTGCTGCACCAGAGCGTCAAAGGCCGGCACCAGCATCGTGCCCATGTCCAGCACAAAGAGGGGGAGGGTGGCCAGGGCCGCGAGGAGCAGGCTGTGGCGCAACCTCGTACGCTCTCGGCGGCGGGCGTTCGCTTGCGCCTCCTGCGGGTCCTCTGTATCGGAGGAGGGGCGCACGACCGCATAGCCCGCGTCTTCGATGGCCTGCTGGAGCGCCTGCCGGGTGGTGGTGCGCGGCACGACCTGAGCGGTAGCGCGGTTGGTGGCCAGGTTGACGCTGGCGTCGATCACGCCGTCCTCCTCCTGCAAGGCATGGGCTACGCGCTGTACGCAGGCCGCACACGTCATGCCCTCGATGTCAAACGTGTGCGTGGAAAGCGGTACGTCGTAGCCGGCGCCTTCTACAGCGTCCCGCAGGGTAGTCGCGGAGACGTCCGTCGCCGCCTGCACCCGGGCCTGCCCGGTAGCCAGGTTTACATTGGCTTCGTCCACGCCGTCCACAGCGTGCAGTGCCGCTCCCACCCGCTCCACGCACATGGCGCAGGTCATGCCCTCCACCGGGAGGTTGGTGGTTCTCTTTTGTTCGTCGTGCGAGGCCATACGAAAACGGTATTCCGAGAAGAGAAACGTGCCAGGGGCCGCGGGTGCTTAGCCGGCTGTTGCGGTTACGCGCTGCCGTATCTGCTGCGGCAGTGGCGCCAGGGTAACGAGCCCGAGCAGTCCGAGTGCGCTCCATTCCACCCAGGCGGGCAGCAGTTCGTGGACCGCGCCCATCTGTACGAGCACGTTGATGTTGCCGGCGCCTATCAGCAGGTCGATCAGCAGACCGAGCGCAACGGTGCTGCCAAGAATGCCGATGAAATACCGGGTGACGGCGGCCGTGCCCATTTCACGTTGAAGCACCCCCAGCGTCGCCATACTCGTGATCGGGCCAGCGAGAAGAAAGACGAGGGCGGTGCCAGGCGATACGCCAGCCAGCAACATGGCGGCAGCTACAGGGGTCGCGGCTGTAGCGCAGATGTAGAGCGGCACGCCGATGATCGACATGAGCAGCATGGCCCCCAGCCCCGACCCGTACGTGGCAATGGCTTCCGGAGGCACGTAGGCCAGCAAGGCCCCCGCAGCCAACAGGCCCGCGATGATCCACCCTCCGATGTCTTGCAACAAATCAACGAAGGCATAGTGCATCCCCTCCACCAGGCGCCTGCTGGTAGAGCGATGCGCATCTGCAGGACCTGCCAGCCCGCCCGTAGCGGTGCCTTCCGGGCCGCAGTTGTCTGATCCGTCGCAGCCACACGCTCCCGCTGGCGCTTCCGCCGGCGCCTCCACCGCTCGCGGCCCAGTCGTTGCTACCAGAAGACCGGTACTAATGGCCGTAGCGACAGCGCCCAGGGCGCGGGCGACCATCATGAAGGGCCCTAATAGGGCGTACGTCACGGCCACCGAGTCAACGCCAATCCCGGGCGTACCGATAAGAAAAGCCGTCGAGGGCCCCTTGCCGGCTCCCCCCCGGTAAAACGCAACCGCCGTCGGGATGGCCCCACACGAGCAGAGGGGCAAGGGCGCCCCCATCACGGCCGCCCGGGCAATGGCTCCGATGCCACGGCCCCCCATGTACCGCTGCACCAGGGGCGTGGAGACAAACGCCCGGATTAGCCCCGCAACGAACAGCCCCAGGACAAACCAAGGCGCGGCGGCGAGTGCAATGTGGAGTGTTTCGTAAAGGAAAGCCATAGCAGCAGTGATTCCGGCATGCGTTCAGAAGCCCACGCAGGTCTTCTACGACGCGCGGGTAGAAGATGGTACGGAGTAACCCGCTGATTCAATCGCATCAATCAGGGTAGCGCGTGACACCGCATCGGGATCGTACGTTACAGCGGCCGCGCCGATGTCCACGCTATCGACCGTGACGCCGTCAATGGCCGCCAATGCCGAGCGCACAGCAGTGACGCAGTGGTCACAGCCCATCCCGTCGATGCTAAATGAAGTGCGTTGGGTAGCCATAAACTCACTGAATTTGCTTGTACAACAGGTCCATGATTTCCTTGTACGTCCGCTCGGCAGCCGCATGATCACCCGAACGGAGCGCATCCGTCACGCAGGTCTCGAGGTGGTTTCGGGTGATGATCTTACCCGTTGACCGAAGGGCCTTCTGCACGCTGCTGATTTGCGTCAGGACGTCGCCGCAGTAGCGGTCTTCGTCAACCATGCGCTGCAAACCACGCACCTGACCCTCAATCCGGCGGAGCCGCTTGCGCACGGCCTCTTTCTGCTCGTCGGTCATGTTCATGGGGGTGGGGCGTCTGATAACTAAGGAGGACACATACGGTACCCCGCCACCCTATGTTTCTGCACTATGGTGCACGGGTGTAGGCGGGCAAATGGAGGAGATGAGGGGGAGACGGTGGTTCAGTCAAACCAGCGCGAAGGCCATCAGGGAGGCCAGGC
>JAAAOI010000027.1 GCA_009908945.1 Bacteroidota bacterium
GAGCCGCCCGCCGAACAACCGCGACCCGCTGGCGGCCGAGGTGGAGGCGCATGCGCCGATCCTCTACAAGCAGCTGACGCTCATCCGCCCTAAGGTGCTGCTGTGCGTGGGCAAGACGGCAGGCAACACGATGCTCGACCGCAGCTCCTCGCTCGGTAACCTGCGCGATCAGTTTCACGACTTTTATGGTATCCCGCTGATGGTTACGTACCACCCGGCGGCGCTCCTGCGCAACGCCCAGTGGAAGCGCCCCACCTGGGAAGACGTGCAGCTGCTTCGCACCAAATACGATGAACTGACCGCTGCATAATCGGTACGCGCTTGCCTCCTGCGCACGTGCCCTCACCCGCTCCTGCCTCCGCATGGCCGACTCCGATCAAAACCGCCCCAGCCGGCTCAACATTGAGGATGGCGGGCAGCCCTACCCGCTGGAGAAAATGACCGGCGGGCAGCGGCAGCGCCGGGCGGCCATCCACAACTTGCATGACAAGACGGGCCGCGTGCCGCCGCAGGCGGTGGAGGTGGAGCAGTCGGTGCTGGGCGCGATGCTCATCGAGAACGAAGCCATCCCCCAGGCCATTGAGGTGCTGCCGGACGCATCGGCCTTCTACGACCCGCGGCACCGCCGCATCTATCAGGCCATTCAGCACCTGTTCGAAAAGACGGACCCGGTTGATCTCATCACCCTCACCGATGAGCTGAAGCGGCGCGACGAGCTGGAGGATGCCGGCGGCGCGCATTACCTCACCGAGCTTAGCACACAGGTGGCCTCGGCGGCTAACGTCTCGTACCACGCCCGCATCATCGCGGAAAAAGCGCTGCTGCGGCAGATGATTGAGACGATGACGGGCCTCGTGGGCAAAGCCTACGACCCGAGCGCTGACGCCTTCGAACTGCTGGACGCCGCCGAGTCCGACATCTTCCGGATCTCCGATACGCAGGTCCGCAAAGCCGCCACCTCCATGAAGGAGGTGCTGAAGGATACGCTGGAACAGCTGGAGTCCATCCATGGGCAGGAAGGCGGCATCACGGGCGTGCCGAGCGGGTTTAGCAAGCTGGACCGCCTCACGAGCGGCTGGCAAGATAGCGACCTCATCATTGTAGCGGCCCGCCCGTCGATGGGCAAGACGGCATTCTCGCTGGCGTGCGGACTCAACGCTGCGACGCACCCGAAGCGGCCCACGGGCGTGGCCATCTTCTCGCTGGAGATGGGCGCGCAGCAGCTGGCGCAGCGGCTGCTCACCTCCGAGGCCCGCGTAAATGCGCAGGCCGCCCGCACCGGCCGCATGACGGATGACGACTGGCAGAAGCTGGCCCGCGCCGCCGGCAAGCTCTCCGAGGCGCAGGTCTTCATCGACGACACGCCGGGGCTGAGCGTGCTGGAGCTGCGCGCGAAGGCCCGCCGCCTCAAAGCCGAGCACGACATCGGCCTGCTGATCGTCGATTACCTGCAGCTGATGCACGCGCCCACCAACAGCCGCAGCGGCAACCGAGAGCAAGAGATCGCCCAGATCTCCCGCTCGCTCAAGTCGCTGGCCAAGGAGCTCGACATCCCCGTCATCGCCCTCTCACAGCTTTCGCGCGCCGTCGAAAACCGCGGCGGCGACAAGCGGCCGCAGCTCTCAGACCTGCGCGAGTCGGGCTGCTTGACAGGCGACACCCTGGTGCCCATGGCCGATTCGGGCAGGCGCGTGCCCATGCGCGAGCTTTGCGGGACGGCCGGTTTCCGAGTATGGGCAGTTAACCCAGACACCTATCGGCTCGAGAAGCGCGCCGTCACTAATGCATTCTGTACGGGTACCAAACCAGTGTACCGGCTGCAAACCCAACTTGGGCGCGAGGTGCGCGCAACGGGCAACCACAAATTCTTGACGATGGACGGTTGGAAGCGCCTCGACGCGCTCCGCGAAGGCGAGCATGTGGCGCTGCCCCGCGCGCTGGCCTCGCCAGCCGAACAATCGATGACTACCGATGAATTGGCCCTGCCGCGTGATTCAACTGGTGATGGGTGCACGCTGCCACACGATACGCACGTGGTACCGGCAATGGAGGAAGCCCAGCTGTCCACCCACGCCATGCAGGCTGCTCTCGGTATGTCGTACTGCGGCACGACGCTCTACAAGGCCAATATGAGCCGAGAACGCGCAGCCCGTGTGGCCGATACGGTTTCGTCCGAAGCTCTTCGGCAACTGGCTGAAAGCGATGTGTACTGGGACCGCATTGCGTCCATCGCGCCCGATGGTGTGGAGAAGGTGTATGACCTGACGGTACCTGGACCGCAAAACTTTGTAGCTAACGGTATCGTCGTCCATAACTCCATCGAGCAAGACGCCGACGTCGTCTCCTTCATTTACCGCGCCGAGCGGTACGGCATCACGGTAGACGAACACGGCAACTCCACGGACGGCCTGGCGGAGATTATCATTGGGAAGCAGCGCAACGGGCCTATCGGCACCGTCACGCTGGCCTTTGTGGATCAGTACGCCCGCTTCGAAAACCTCACGCAGCATTACGGCGAGGAGATGCCCGGCAGCGGCGACGGCTATGGCGATGCTGACGACTACGGCGCTGGGCCCGCGCCGCTACCGTCAACTGATGCCCCGTTTTAGGTCGCCCTCCTCGTTGCGTGGCCCCCAGATGCTATGACCCGGCCCCGTTCCGCATCGCTGCCCCAGCCAACATTTCTTCCAACGGCGACCCTCACCGTGGTGGGCCACCGGGGCACCTGCCGGTATGCGCCTGAAAACACCCTCCCCGCCTTCGACTACGCGCTGGCGGCCGGGGCGCACATGCTGGAGCTGGATGTGCAACTCTCCGCTGATGGGGTGCCGGTGGTGATCCACGACGGTACGGTCGACCGCACCACGAATGGCACGGGGCGGGTGCGGGCGCTCGCGCTTGAGGCGCTTCAGCAGCTTGACGCTGGCGCCTGGTTTGTGGACGATGCCGAGCAGCGGCCGTTCAAAGGCACGCGAATCCCGACGTTGGCGGAGGTGTTCAGGCGCTACCCGGATGTCCCGCTCACCGTAGAACTAAAGACGGAAAGCCGCGCGATCGCAGAGGGGGTAGCCCAGGTCGTCCGCCAGACGGGCCGCCGGGGGCGCCTGGTGGTGGCTTCCGATAGCGCGGACCTGCTGCAGCGCTTCCGCGCGATGGAGCCGACCGTGTGCACCAGCCTGGCCCGCGCAGAGGTGGCGCGGCTCTACGCGCTGCACCTCCTGGGGCTGCACCGCTCGCACGCCCCACCCGGTGCCCTGCTGCAAATTCCGCCGTCATACAAAGGGATTTCCCTCACCACGCCCCGCTTTATCCGGGCGGCCCATGCGTGCGGGCTGCACGTGGAGGTGTGGACCGTCAACGATCCGGACGCCATGGCGCGGCTGGTCGCCCGCGGGGTGGATGGCATCATCTCCGACCTTCCCGCGGACGCCTTGGCGTGCTGAGCACAGCGTCGTGGCCGCCCGCAGCGTCGACCGGCCGGTGGGCGCTGCCCACCACGGGTTCAACGTCTCATCCTTCTCGTTGCACTCGTATTGGCTGGGGCCTCGGTGGCAGCATCGAAGCCTCACGGCCCTGCGTGCTCCAGCCACTCCACCGTAACACGGTCCTCCACACGTGCAAACTCCGGATCACCGGTTACAACCGGACCGTCCCTCATGTACGCGCGTGCCGCAGCGAAGCAGTCAGCATACGCGAGACCACCCCTAACCTTGAAATTAGCTGCCACGCGCGCTAACCGCCGATCCACATCCACGCAGGAGATGGGCAG
>JAAAOI010000010.1 GCA_009908945.1 Bacteroidota bacterium
GCCCGGCCGCAACGACAAGGTCACCATCCGCAACAACACCACCGGCGACACCGCCAAGCTCAAGTACAAGTACGCCAAGAAGAAGCTCGACAAGGGCTGGTCGCTCATCACCGTGCACGATGAGTAGACCGTCATGGTGAGCGTAGTGATCCTGCGCTCAGGATGACGGGGGTGAAGAATGCTCAGCACTTACACGCCCAAACGCCCACACGCCTATACCCGCCCCGTCATGGTGAGCGCAGCGAGTAAAACGAGCGAAGACGAACCACTCCCACACCCCCATACCCTCCACCCATGTTACGTTCGCTCTACGTCCGTGACTACGCCCTCATCGAGGAGCTGGAGGTGGCGTTTGGCAGCGGGCTGAACATCATTACGGGCGAGACCGGCGCGGGGAAGTCGATCCTCATCGGCGCGCTCAACATGATCATTGGCGAGCGGGCCTCCACCGATGTGGTGCGCACCGGCGCCAAGAAAGCGGTGATTGAGGGCATCTTCGATGAGGCCGACACCGCCGAGATCCGCACGCTGCTCGAGGAAAACGCCATCGAGCCGCAGCCGCACCTCATCCTGCGGCGGGAGATCACCCACAGCTACAGCCGGGCCTTTATCAACGACACGCCCGCCACGGTACAGCTCCTGCGCGAGGTCGCGGCCTTCCTCATCGACCTGCACGGGCAGCACGACCACCAGTCGCTGCTGCGCACCGAGACGCACCTGGCCCTGCTCGACAACTTCGGAAGCCTCGGCGGCTTGCATGCCAACTACGAGGCGCAGTACGCCGAGGTCGACGCCCTCGTCCAGAAACGCGCGGAGCTGAAGGCGCGCGAGCGGGAGCTGACCCAGCAGAAAGAGCTCTACGAGTTTCAGCTGGAGGAGATCGACCACGTCAGCCCCCAGCCCGGCGAGGAGGACGAGCTCAACGCCGAACGCCGCGTGCTGGAGAATGCGGAGCAGTTGTACGCCTCCACCGCCGACCTCTACGAGATGCTCTACGAGGGCGACCAGGCCGTTCACGACCTGCTGGTGAAGGCGCGCAACGAGATCCAGGACCTGGCCCGCATCGACGACGTGTTCGAGGACAGCTTCTCCGAGGTCAAATCGGCGCAGATCATGATCTCCGAGATCGCCAAGTTTCTGCAAGACTACAACGCGCGCATCGAGTTCAACCCGGAGCGGCTGGAGACCATCCGCACGCGCCTTGGGGAGATCGACCGCCTGAAGCGCAAGTACGGCGGCACGCTGGAGGCCGTGCTGGCCCACCGCGAGGAGATCGGAGAGCAGTACGACCTGGCGGCTGACTTCGAGGGCGCCATCGCGCGCTTGGATGAGGAGCTTTACGAAGCCCAGCAGGCTCTCTCCGATACGGCGCTGCGCCTCTCCGAGAAGCGGCACGAGGTCGCCGAGCGCATCGAACACGCCATCGTCAGCGAGCTGGCCGAGCTGGGCATGCCGGACAGCCGCTTCGCCGTGCGCTTCACGCGGCAGCCAAGCGCGGAGGGCTGGATTCGCCTCCCGCAGGGCGAGGACGAGGTCCGCTTCGAGGCCTTCCAGCACGGCGTGGACCAGGTGGCTTTCCACATCAGCACCAACGTGGGCGAGGACGTGAAGCCGCTGAAGAAGGTGGCCTCGGGCGGCGAGATCAGTCGCATCATGCTGGCGCTCAAGACGATCCTGGCCAAAAGCGACCGCCTGCCCATCCTCGTCTTCGACGAAATCGACACGGGTATCTCCGGCGCCATTGCCAACCGGGTGGGCGAGAGCATGCGCGATTTGGCCAGCTACCATCAGATCATCGCGATTACGCACCTGCCCCAGATCGCCGCCCTGGCCGATCTGCACTTTGTGGTGGAGAAGGTGGTAGAGGGCGAGCGGACGAAGACGCGCATTCAGCGCCTCAGCGAGGACGAGCGCACCCAGGAGGTGGCCACCCTGATGAGCGGCAAGGCGGTGACGGACGCCGCGCTGAAGAGCGCCCGGGAGATGATGGCCGAGGGGCCACGTGAGGAGGCATAAGGGGTGACAGAGGACAGGGCTCATCGCCTGTGGGCGGGGATGGGGGTTGGGTCTGTGCAGCGCATTGCGTATCCTTCGGTGTGTGGCGGCCCTTGCAGGTCGCCTTCTGACTCACGTATCTGTATCGTTCTCATGGCGAAGATTTCGTTTGGCACCGATGGATGGCGCGCGATCATCGGCGAAGCGTTCACCTACGACAACCTGGCGATCATCGCGCAGGCCACCGCCCGCTGGCTCCGCGCGCAGCACGAGCACACCCCTACAGTGCTCATTGGCTACGACGCCCGCTTCCAGGGGGCGGCGTTCGCGCGCCATGCGGCCTGCGCCTTCGGCAGCGAGGGCGTCCGCGTGGTGCTCTCCGATGCCATCGTCACGACGCCCGCCGTAAGCTGGGCCACCAAGCACTATGGCCTGGACGCCGGCATCGTCGTCACGGCGAGCCACAACCCCCCCGCGTATAGCGGTTTCAAGATCAAGGGCCCGTATGGAGGGCCGGCTACACCGGAGATGATCCGTGAGGTGGAGGAGGAACTGGACACGATAGACCACGATGCGCCGCTGCAGTCGTACGAGGCGCTGGACCGCGATGGGCTCGTGGAACTGCGCGACGTGCGCTCGGCCTACCTCGCCGAACTGGGCGAGCTGCTGGATCTGGACGCGCTCAAAAACTGGGGCCAGAAGGTGGCGCACGACGCCATGTTCGGCGCTACGCAGGGCCACCTCGTGCAGCTGCTGAGCGCTACGCAGGTGGTAGAGCTGCACGCCGAGCATAACCCCGGCTTCCATGGCGTCCCGCCCGAGCCCATTGAAAAGCACCTGAGCGACCTGGCGCAGTGCGTCACCGAGTTCAGCTGCGCGGCCGGCCTGGCCAACGATGGCGACGGCGACCGCATCGGGATGTTTGACGAAAACGGCCAGTTCGTCTCGTCCCACGAACTGCTGGCCCTGCTGGTGCAGTACCTCCATCAGGACCGCGGCCTCTCGGGGAGCATCGTGAAAACCTTCTCGACCACCCACATGCTTGACAAGATGGCCGACGCGTACGGCCTACCCATCGAGACGACCCCCATCGGCTTCAAGTACATCGCTTCCAAGATCATTGAGGGCGATGTGTTGGTGGGCGGTGAGGAGTCGGGCGGGATTGCGGTGAAGGGCCATGTGCCGGAGCGCGACGGCATCTACATCGGCCTGCTGATTGTGGAGATGATGGTGCGGCGCGGACAGCCGCTCTCGGCGCTCGTGGCGGCGCTGCATGACGAATTCGGGCCCCACCGCACCTTCCGGATCGACCTGCACACGTCGGAAGAGAAGAAGCAGGCTGCACTCGACCGGCTGGAGGCCGAAGGGGGGCTCGACGAGATCGCCGGCCACGCGATCCGCTCCCTCGACACCCTTGATGGGTTCAAGCACTGGGCCGACGACGGGTGGCTGCTCGTGCGGCCCTCGGGCACAGAGCCGGTGCTGCGCGTTTACTCCGAAGCGCCCACCGCGGAGGCTGCCGAAGCGCTCGTCCGCGACGCCATCGATCAGCTGGGGGTGGGATAGCCTACCGTACCGTGGGCCTGCAGATGCGTGGCGGTGGCAGCTGTCCGAGCGTACCTGGCCGCACCGAGCCCGTCATGCTCAGCGTGGAGCGCCGTCGCCACCGGGCACCGAGGGAGCATCGGAGGCCTCGGCGTCTGTACCGTCGGCCCCCCAGTTGCGCAGCACCAGCGGCAGGGCCAGCAGCAGCAAGAGCAAGATAA
>JAAAOI010000032.1 GCA_009908945.1 Bacteroidota bacterium
CAACTGCCTGATCCACGTGGAGGAAGCCCGCACCAACCCACCGACGGGAGCACCGGTCACCATCCAATGGCTGCCGGGAGCGCCGTGAGCTCCGCCCACCCAACACGTAATCAAAACGCCCACCCCTGCGGTTGCTTTGCGTTTTTGGTCCCCCGGCATTACCCCTCCTGCCAGGCGCGACCTAAGAAATAGTTCTGCACGCCGATAGTAAAACAAATCGGTTGCCGCTCAAGTAGCAATAGTCTACCAAGAAAGCGCTTCCGCGCAGGACGCAGCAGGACCTATCCTATCATATAGAGCAGCTTCATGGACACGCAGCCCTACGACGCCCAGCACCCCATTCGCTTTGTTCCGCCGCGAGTTTGTTTGACGGCCACGACGCCGCCATCAACATCATGCGGCGGGTGTTGCAGGGCAGCGGGGCTGAGGTCATTCACCTGGGCCACAACCGTTCGGTGAAGGAGGTGGTCGACACCGCCATTCAAGAAGACGCGCAGGGCATCGCGGTGTCGTCCTATCAGGGCGGGCACGTGGAGTACTTTAAGTACATGATCGACCTCTTGCGCGAGCAGGGGGCTGATCACGTGCAGGTGTTTGGTGGAGGCGGCGGGGTGATTGTGCCGGAGGAGATCAGCGAGCTCGAAGCCTACGGCGTCGCGAAGATCTTCTCGCCAGACGACGGCATGCGCATGGGCTTGCAAGGCATGATCAATCACATGCTTGAGGTATGCGACTTCCCGATCGTAGAGCAAGCGCTTGAGGTGCCGCCTGAGGTCTCCACGCGGGATCCGCGGGTGATGGCCCGCACGCTCTCGGCCGCAGAGGTGGGGGAGCGCACCAAGGCGCCGGTGCCCGCCCTGGCCGGCGGCGGCGCGGAAGCGCCCGAGACGGTGGGCGGCGATGGGGCGGCTACCGAGGCGCCATCCGTAACGGCCACTGACGCACCGGCTTCCGGGCGGCCCCCCACCCTGGGCATCACAGGCACAGGCGGCGCCGGCAAGTCCACCCTTACCGATGAGCTGGTGCGGCGCTTCCTCAACGAGTTCGACGATATCCACCTGGCGGTACTGTCGGTCGACCCCACCCGACGCCGCACCGGGGGCGCACTCCTGGGGGATCGCATCCGGATGAACGCCATCTACGGCGACCTGGCCACCACAGACGACGGGGACCCCCGCGTCTATATGCGCTCCTTTGCCACGCGGCAAGCCCACCGCTCGACGTCTGAGGCCCTGAAAGAAGCCATGGACGTGTGCCGCGTCGCAGGCTTCGATTTCATCATTCTGGAGACGGCCGGGATCGGGCAGAGCGACACCGAGATTGTAGACCTGACGGACATCGCGCTCTACGTGATGACCCACGACTTTGGCGCACCCACCCAGCTCGAAAAAATTGGCATGTTGGACCTGGCCGACTTCGTGGTGCTCAACAAGTTTGAGAAGCGCGGCAGCCAGGACGCTCTGCGCGATATCCGCAAGCAGGTCCAGCGCAACCGCATGCGCTTCGACGAGGCGCCGGAGGACATGCCGGTGTACCCCACCATGGCGTCCCAATTCAATGACCCGGGCGTCACGAAGCTCTTCCTCGGCCTGCTGGAGCACCTGAACACTCATCACGATTTCAACCGGGTGTCCGCGCTCTATGCAAACGAGCCCTTGCCGGAGATCAACCCGGAAGAGCTCGCGCTGATCAGCCCGAAGCGGCAGCGGTACCTGGGCGAAATCGCCGAGACCTGCGAGGACTATCGCTCCTGGGCCGAGCAGCAGGTAACCTTCGCGCGCAAGTGGGGCGAGGCGAAGGGGGCGCGTGCGCAGGTCGACGACTGGGCGCCGGAAGATCAGGCACAGCTGGCTGAGCGACTGGACGCGATGGTGGCGCACTGGTGGGACAAGCTGGATCCCCGCTGCAAAGATATTCTGGACCACTGGGACGCCCTCAAAGCGAAGTACACGCAAGACGCGTTCACCTATACCGTTCGCGGCCGAGACTTCACGGTGCCGCTCTACCGCAAGAGCCTGTCAGGCACGAAGATTCCGCGCGTGGCGCTGCCCAAAACCAAAGCGGCGGGCGAGCGCCTCAAGTTTGCGCTGTTAGAAAACCTCCCCGGCTACTTTCCCTTCACCGCCGGCGTGTTTCCGTTCAAGCGGACCGGCGAGGACCCCACTCGCATGTTTGCCGGCGAGGGCAGCCCGGAGCGCACCAACCGCCGCTTTCATCTCGTGAGTGAGGGCGCTCCGGCGAACCGGCTCTCGACCGCCTTCGATAGCGTCACACTCTACGGCTTTGACCCAGACGAACGGCCCGACATTTATGGCAAGGTGGGCAACGCCGGGGTGTCGATCTGCACGCTGGACGACATGAAAAAGCTCTACTCGGGCTTTGACCTCTGCGACCCCAAGACAAGCGTGTCGATGACCATCAACGGGCCCGCCCCGATGCTCCTCGCCATGTTCTTGAACACGGCGATCGATCAGCAGGTGGAGGCGTATCTGAAAGAGGAAAGCCGTTGGGAAGAGGCGGACGCCGTGATCGACGAGAAGCTGGGCGAGGAGCGGCCGGCCTACGTGCCGTACGGCCCCCAGGGGCTGGAGGACGGGCTGCCCGAAACGCACGACGGCAGCGGGCTCGGCCTGCTCGGCTGCACGGGGCAGGACCTCGTGGACTGGGGCGTGCTCGCGCAGGAGACCTACGACGACATCCGCGCGAAAGCCCTCCACGTGGTGCGCGGTACGGTGCAGGCCGATATCCTGAAGGAAGATCAGGCGCAGAACACGTGCATCTTCTCGACGGAATTTGCCCTTCGCATGATGGGCGACATCCAGCAGCACTTCATTGACGAGAACGTCCGCAATTTCTACTCCGTCTCCATCTCCGGGTACCATATCGCTGAGGCGGGCGCGAATCCCATCACACAGCTGGCCTTTACGCTGGCCAACGGGTTTACCTTTGTCGAGTATTACCTCAGCCGCGGGATGGACATCGACAAGTTTGCGCCCAACCTGTCGTTCTTCTTCTCGAACGGGATGGACCCCGAGTACAGCGTCATCGGGCGCGTGGCGCGGCGCATCTGGAGCGTGGCGATGCGCGAGAAGTACGGCGCGAATGAGCGCTCGCAGAAGCTGAAGTACCACATCCAGACCTCCGGCCGCAGCCTGCACGCCAAGGAGATCCAGTTCAACGACATCCGGACGACGCTGCAGGCCCTGATGGCGATTTACGACAACTGCAACTCGCTCCACACCAACGCCTACGACGAAGCCATCACCACGCCCACGGAGGAGTCCGTGCGGCGGGCGATCGCCATCCAGATGATCATCAACAAGGAACTGGGGCTGGCCAAAAACGAGAACCCGCTGCAGGGCGCCTACATCATCGAGGAGCTCACGGATCTGGTGGAGGAGGCGGTGCTGCACGAGTTCAACCGCATCAACGAGCGCGGCGGCGTGCTGGGTGCGATGGAGTCGATGTACCAGCGCGGTAAGATCCAGCAGGAGTCGCACTACTACGAGGCGAAGAAGCACTCCGGCGAGCTGCCCGTCATCGGCGTGAATACGTTCCTGCCGAAGGATGCGGACGACGAGGGCTTTGAGGAGGTGGAGCTGATGCGCTCTTCCGACGACGAGAAGCAGCACCAGCTGCGGATGCTGAGGCAGTTCCAGGGGCGGAATCCCGAGGCGCGCAGGGAGGCGCTCGGTCGCCTCC
>JAAAOI010000241.1 GCA_009908945.1 Bacteroidota bacterium
GCCCGGATCTGTTCATTGACGCGCGCCTGGCGGAGCGGGGCCGGGTTTAGCAGGTCGGTGAGTGACCACGTGAAGGTGATGGTCCACGTGTCGGAGGGCCACTGCGGGGCGGCCGCGCTAAAGTCATTGGCGGCCGGCAGAAAGATCATCCGCTGGTTGCGGGCGGTGAGGGTGAACTGCACCTGTGGCAGAAACCGGGCCCGGGAGCGCTGCTGCCGCGCGAGGCGCGCCCGGTAGAGGAGGGCTTCTTGCCGTTGGATGGCTGCATCTGAGGTATCGATAAGAGCCCATAGGTCCTCGTCGATGGTTGATTCGCCTGGGAGTAGTGCGTCTTGCGGCGCCGAGGGGTTGGTAAACACCGGGGGGCGTACATCCTGGCCGTGGACGGGTGTGGTGATGAGGGGGGCGAGCACGAGAGCTATGGCCATGAGGTAGATGAACAGGCTTGTATCCGTGTGCTCCATGGTCTGCAGCGCTCATTGGGGAGGGAGCCACAGGGACGCACGGCGGGCGCGCCTCTGAGGCTCGGGGTCCCCGGGATGGTCATTCCGTCGTGTTCTCCCGAAACACCACGCCATCGCCGCCCCACTGCCGCGTCTGGCGGATGGAGCCGTCGGCAAACTCTGTGCGGCTTACGATGGCGCCGGTGGCGGGCTCGCCGAAGTTCAGGAGCGTTCGCTCAAGTGTGCCCTCTACGATGGTGCCGTCGCTATCGATTACGACGTCGGGCAGGTAGTAGCGCGTCCGGACTTCGCCGTCCTCAAGGCCATCGCGCACGGTTGCTGAGCCGTTGGCGTTGATGGTAATGATCGGGTCGCGCACCGTCAGCGCGGTGCGGCGGCCCTGGTCGGCGTAGTTGAACACGGCCCCGTCTGGACTGCCCGCGATGCGGCCGACGCGCCAGGATTCAGCCTCGGCGAAGGAGCCCTCCGGATCCGTATGATCCTGCAGGAAGGGCACGTCGCTGGCGATGAGACGTGCGACCCAGTCGGAGAGGTCGTCCCGCGTGATGAAGGTGAGCGTGATCGTCTCCACGCTCGCCGGATCGGTGGGCTGCCCTTCGAGGAAGGTGCCGTGTTGGAGGCGGAGTTGCCATAGCGGTACGCCCTGAGGTTCGCGGTAGGTGAGGGTAACGAGGTACCCGCGGCCGAGCGCGTCCTGGTACCCCGTGTTGAGCGTGGTGTCAGCTGTGGCGTTTGCTATCAGTGGGACAGCGGTATGGATGGGCGTGCCGGTGTCGACCGCCGTTGCCGTAAGCGATGCGCCATTCCAGCCGACTGAGAAGAGGCGCTCCACGGCCTCAAAGGTTTCGATGAGGGCCTGGCGGTCCTGGGCCGTGGGGGCCGATGTGACCGGGGCTTCGTCGATTTCAGGTGCAGGGGGCAGTGACTCACAGGCTATCATGAGCAGAGCTGCCGCTATGAGGAAGGTGAGGGGGGCAAGCAGGGGATGGGTGTTTTTCATGGTGTCCTCCGTGGGATGGGGAGCAGGTGTGCTGGGGACAACAGGCTCCGTGTAGGGGCCGCAGGCGGGTCCTGAGTTTTCATCAAGATGACAGCGGGGGTCTGGGCATGACGAGCGAGTCGGGTGCAGGCTGTGCGCCGATCAGGAAGCGCACCTCGATTTCGCCGTCGGGCCTTGTGTGCTCTTCGATGCGCTCGACGGCGCCGGTTACGGGTGCGCGGACGACGGTAGCGGCTTCCAGCGCACCAAGCCGGAGCCGCGCCTGGGCCACCTGCTCTTTTGTGGCCCGGAGCCGCCGGCCGTGATCGGTGCGGTAACGAGCGAGCTCGCGCTTGGCCAGTGCCTCCTCACGGTTCGCCTCCTCTACCAGGGTGCGCGCCTGTTCGAGCGCGCCTGCAGACACGAACCCTTGCGTATGCCGGTCCTCAGCCAGCAGCAGAGCGGCCTCGGCGGCGCTCCGGTTGTCCCGCGATCGGTAGAGCGCGCGCTGAAGGCTGGCGCCGGCCGCTTCGGCCTCGATCTCGGCCTGTTGGAGGAGCAGGTTATTCAGCCGAGTCCGCGCCAGCGCTGCGGTGCCGTCGTCCACGATGGCGAGCGTATCGCCCTCATGGATGCTATCGCCGCGGCGCACGAGCAGGAGGGGCGGCTGACCCGGTTCGTGCTCAAAGGCCACGCGGCGGAGGCGGCGCTCGGCCGAGACGTGGTCGGGATAGACCTCGGCCTGCGTGGGCGTGAGGAAAAGCCGCAGTGTGACGGAGCCCTGCGTGATGAGTGCGCCCATGAGGCCGTGTGCCTCCAGGTCGGCGATGGTGGCATGGCTTAGCCGCAGGGTGGGCCCGGTGCTGCTGAGTGTGCTGTAGCGCGTGGGGTCGGGCGTGATCTCCACGGGCTCGTCCAGGCGCACGCGGCCGGTGATGTAGTGATGGGCGCGCTCCTGGCCGTTGCCCCGTGGGATCCAGTCATCCAGATCTGCCAGCAGCCGGCCGCGCATGGAGAGGCTACGCGTCGATACCTGTACGGGCGTGGTGGGGTAGGCCACGGCCCGGCGCGCGGTGAAGTTGGCCGAATACGGACGGCCGACAGAAAAGACGGAGCCGTCGGTATCCCGGATGAGGAGCGTGTTGGTGTCGGTGGAGCCGACGGCGTTGTACGTTCCATCGAGGCTGCGCCCGGAGGTGGGGTCGTCGGCCCGTAGGCGGACTTCGACGAGGTGCGTCTGGGACATCTCGAGGTAGTCGCGAACGGCACTGGAGGCGTCGCCCTGCACGACCCGAATAACGCGCTGATAGCTGCTGATGTGGAGGAAGATGATGGGGAGGAGGAGGAGGCAGAAGAGCGCGCAGAAGAGGGAGTCGGCGCGGGAGCCGGTGCGTGTGCGGTAGGCCGCGGGGCGCCCTTCGTAGTAGGGAAAGACGCAGCGGCAGTCGGCCCACGGCCAGAAGCCCCGAATGCCATCGACCGTCATGGTGTCGAGGAACGGGTGAGACGCGTAGCCGACGACGGCCGCCGTGTAGTAGGCTGGCCCTGCAGCCCACCAGAGCGGTGCCAGGACGAGCGCAAAGGCGACCTGCCCGGCGTAGCTATGCGTGAGGGTCCGGTGGCCGTAGCGGCGCTCTATGAAGCGCGCGATGGGACTGAAGATGCGCCCGACCGTCGACCCCCGGGTGTCGATGTCGGGAAGGGTGCCGCATACCGCCGCCACCGCGCCCGTGGCCGGGGTAAGCGGCAGGCCGGCTACCAGTGCCGTCAGGCCGTAGGCGCAGAGCGCCCCTGCTATGTGAGTCTGCGCGCGCATCCGTCCTCATGGGGCAGATGGGAGGGTAGGTGATGGCGCGGGCTCGGCCATGAGCACGCGGTACCGTGGATTGAGACTGGCGATGGTCTGGCGCACGTCCTCCGGCCGGGCCGACAGGCCAAAAGCCGTGGGCAGGGTGTCCGTCCCAAGGAGGCGAGCGACGGTGGGGTCGGAGTATTTTGCGAGGTACCCCGTCTTTGCGCGAATGAGCGTGATTGTGTGCATGGCGTCCTCAACTGCGGAAGATGAATACCGGGAGGCGGTAGCGCTCGGCGTGTCCGGAGTGGTGCCGGGCGATAAGCTCCACGTGGTAGGTGCCCTGTGGCACAAAGAACCCGTCGGGCCCGATGCCGCGCCAGGCTGCATGGCGACTGCCCGCGGCTTCGCGGAGGTTCTCGTGCAGCGTCAGGACCGGGACGTGCTCGGGGGCCGCGCCG
>JAAAOI010000021.1 GCA_009908945.1 Bacteroidota bacterium
GAAGTAAAGTTGCTGTGGGTACTGAGCCCTGCTACAGCCGCCCCACGCCTCGGCCGCCGCACCTGCCGGTTTGCCTTCCGACGCCCCAGCTTCCAACGCAGCCAGAGGCCCCCTCTTGACGAATACCGCCGTCGTGGAATGAAAGCAATGCCGTCTACGGACCCCGCACCGGCGTCTGAAGGTTACAGAGAAGCAGCGAAAAGCGGTACCCACGAAGCACGTACTCTCATCCCTCATTCATTAACATCCCCCATGACGTATGGCCACACGCGAAGAGTACATCCAAACAGTCAAAGAAAAGCTGGACGAGTGGAACGATAAGATTGATGAACTGGAAGAGAAATCAGCGGAAGCTGGAGCAGAGGCGAAGGCTGAGTACGAGGAGCAGATCAGCGAACTGAAGGAGCAGCGCAGCGAAGTGGAAGCGCAGCTGGAGGAACTGCGAGAGGCCAGCGATGAGGCCTGGGACGAATTGAAAAAGGGACTGGACAAGACGTGGGACGCCTTCACGGATACGGCAAACAACGTGATGGCCAAGTTCACGTAGGGTCCGGCTCGTCTGCCGTCCGTTACGCGGAGGCAGCACTTGTAGAATGTTCTGGCCCCCTTTGCCGCTTTGGCGAAGGGGGTGTTCTGTTTCAGTGATGAAGCCCTGCTGGTAGCTCAAGCTCACGCCGTGTCCCCAGGGCGCGGGTCGATAGGGCTGGTGAGGTTGAGGTCGAGGGAGTAGCGCGCTCCAGAAAACGGCCCGGTCGTTGAAAACAGGAGCTACTGGGCCTCGGCGGTGGGTTACGGGAGCCGCAGAGCTCAGGACGCCACCGGCTCCGTAAGGTTAGGCAGGCCCGCCTCAATCTGCTCGCGTTGTTTCTCCATCCAGGGCGGCAGGATAAGCGTTTCGCCCAGGGAGCCAAGCTCCTCATCGCGGGTGAAGCCGGGGCCATCGGTGGCCAGCTCGAAGAGGGCACCCCCCGGCTCGCGAAAGTAGACGGACTGAAACCAGAAACGGTCGATCTGGGGCGAGGGGTGCAGGCCCACCTTCTCTACAAGCGCGCGCAGTTGCTCCTGCTCCTCCTCATCGGCCATGCGCCAGGCGGCGTGGTGGATGCCGCCGGAGCCCCAGCGACCCGCACCGCGGTCCGTCACCACCTTCACGTCTACGATGGTGCCGGAGCTGCCATCGCCATCCGAAAAGCGATGCCAGTCGCCCTCCGTGCCCCGCTTCGTGAAGCCCATCACGCGGGTCAGCAGCGCCTCCGTGGGGTCCAGCTGGCGTTCCCAGAGGCGCACGCCGTGCAGTCCGATCACCTGCCGATCGGCGGGGACCGGGCCCGCGTCCCACGGCACAAACGAGCGCTCTTTGGTGATTTCCACCAGCGCCACCTGCAGCCCGTGCGGGTCGGTGAAGGGCAGCGCTGGGCGGCCGAAGCGCGTCTCTTGTGGGGCAACGTCCACGTCGTGCTCAGTCAGCCGATCGCGCCAGTAGGGGAGCGTGCCTTCGGGGATGGCCAGCGACAGTTCGGTGATCTTCCCTGCGCCCGGCGTGGCGGGCGGTGCATCAGGCCACGGAAAGAAGGTCAGGTCCGTGCCGGGGGAGCCCTCAGCGTCGGCGTAAAACAGGTGATAGGTGTCCGGGCTGTCCTGGTTGATGCTCTTTTTCACCAGGCGCATGCCCATCACCCTGGTGTAGAAGTCGAGGTTCTCCTGGGCATTGCCGGAAATGGCCGTTACGTGGTGTAGGCCACGTAGGGGAGGAGCATTCATGGTAGAGGGAGGCGTGGGGTGAGAGGATCAACAGCGATGGTGGCCGTCAGTCGGCGACCTGCGCATAGCGCTCGGCAAAGCGGCCGAGGCGCTTGAGCTGATCGGCCACGTGTACCTGTTCATTGGTGCTGAGGCCTTCCGTCAGGGTGCGGATAAGCTGCGCGTGCTCAGGGAAGACCTCCTCGATGAGCGCGCGGCCGTCGTCGGTAAGGTCCACGTGGAGTACGCGCCGGTCGTCGGTGCAGCGGCGGCGCTGCAGAAGGCCGCGTTGCTCCAGCTTGTCGATCACGTACGTGGTGCTGCCGCTCGTCAGCAAAATCTTCTCGCCGATGACGCCCATGGGCAGCGGGCCCTTGTGAAGCAGTGCTTCCAGCACAGCAAACTCGGTGAGGGTAAGCCCATGCGCTTCCACCTGCCGATGCAGCGGCTGCTCGATACTGCGGAGGGCGCGGGTGAGCACCACCCAGAGCCGGAGAGCCGCCTGCGTTTCATGATTCGTTTGCGGCATAAACCAACGGGCTGATGATAAAAGGTTTGATTTCGAGACAATTAACTGTTGCAACAAACAATTGGTTCCTGGACGGGCCCGGTTGGTTGAGGGACCAGCCAGCTGCGACAACCAAAAATTAGCCCCCATTGCAGGGTATCCCTGCCCCATTACCCCCCGTAGCGACGTAGCACGCTACGTCGACGCTACGTCAACCAAAGTCAACAAACCCCTCATTCCTGCGATGCATGGATCACCCCCATCACCAGAAACAGCGCCGAGGTTTAAGAGCGCGCCCGGTGGCCGATAATCCCCATAGCGAATCCCGTGCCCCGCCACCCAACGCGCCCGTTTCCGTTGCGCCCCCTTTGTGTGATGAATCGTACCATGAAATCCCTTGTTGCCCTTCTTTTTGGTCTCCTGCTCTGCTTTCCTGCCATGAGTGAAGCGCAGACGAACCGCCTCGTGTACGGCGAGCAGATCCACGCGGGCACCAACGGCACGATGGTGGTGTCGTACGGCCTGGCCGATGTGCACGCGCTCTACGAGGTGCGCCTGCTGCTCTCCACCGATGGCGGCAACACGTACCATCCCATCCCAGAAACCGTGTCGGGCGATGTGGGGCGGTCCATCAAACCGGGGCTTCACCGCCGCATCGCGTGGGACTACGAGGCTGACTTCCCGGTGGACTTCGGGACGGGTGCGTACGACCTCAAGGTGGAGGCCAAGCGGCAAACCCGTGGGGGCGACTCCTGGCTTGTGTACGCAGGCATTGGCGCGGGCATGCTGGCCGCGGGCATCACCGCGGGCGTCCTGCTGAACAACGGCAGCGACAGCGGGGGCATCAGCATCCCGCTGGGGCGGGGGCGGTGAGCCTACCGTAAGGCGTCACTCAACCGCTGAGGAATTGCGGTAAAGGATGCCTCAAGCGTTACCGTTTCGGCGAGTGCTTCCGGGGTGATCGGGTCGCGCTCCTCATCGGGTTCAAATCCCGGAATGGGGGGGCGGATCACCCGGTTGGCGGCGTGGACCGCCATACGGTCGAACGTGACGGCGAGGGTGCCGGACACCTCATCCGCTGTGGCCGCCCCAATCGCCACCTCGCCCGAGACGGGGAGATAGAGCGCTAACGAATCAGCGCCCGCTTCTTGCCACCGAAACCCCAGGCTGGTGCAGGTCCCCGGTGCCGATCCTCTAAGCATACCCGCCCGCAGCGCGAGAAGCGAACAGCGCCTGCCCGCGGCGTCAGTCTGTTCTTGCGGGAGCGCGTACGTCATGTTCGAGCGAAAGCCGCCGGGGCTGTAGTGCGAAAAGCTGAGGTGGAGGATGGCCTCGTCCACGTCTACCTCAAGATCCAACTGGTAGGTTACCATCTCCTGTGGAAAGAAAGGCACCTGTTCCTCAAACATAGCGGGCGTTCCTGCAAAGGTCACCGTCGAGTCC
>JAAAOI010000190.1 GCA_009908945.1 Bacteroidota bacterium
CCAATACGGGGGCGCTCCCCAAAGACCTCATACCGGAGGCTACCCGGTTATCGGCCAAAACACGCCAAACCGAAGGCGCTGTTCGGGCAGCGGATAGATCGGCACGAGCAGGTTGCCGGGCGTCACGTCGGTGCCACTGAGGACGTTTTCCCAGACCAGGAACAGCGTCGCCCCCCGCAATCCGGCCTCAATCACGAGGTCCAGCGCCCCTTCGGGGCCAAACGTGGGGCTCCCCTGTTGGGGGATAGCCAGGGTGCCCGTAGGCTCGTGCAGCGTGCGGCTGCTAAACGGCGCCCAGGCGCGGCCCCGCAGCGAAGCATCCGTGTCCAGGTCCTGAAACAGCACATACCGCGCCCCGAGGCGGGCTTCCCCGTAGGCAGGCGGCAAGGATTCAGCTACGCGGGTGTGGGCAGGCGAGGCGGTAGTGTTGAGGAAGGCAAAGGCCGTCGGCTGTGCCGTCGCGTAGAGGCCACGAGCGGCCGTGCGACGAAACCCCAGCTCCAGCCCGCCACTCACCTGCCGGTAGGGCGAGGGGCTACGGACGACCTCCGCGGCGTCGGGGAAGAACGCATCGAACGGGTTTGCTTCAAGCGCGCCCTGCGCGATGGGCTCCGTCATGATGTCGAGCGCGTTGCGGCGTTCGAGGTAGCGGCCGAAGAGGGCGATGTCGAACGGCCCGAGGGTGGCGGCGGCGCGGAGGGAGGCGCGGTTCGTGCGGGGCGTGGGCGCCCCTGCGGGAGCCGGCCGCAGCGTTTCGCCAAAGCCGCTCGCCACGACGCGCGCGGGCATGTCCGGCGCCGTGGCCACTGCCCCGGTGAGGGTAACGCCCGCCACCGCACCCGTCGCCCGCAGCGTAGCCGACGGCGCCAGCCCTGCGCCCACCTGCAGTCCTGCAGAAGCCTCGGTCGCTACTCCGGCCAGCTGCGAGGCGTGGCGCAGGCGCAGGTGGAGGCGCTGCCGGGTAGGCGCTGCCGTCGCAAACCCGCGCGCGTCGTCCACCGCGTCCGTCCACGCGTCCACGGCGAGCTGCACCGCATGCCGGCCAATCGTTCGTTCCTGCGAGGCTCGGAGGCCGTAGCGGTTCACACGGGCCTCCAGCGTATCGGCTGAGGCGCGGTACCGGTACGTCTGCGCGCTCCAGTAGCCGGTTACGGTGAGCGGGTGCGCCTCCGAGGCCAGCGGCGTGCGGAGGCGCAGGGTGGCGGCCAGGTCGTTGCGCAGCGTCCGATCCTGCGCGGATGTGTTGTCTACCGTCGCTACAGGGCGGACGAAGATGGCGTTGAACGGCTGCCCGACCGCGGGCACTACGCCACCGTGGGCGCCGCGCGAGCGGCGATTGTGCAGGTTGCGCAGCTCCAGCGACCACGTGCGCTGCGCCAGGCGCACGCGGCCCAGCGTCTGCCGCATCCGCTCCAGGCGCGCGTTACGGTACTCGTTGTCCGCCGCGTGCCCTCCATAGCCAAACAGCACCGAAAGGCGCCCCTCTTCCCGCGCGCCGGGTAGCGCGCGGGCACTACGCCACCGTGGGCGCCGCGCGAGCGGCGATTGTGCAGGTTGCGCAGCTCCAGCGACCACGTGCGCTGCGCCAGGCGCACGCGCCCCAGCGTTTGCCGCATCCGCTCCAGGCGCGCGTTACGGTACTCGTTGTCCGCCGCGTGCCCCCCGTAGCCAAACAGCACCGAAAGGCGCCCCTCTTCCCGCGCGCCGGGTAGCGACAGGTCGCGCTCCTGCGTGTGCAGCGCCGTGATGCTCTGCAGCCCCGTGCCACCGGTCATGTACTGCAGTTCCGTGAGCGGCTCGGGGGCTTCGAGGTCTCGGAAGTGCGCCTGCACCGTCGTGGCCGCGCTTAGCCGCCCGCTCGTCACCGAGAGAGGTTCGAGGAGGGGCAGCATCAGCAGATCGAACCGGGGGCGGCCCGTGATGAGGTCGTTAAACGGCACATCGCTGAGCGTGAGCCGCACGGCCTCGGGCGGCTGCCCATCGGGCGTCCAGCCATGGGGCCACCCGAAGCCACCCAGATCGTAGGTGAAGCTGCCCGGCACCTCGCGCAGCAGGTCCTTCGCTTCAAACGCTGCACGGCGCGCCGGCTTGAGGCTGTCGGGGGACAGGCCCGGCGGCGGCGCCAAAAACCCAACGGGCGGCCCGGTCGAGGGCGGGCGAGGCGGGGCGGCCTCCGCGTCGGCCGCTGTGGAGTCTACGGCTGGCAGCTCCAGCGTTACCGGAGGAATCCCTAACGTATCGGCCCGCGGCACCTCCGTGGTATCGGCCGGGGGCAGGCGGAGCGTATCCGGGCGCGTCTCCAGCGTATCGGACGGAAGCCCCTGCCAGGAGCTATCCCCCGCCTCGTTCGGGGTGGCGGTAGCGCCAGACGACAGGACCAGCACGCCGAGAAACAGCATCACGGCCGCTATCGGCGTGCATCGAACCCATCGGAATCGCTCCTACGAGCCGTACGAGGCAATCGTTCGGTGGCAGAACCAACGCGGCGCCCACGTTCATTCATCCGAAAAAAGCCCAAACAGCCGGCTTTCGATCCGCCCGATCACCTCCCGGCGGTCCTGCTCCTCGTTCACAAAGTCCAGCTCGTCCACGTCAATAATCATCTTCGGCCCCAGGTCGTAGCGCGCAATCCAGTCCTCGTAGTGTTGCCCGAGGCGCTGCAGGTACTCGATCCGGATGGTGCTTTCGTAGGCCCGGCCGCGCGTCTGGATATGGTTGACGAGCGTAGGCACGGAGGCCTTCAGGTACACCAGCAGGTTGGGCGGCTGCAGGTAGGACGTCATGATCGTGAAGAGGTCCTGATAGTTGTTATAATCCCGCTCGGTCATCAGGCCCATCTCGTAGAGGTTCTTGGCGAAGATCTCCGCGTCTTCGTAGATGGAGCGGTCCTGGACCACCGAGTACGGCGTGTCCTCAATTTTTTGTTGATGCTCAAAGCGGCTGGACAGGAAGAACACCTGCAGGTTGAAGGACCACCGCCGCATGTCGTCATAGAAGTCCGACAGGTACGGGTTGTCGTCTACCCGCTCGTAAAAGGCCTTCCACTTGAAGTAGTCGCTGATGACCCGGGTAAGCGAACTTTTGCCGGAGCCGATGTTGCCGGCCACAGCGATGTACTTTTTACCGCGGGGAAGAGCGTCAGGGGTATCGGACATGAACAGCAGCAGGCGCGCAAGGTGCAGGAAGGAGCGGTGGAAGCGTAAGATACACGGCACCAGGCGTTGCGATGTAGCGATTGTGCGAAAAGTGGGAGGCGCACCACGCGGGCGGTGCTGCTCCTCGCCGCGTCCGTCCCGGGCGCGACGCCCTCCGAGCCGTCTCGGCTCTCCTCGATCCCATGCTCTGCGTGGGATCGCACCAGTAGCACGCTCTGCGTGCGAGTAGTCGTGCCACCACCATGAGCATGACAGATTACCGACGTCCTCACCCACTCGAACAGAGGGTGCGTATTGAAAGCGTTGGTTCGAAATGGCTGTGCCCTACGTTCAGGTAGATTTTGCTGCGCATCTTCGGGCGGAGGACCATCTCCCGAAACACGTCCAGGTGGGGCACTGGCAGTAGAGAAGTAGGGAGGTAGAGCATCCATAGGAGTAAGATCAATATAATTAATATTTTATTAACCTAAAGTCATTGAGATATTAATTATTTTTACTTGTATAAAATGTCTC
>JAAAOI010000086.1 GCA_009908945.1 Bacteroidota bacterium
CGAAGATGCTGCTCGTGACGCTTCCGGAGACCACCCCAGTATTGGAAGCGGCGCATCTGCAGGAGGACCTGGAGCGCGCGGGCATCACGCCGTATGCGTGGATCGTCAACCAGAGCCTGGCCGTGGCCGGGCCGTCGGATCCGCTGCTGGTGGCGCGTGCCCATGCGGAGGTCCCGCAGATTGAAGCCGTCCGCGATACCTATGCGACCCGCACCGTACTCGCCCCTTGGATGGCCGAGGAGCCGGTGGGCCCGGACCGCCTGCGGGCGCTGGCCGCTGGCGCATCGCAGCCCGCGCTGGCTAACGCGTAAACCTAACCGCACACCGGGCGGGACGAGCGCCCCCTGTGCCCCACCGGGCACAGGCCGTGTCAGTATGGCTTCTTGTGGATACCACACACGATAGGTCCATACTGGGCCGCCCATGCCTCCGGCTACCCGCCTTCTGCCTGAAAGAATCAGTCGTGGCGTCGGGGCCTCCCGTAGCCCCTGGCCGGTAGGCTTCGCGGACCTGGGGCTCCTGCTGCAGGTAAGAGGCCAAGCAGAGGAACACGCAGCAAGCTGGCAACAGATTTCATCACCTTCATGGCTACCCGTACCAAAGCCCCGTTATGATCCCCCGACGCCTCACCCTGATGTGCACCCTCGTCCTTCTCCTGCTTTCGGCCTGTGGAGGCGGTGAAGAGGAGGAATCTGCCAATCTGCCCGGTGACGGCACCTACAGCGGCACCATCACCGCTGTCAATGCCGCAGAGCGCGAGATTTACGTGGAGTTTCCGGATGCGCGCGTCTTCGGGCTGTACTTCACGGATTCCACGGAGGTCACCGGCCTTGGCGGCGGAACCGTGCCCTTCGATTCGCTCGCCCGTGCGCAATCCGTGGAGGTCACCATCGCGCGAGAAGGCGAGGACCTCAACCCGCTCTCCGTGACGATCACGCAGCAGGCACAGCAGCCCACCGAGTAGGCGCTCAGAAAGGGCCGCAGAGCGCCAGGGCTGAGGGCGGATCCCCGGCGTCATGGCCGGGATGATTGTGGATGGCGAAACGTCCGCCTGCGGCGCGTGACTACCGAAGCTGGGCAACTCCGGCGCATCGCAGGCGACGGTGCAGGATAGCCGGGCTACGCCTGTTGCCACGAGACCCGCACCGTGCCCGGGAGCAGGCGTGGCAGCAGGCATTGCGGCAGGCGCTGCAGCAGGTATTACGGCCTGCATTGCCGCGTCCCCTGGCGGCTATTGCAGGAAGCCTTCGTCTGTTGAATGTGGCCTTGCACGATCCAGCCACTTTTTGAGCACATCTCGCGAGAAACAATCGAGGGTTAAACGCTTTTTGATATCGTGTGAAGAAAGCGGTTCCAGTGCACCCTTCCTCTCCTCCCCTTTGCTGCGGGTCAGCCGCTGAAAGCGCTTGCATGCTTTTCTTTTGGCACAGTCAATCCTACTCATTATCAACGGTATTGCACCATGGCTACAGCAACTCAGAAGCAGCGCGTGTACGAGCGCCCCACATTCAAGGATACGTACAATAACTTTATCGGTGGCGCCTTCGTGCCACCCGAGGGGGGAGAGTATTTTGAAAATGCCTCTCCGATCGATGGACAACCCTTCTGCCGGGTCGCACGCTCCAAAAAGGTCGACATCGAGAAGGCTTTAGATGCAGCACACGAAGCCGCGAAAACGTGGAATCACTCGTCGGCTGCAGAGCGCAGCAACATCATGTTGAAGATTGCCGACGTGATGGAGGAAAACATGGAATTGCTCGCCCGGGTCGAGACCGTGGATAACGGCAAGCCCATCCGCGAGACGATGGCGGCCGACCTGCCCTTGGCAATCGACCACTTCCGCTACTTTGCGGGCGTCGTTCGGTCGGAAGAAGGCACCGTCTCCGAGCACGATGCCGATACGGTGAGCATGCAGATCAAGGAGCCGCTCGGCGTTGTGGGGCAGATCATCCCCTGGAACTTCCCACTGCTGATGGCCGCCTGGAAGCTGTGCCCGGCACTCGCCGCGGGCAACACGGTGGTCCTTAAGCCGGCCGAGCAAACGCCCGTGGGCATCATGTTCTGGGCGGAACTTGTGCAGGACATCCTGCCGGCGGGCGTCGTCAACATCGTGCAGGGCTTTGGGCCGGAAGCCGGCAAGCCCCTGGCGCAGTCGCCGCGCATCGCCAAGATCGCGTTCACCGGCGAAACGACCACGGGCCGCCTCATCCTGCAGTACGCCTCCGAAAACATCACGCGCTCCACGATGGAGCTGGGCGGCAAGAGCCCGAACGTGTTCTTCGAGAGCGTGATGGACGCCGACGACGACTTCTTCGACAAGTGCCTCGAAGGCGCCGCCATGTTTGCCCTCAACCAGGGCGAAGTCTGCACCTGCCCAAGCCGCATCCTCGTGCAAGAGTCCATTGCCGATGACTTCCTCGCTCGCGTCGTAGAGCGGACGAAGCAGATCAAGGTCGGGCATCCGCTCGATCCCGAGACGATGGTCGGGGCGCAGGCCTCCAACGATCAGTACGAGAAAATCCTCAACTACCTGCAGATTGGGAAGGACGAAGGCGCCGAAGTACTTACCGGCGGCAATGCCTTCAACATCGGCGGCGACGGCGAGGCCTCCGGCTACTACATCGAGCCGACGATCTTCAAGGGCCACAACAAGATGCGGGTCTTCCAGGAAGAGATCTTCGGTCCGGTAACGTCGGCCACGACGTTCAAGGACATGGACGAAGCCATTGAGATCTCCAACGACACGCTCTATGGCCTTGGCGCTGGGGTCTGGACGCGCGACGCGCACGAGATGTATCGCGTGCCGCGGGCCATCAAAGCTGGCCGCGTGTGGGTGAACTGCTACCACACCTACCCGGCCCACGCCCCGTTCGGTGGCTACAAGAAGTCGGGCTTTGGGCGCGAGACCCACAAGATGGCGCTCGACCACTACCGCCAGACGAAGAATATGCTCATCTCCTACGACAAGAACGCGATGGGCTTTTTCTAAACGGTAGCGCGTATGCGCAGCCTGCTCATAGGCTGATACTGTAACCCTGCGGGGGTGGCCGTGGAGCACGGCGGAGACCATCCGTCCTCACGCTCTGCCTCCACCCCCGTTGGGGTATGGTCCCTTGCTGTTTTTCTCCATTGACGAACGCCGCCCATGTCTGTACCCCGCGTCACCGTAACCGACGAAGCGAAAGCCATCATTGCACAGCTACGGGAGGAGCATGGCCCGCTGATGTTTCACCAGAGCGGGGGCTGCTGCGATGGCTCCCAGCCCATGTGCTACCCGCATGGTGAGTTTCGGGTGGGCAATAGCGACATCAAACTGGGCGAGATCGATGGCTCTCCGTTTTACATCGCCCGCGACCAGTACGAGTATTGGAAGCACATGCAGCTGACAATCGACGTGCGCGAGGGCCGCGGTGCCAGCTTCTCCATTGAAATCCCGCTTGGCGTCCGCTTCATGACAAAATCGCGCATCTTCACCGACGACGAGATTGAGGCGCTGGAGCCGCCTGAAGCCGTCGAGGCTTAATGACGCAGCACCTTTCGTATTCCTTCATTGTCTACACTACTTAGCTTATGTGCACAACCATGCAAGCCGCCATTGCCCACAACTTTGGTGATCCGTTATCCCTTGAGGAAGTCGACAAGCCCGTCCCCGAACACGACGAAGTATCGATCCAGATCGAAACCGCAGGCCTCTGCCACACCGACATCCATGCGGTACACGGCGACTGGCCGGCAAAGCCCAAAATGCCGCTCGTTCCCGGGCACGAGGGCGTCGGTATTGTGGAGCGCGTGGGGAGCAGTGTCACCAACGTGCAGGAAGGCGACCGGGTGGCGCTACCATGGCTGGCTTATGCCTGCGGCTCCTGTGAACACTGCGTCTCCGGCCATGAAACGCTTTGCCACCAACAGGAAAATGCTGGCTACAGCATCGATGGCTCGTATGCCGAGTATGCGCGGGGCTTCGGCAAGTACGTCAGCAAAGTGCCAAAGGGCGTGGACCCCATCGACGCGGCTCCGCTGACCTGTGCGGGGGTTACCACCTACAAGGCGGTGAAGGAATCGGAAGCGCGCCCCTCGGAGCTCGTGGTGGTGTTTGGCATCGGCGGACTGGGCCACCTGGCCATACAGTACGCCAAGATCGCCGGGGCCACTGTGGTCGCTGTTGACCTGGTCGATAAGAAGCTGAAGCTGGCCAAGGAGCTGGGCGCCTCCTACACGTTCAACCCCAAGAACGACGACGTGGTGGAGGAACTGCAAAAGATGGGCGGAGCGCATGCGGCCATCAGCACGGCCGTATCGCCCAAGGCCTTTGAGCAAGCCTACAAGTCGCTGCGCCGCGGCGGACGCCTCGTGTTCGTGGGCTTGCCTGCAGAAAACCACATCCAGCTGCCGATCTTCGAGACGGTACTGCAAGGGTTGACCATCAAAGGCTCCATCGTGGGCACCCGCCGCGACCTGGATGAGGTTTTTCAGTTGCACGCGGATGGCTATACGAAGGTGTTGCGCGAGACACGTACCCTCGACACCGTCAACGAATCCTTCGACGACGTACTGCACAGCCGCATGGAGCAGCCACGGATTGTGTTTGACCTCCGAACCAACGGCGCGGCGGCCTGAACCGACGCTCCCTCCTGTCGTAGAGCGCGGTGCCTTCTGGGTACCGCGCTTTTTCTTTTTCTGAACGAGACCTATGCCTAAATCTATAGACCAAATCCCCAACGCCGGCGTCGGCCGCCTGCTGGGGATTGAGATGCAGGAAGCCAGCGCCGATCGCGTAGTGGCCACCCTTCGGGTCACCCCAGACCACCACCAGCCGTTCGGCTATCTGCACGGCGGTGTAAGCGTGGTACTGGCCGAGTCGGTGGCCTCGGTGGGCGGCTACCTCCGGGCCCCGGAGGGCAAAGCGGCGATGGGCTTGGAGATCAACGCCAATCATGTGCGCTCGGTAAAGGACGGGCTGCTGACGGCGACCGGTACGCCGCTCCACACGGGCCGGACCACGCAGATCTGGGAGATTAAGATCCGCGACGAACGCGAACGCCTCGTCTGCATCAGCCGCTGTACGCTGGCGGTGGTGAACCAACGGTGAGGGGACGAAGGTTTAGCCCAGGCCGGATGCGATGCGCACGCGAAAGCCCGGGGGCTTTACACTCCGCGTCACTGCCATCAACCCCCCTTCATGCTGAGCGCAGCGCACCGCGGGCGCGCAGACGGAGCATGCGAAGGGCTGCGGGGGTACGTCTGCCACAGGAAATCCTCCTCACCCGTTGAGGATCTCCTTCGTCTTCAGCTCCGCCAAGGTCTGCTCGTGCACCTCGTACGCACGGTCCCCGAAGAGCACGAAGCGGATGGTGCGCACGCTTTCCAGCATCGGCATCTCCTCCAGCACTGTCTGCAGCGCCACCGCAGCGGCCGCCTCCATCGGATAGCCAAACGCCCCCGTCGAAATGGCCGGGAAGGCCACGGACGAGAGCTGGGCCTCCTCCGCCCGGGCCAGCCCGTTCCGGTAGCACGCGGCCAGTAGCGCATGGGAGGGCTCGTCGCGCCCGTACACCGGCCCGAGGCCGTGGATCACGTGAGGGTTCGGCAGGTTGTGCCCGCTCGTTAGGACGGCCTCTCCCGGCTCAATGGGCGCCAGGGGGCGGCACTCTTCCGCAAGTCCAGGGCCGGCGGCGCGGTGGATCGCGCCGGCTACCCCGCCGCCCGTGCGCAACTCGGCATTGGCCGCATTGACGACGGCGTCGACATCCGGTTGATGGGCAATGTCGCCCTGGCGAAGCTCAAGGGTAACGCCTGCACGGGTGATCTCCATGGGGCAAAGAGGAACGGTGCGAAGGGTATGCCGACACAATCAATGGCCGCTGCGAACGAGGGTTCGCTTACGGGCCGAAGGGTGCCCTCGTTGCGCCCTGCCGGGTGCCGCTTGCGCCCGCCCGTGCCATCGCCTATTCTGAGGGACTCCCTTCACGTACGCATGCACCGCCCATGAACGGTCTTCCTCCTGATACGTGGCTCGTCCTGCTCGGAATACTGATGGTGCCCCTGCTGGGGTACGGGCTTTACCGGTTAGAGGTAGCCCGGCGCTCACCGCCAGACGACGCAGCCCCTGACACCTGACATGACTGGCCTTCACCTTACGTTCGGGCTCTTCTTGCTGGTGCTCCTCGGCATCGGGGCGTACTTTTACCGCACCACCGATGCCCGCCGCCTGGCCGACTACATGCTGGCCGGGCGCGATGTAGGCACATGGCCCATCGCCATCTCTGAAGTGGCCTCTGTGGCCAGCGGATGGACGTTCTTCGCCTGGGTGGGCGTGGGCTTTACCACGGGGCTGCACGGGCTGTGGTTTTCGCTGGCGATGCTGCTGGTGATCCTGTTCATGTACCGCTACGTGGGGCCGCCTTTCCGCCGAGCCTCGCAGGCGCTGAACAGCCAGACGGTGGTGGACCACCTCGCGCTGACGTTTCGCAGCACTGCCACCGGGGCCGCCATCCGCTGGGTCGGCACCGTCGCGGTGGTCGTGTTTATGATCTCCTACGTAGGCGCGCAGCTCATTGCCGTAGGCGAGGCCCTCGGCACGGCGCTGGACCTCCCGTACGTAGCCGCGGTGCTGACGGGCGGAATGGCGGTGGCCGTGTACACCACCCTCGGCGGGTTCAGCGCGTCGGTGTGGACGGACGTGGTGCAGGGGGTGCTGGTGCTCATCGCGGCCCTCCTGCTCCCCATCGCGGCCATCGCGTCGGTGGGCGGGTGGGGGGTGTTTCTGGATGAAGCCGCCGCCATCGACCCGACGCTGCTCTCCAGCACGGGGGGGATGGGCGGAGGCGCGCTGGTGGTGGCCTTGCTGGCCTGGCTGACCTTTGCCATGGGCGCCATCGGCCAGCCCCACGCGCTGATGCGCTTTCAAGCGATCCGTTCGGACACGCTCATCTCCAAGGCCGCCGTGATCGCGCTTTGCTTTCAGGCGCTACGCCTCACCGTACCCCTGTTCATTGGCATCGCCGGGCGCGTCCTGTATGGCGCGGGGGCCGCGCCGGAGTCGGCGGCCATGCTGATGCTGGCCGACCTCTTTCCGCCGTGGCTGGCCGGTGTGCTGCTGGCAGGTATCATTGGTGCGATCCTCTCCACCTCCGACTCCATGATGATCGTCGCCTCGGCCGATCTCACCACGCTGTACCGCAGACAGGCGGGCACGCAGGTAACGGAGGGCACGGTGCTTCGCCTTGGACGCCTGATGGTTGCCGGGGTGGCGGCCCTGGGCGTAGGGCTGGCCCTGTGGCGCCCCGGCACCATCTTCGATATCATCGAATTTGCGTTCGTCGGCCTGGGCGTGACCGTCGGCCTGCCGCTGGCTGCCCTCATGTGCTGGACGCGCACCACCGGGACGGCGGTGCTGGCCACCGTAGGCGTCGGGCTTGTCGGCACCACGGCCAACCTGTACCTCCTGCCCGACCTCTTTCCCATTTTCGTTTGGCCGCTGGCCTTCGCGGTCCTCATCGGCACCAGCCTGATGACCTATGAGCCCACGGGCCGCTCGGCGTGACCTTATCGTCCAACCTTGTTTCCCATGCCAGAAGATGTGTTCTTTTTCGTTGGCCGCACGCTGCTCGGTCTCTTCTTCATCTTCAGCGGGCTGAACCACTTTACGGTCTTCCAGCAGATGAGCGACTTTGCCGAGGGGCGCGGGGTGCCGCTGGCGCGCGTCGCTGTTGCGGGTACGGGGCTGCTGCTTGTCGCGGGTGGGATATCCGTCCTGGGCGGATTCTGGGTGCGTTGGGGCCTGGGCGGCCTGATCCTGTTCCTGACGGTGGTCACCCCCTGGATCCATAGCTACTGGCGCATGGAAGACCCCCACCGGCGCCAGGAAGAGCAGCTGCACTTCATGAAAAACCTGGCCTTGCTGGGCGCCCTGCTCATGCTCTGGCAGCTGTGGGGGTAGCGCGCCGCGTTAGGCTTCGTCTTGCGCCCGGGCCAGGATGTCCGCCGCGCGGTTTACGCTCTGCAGGAAGTAATGCGCGCGCAGCGCCTCCCGGGCATCCGCCGGCAGATCGCCGTGGTACCCCTGGCGCCGCAGCCGATCCTGGCGGGCATGATACAGCACGAGGGCCGCCGCCACCGATATGTTGAAGCTCTGCGTAAAGCCGCTCATCGGGACGATGCATGTGGCATCGGCTTCGGCCAGCAACGCCTCGGAAGCGCCATCGCGCTCATTCCCAAAGACGATAGCGGTGGACTGGGTGAAGTCGAGTGTAGCAAGCGGCACCGCGGCGTCATCGAGGTGCGTGACGACCACCCGGTAGCCGCGCTCCCGGAGGCGGCGGGCGCAGGCGGCCGGCGTATCCCACACCTGCACGTCGAGCCACTTCTCCGCGCCCTGGCTCGTGCGCCGCGACGTCTTGAACGGGGTATCGTCCGTCGCATTTTTGATGACCTGAAACTGATGAAACCCCAGCGCCTCCGCCGAGCGCATCACGGCACTCACGTTGCCCGTGTTGACGATGCCCTCCACAACGGGCACGACCGTGGTGGTACGCTCCTCCAGCACCGCTTCGATGCGCGCCTGCCGGCGCTCCGTCAGGAACGGACGCAAGTGACGCACGATAGCGGCCGGTGCGAGGGCGGTAGTGGCAGCCGCTTCGGGAGTGGACTGCGCGCGGCGGAGCAAGCGGCGCATCTCGCGGGTGGCATCGGAAGGATCGGGCATAACAGAGCGAGCAGCAGGAGAGGATACGCGAGAGACCGGTACGCAGGCAGGAGCCGCCGGTTTGGGATGGATAACAAAGCCAACACGCGGGTTTTCACAACAATATGGGAAGCCCGCGCGATCAGCCCCCGGCATCACTCGTTGGTAGGTATCGCATATATTTCATTCAACCATTCTCCCTGCTCCCTATGGTGCTTCATGATAAGGTAGCCGTTGTTACCGGCGCCAGCCGCGGCCTCGGTGCCCATTTCGCTCATCAACTCATCGACCGCGGGGCGCACGTCTTTGGCCTGGCGCGCAGCGAAGATGCTCTCAATGACGTGCACGATGAACTGGGCGAACGCTTCCATCCGGTGGTGTGCGACGTCACCAATGAGCAGCAGGTAACCGACGCCTTTACGCACGTGACGGACACCGCCGGGCGCCTTGATGTGCTCATCAATAACGCCGGCTTTGGCCAGTTTGGCGCGGTTGACGAACTGACGGCCGACGCGTGGGACCAGCAGCAGGCCACCAACGTCCGGGGCGTTTTTCTGTGCGCGCGGGCGGCGGTGTCTCCTATGAAAGCGCAAAACGAGGCCGACGGATTTGGCGGCCACATCGTAAACATTGCCTCCATCGCTGGCCTCGTGGGCAACCCGAACATCAGCGCCTACAACACCAGCAAGTATGCCGTGCGTGGGTTCAGCCAGGCCCTTATGAAGGAACTGCGCGACGACGGCATCAAGGTCACCTGCGTGTACCCCGGCTCTGTTGAAACCAACTTTGCAGACGTCGCGGACAGCAGCATCGCACCCCATCCCATGCAGCCCGAAGATGTGGCGGGGACGGTGCTCCACGTGCTGGAAGGCCCCGACAATTACCTGATCTCCGAGGTGGTGATGCGCCCGCTCCGTCCGCGCGGCTGAGGCCTGACGGAGCGCTTTTCGCCGGTAGCACTCCCCTGAGGCTCCAGCGTACCCGTACCCGCTTCGCCACATCCCGAACGCCCCATGATTAAGAACATCTGCGTGTATTGCTCCAGCAGCGATGCTGTAGACGCGGCGTATGTGGCGGCGGCGGAAGCCCTGGGAACGCAGATTGGCGCTGGGGGGCACACGCTCGTTTACGGTGGGGGGGCCATCGGACTGATGGGGACGCTGGCGCGAGCCGTACACCGGGCCAACGGCCGCGTTGTAGGCGTCATCCCGGAGGGCTGGACGTCCGTTGACGGCGCCGCCTACGAGGCCGCCGATCAGCTCGTCGCCACCCGTACGTTGCAGAAGCGCCGCGCGGTCATGTTCAGCCGCGCCGACGCCTTCGTCGTGCTCCCCGGCGGCTTCGGCACCCTGGAGGAGTTTCTGGAGGTGCTCGCCCTGAAGCAGCACGGGAAGCTCCCCAAGCCCCTCGTGCTGGTGAATACGCGCGCCTTCTACGACCCACTCCTCGCCTTCTTCGACCGGTTCGTGCAGGAGTCCTTTGCGCACGAAGACACCGAAACGTTGTACCATGTAGCCGCCACCCCGGCGGCTGCTATGGCCTTGCTCAATGCCTGAGCCCTTCCCGTCCTGGCCATGTTCTTGATCAGCCTGCATACAGCGTATGAGCGCCTGTGCCGGGCCCAGGAGGCCCTGGCCGCGGCAAAGGCGCCGGCAGCCTTCACCGGGGTGCCAGTGGTGTCCGGGTGGTCGATCGCCCAGCATGCCCACCACGCGGCGCACGTAAACACGAAAATGATGGTCGCAGCCCGCGAGCTGGCCGAAGGCGACACCGGCAGCGCGGCACCTCGACTAACCATCTCGCCTATCCTGTAGCCTCCTCATGCCGCCCGCACACACCATCTCCGTTGAGCGAACCGCACACTACTGGACGCGTGGCCCGCTGGACGGCACGGCGAGCACTGTGTGGATGGGGCTGCACGGCTATGCCCAGCGCGCCGCCGACCTGCTGGACGACATGGCGCCGCTCGAAGCGGAAGACACACTGCTTGTTGCGCCCGAGGCCCTCTCCCGCTTCTACCGCCGCGGCACGGACGGTAAGGTGGGCGCCTCGTGGATGACCTCGGCGGCGCGGGAAGATGAGATCGCCGATTACCTGGGCTACCTGGAGCGCCTACGGGATGCCCTCACGCCCTCTCTCGGGCCGGAGGCCACGTGGTGCGTGCTGGGCTTCTCGCAGGGGGCGGCCACCGCCAGCCGGTGGGCGGCCCATACCGAGCCCCCCCTCGGCCGGCTGCTGCTCTGGGGCGGTACGCTGGCCCATGACCTGGACCTCGCGGCGTGGGCAGCTCAGCCCCCCGTAGATCCCGTGGAGCTCGTCCTTGGAAACACCGATCGCTACCTGACCGACGAGCGGATCGCCCAGGAAGAGCGCCGCCTGACCACCGCTGCTGTGGCGTACCGCATCTATCGCTACAACGGTGGCCATGCCCTCCCTCCCGAGGTGCTGATGCGCGTAGCCGCTCAATCACCTGGGGCGTCGCCGGCTGAGCGGCGCTGTTGATGGGCCTCCTTCAGACGCTCGTAGGCAGGGTCGGCGAGCACCGCCTGCCAGGCGTTTCGAAAGATTACCGCCGCCCGGCGCTTCTCTGCGTCGGCCCACTGCTGCGGCTCGCGCTCGGTGCCGTCGTCGGTGTACTTCCGCCCGCCTGGATACTTGGCATACCGCATGGCCCGCGTGAAGCCCATCTGTAGAAACTTACGGGCCATGTCCATGCCCACAAAGTCGTCCGCGGCACGGTAGCTCCGGTAGCGTTCCAGCAGAGCGTCCCGCGCCCCCCGCGCCGCGTCTTCATCTTTGAACTGCCAGTGCGGCAGCAACTCGCGCTTGTAGGGCTGCACCTGGAAAACGCCCTGCTCCCCGCTCCGGTACGGGTAGCGCTCGGGCTGCGCGCGGTAGTCGATGGTAGGAGAAAACTCAGCCATATAGCCAAATTATGAAGAACAGAGGAACGCCGCTGTAACGGTTGCGTGCACCATACCTCTAATAGGGCGCCTCCCCTCGTGGAATATTTAGGTTCGCTCGTTCTCCTCGCTTGTCCTGTACCGTCATGTTTCGTGTGTGCTGTGCTGCCCTCGTAGGTGTGCTTCTTGCCCTCGGGCCTCAGGTTTCCGACGCCCAGACCCTACCCTTTGAGCTTGGACTGAAAGGCGGGTTTACGGTCAGCACCGCTGCTGTGGATAATGACGTCGATCCAGCGGCGCTCAGCGGCTCTATGGGCGGGCTGATGCTGGGGCATCGGCTCTCGAAGCACTGGGTACTGCAGACGGAGATATTATACAACCAGCGGGGCGTGCGCGACGAGAGCAACGCCGTTGAGGGGGTGCGCCGCGGCATCGACTTTGTAGCGGGCTACATCGATCTGCCGGTGCTCTTACGCTACGACTTTGTCGGCACGTCTATCGTTACGCCCTACGTGTACGCCGGGCCGTCGGTATCTTTCCGCGTCCGGGAGAGCATTTCTGTGGCCCAGCCCCCCTTCACGCCGCAACAGCCGGACGACGTACAGCTTCCGGGCCTGCCCCCGCCCAGTAGCGTGGACGTCCCAGACCAGGCCTTCTCTGGCCGAGACTATGGCCTAAACTTTGGCGGCGGCGGGGCCGTGGATGTAGGCTTTGCCAATCTCTTCATGGAAGCCCGGCTCTACGCCGGCTTCTCTGACAACGACCGCGCAGGCAGCCAGCTGCAAACCCGCTCGGTGACCGTCATGGCTGGGTTTCGGCTGTAGTACGCCCCCTCCGGCACCCTGTGCGGGGCGCGTCCCGCCCCGGCCTCACAGCCCACCGAACCTGCGTCTTTCATCTGCCCCGCATTCTTGCTACCTTGAAGCTGTTAGTACTTACCCATTCGTACATTAGCTTTATCGTGTATATGCTTCGGCTCCTCCCCTTCCTCTTAGGCGCTTTGCTCGTTCTCGTACCCGGGCAGGCCCAGGCGCAGGCCTCCGTCGATTTCGGCGTGCGCGCCGGGTTCACTTCTTCCAATGTAGACTCCGATTTCGACACGCAAGCGCGCCAGGGCATCAGTGCAGGCGGCTTCGCTACTCTTATGATGCCGCGCGTCCCCTTCGATCTGCAACTGGAGCTGTTGTTTACACAGAAAGGCGGTGACCAGGTCGTGCAGTTGGCCTCTGGTGAGGTCGTCGGCTTCACAGCCAATGACGAGCCCATAACGGTTGTCAACCGTGTTGATGTCAACGACGAGTTTAGCGTCTCCTACCTCGAAATCCCTCTGCTGGCCAAGCTACCGCTCGACATCGCGCCGCGGGTGGATGTGCACCTCTTCGCAGGGCCGGCCCTCGGGTTGCGCCTAAACGAAGACATCTCGTTTATCCCAGAGGACTGGCAACTGGCAGTAGACGGTACACCGACGGATGAGCGCTCGCCTCGGCCCGGTAATGAACCCGACCAGTTCTTCAATGACCTGGACTTCGGCGGGACCATTGGCGGTGACCTCACCTTCGACCTGGGCCTGATCAAACCGATCGTAGATGTTCGCTATGTGTATGGCCTGACAACCAACCTCTCGACAGAGTTCGGGCGGCCCTCGGGCCTGAGCAACCGTGCCCTGTCGGTGTCGCTTGGCGTGGCCTTGTAGCAGAAGCAACGTGCACGGACACGTGACCAGGGAGCCGCTTGGCTTTACCGTGGGCCTCCCCGCCGTCATGGGGTTTGGGTTGCCGGCGCGCTGGACCCATATCAACCACCTGTATAAGCTTAAAGCCGCCCACATGGCGGTCCTTCCCTACCGCGTTCGCCAATGCGCTTGGGCTCGGCGTGCTGGGCCTTGTCGAGCTCATCGTGCTGCTCGTGCTGCTCGTGCTGCTGGTCCTTCCCATGCTGGCTGTGTCGGCGGTGGCCTCCCTCCCCGTCACCCTCGGCTTTGCGGTGGCGGCCTTCCTCATCGGCTACATGCTGAAGGAGGCCGTGGCTCCGCATGCGCGTGCGCCTTCATCGGCCGAGCCCCCGCTTACGTCCTGATCTCTTGCCCGGGAGATAGCCGCCCGGGCGCCCCAGTTCAGCGCGTCCGCGCAGGGTAGCTCAGGAGTCCTCCCGCGCGTCCTCCGCGTACCGCATGGCGCGTTTCACAACGGATTCCTCAGCGTCACGCGCCCGCAGGTCGGCCAGCCGTTCGGCCACCACCTGCTCGTACCCCTGCGCCCGAGGGGCGTAGAAGTACAGGCCCTGCATTGCGTCGGGCAGGTATTGCTCCGGCACGTATCCCTCGCGGTACGCGTGCGGATACTGGTAGCCCACGCCGTGCCCGAGCCCTTCCTTATCGCGGCTCGCATCCTTTAAGTGGTTCGGCACGTCACCGGTTTGCTCTTCCCGTACGTGCTTCAGGGCATCGAAGTAGGCAAAGGCGCTATTCGATTTGGGCGCCGTAGCCAGGTAGAGGCAGCATTCCGCCAGCAGAAACTGCCCCTCCGGCATGCCGATGTAGTCGAACCCCGCGGCGGTAGACTGGGCGATCTGCAGTGCGCGGGGATCGGCCAGCCCGATGTCCTCCGCAGCGAAGATGAGCATGCGGCGGATGATAAAGCGCGGATCTTCGCCGGCGTACATCATGCGGGCCATCCAGTAGAGCGCTGCGTCGGGGTCGGAGCCGCGCAGGCTTTTGATGAACGCGCTGATGGTATCGAAGTGCGCGTCGCCTTCCTTGTCGTACAGCACGGCGCGTTGCTGGATCGAGTCTTCAGCCACCGTCAGGGGAATGGGGATGGTGCCTTCCGGCGTGGCATTGGTGGTTTCGACGGCCAGCTCCAGCGCATTGAGGAGGGAGCGGGCGTCCCCGTTGGCCGTGCTTACGAGATGGGCCAGCGCGTCATCGTCAATCTGCACATCCATATCGCCATAGCCGCGCTCCGGGTCAGTCAGGGCTTGTCGGGCAACGGCCCGCAGGTCGTCCTCATTCAGCGTCCGAAACGCGAAGACCCGGCTGCGGCTGACGAGCGCTTGGTTGACCTCGAAGTAGGGGTTCTCGGTGGTGGCCCCGATGAACACCACGGTGCCATTCTCCACGTGCGGCAGCAAGGCATCCTGCTGGGCCTTGTTGAAGCGGTGCACCTCGTCCACAAACAGGATGGTCCGCTGCTGCTGATGCGCCAGCCGCCGCTCTGCTGCGGCGATCGCCTCACGGATGTCCTTCACGCCGGAGAGCACGGCATTCATCGACGTGAAGTGGGCTTCGGTCGTGTTGGCGATGATGCGGGCGAGCGTCGTCTTGCCTGTGCCCGGCGGCCCGAAGAACAGCACCGACGTGACGCGGTCGGCTTTGATGGCCCGGCGTAGCAGCTTGCCCTCGCCCAGAATGTGGTCTTGCCCGATGAACTCGCGTAGCGTGCGCGGACGCATGCGATCGGCCAGCGGCGCATTGGCGGCTTGCTCACGGGCCGCGGCTTCACGAAAAAGATCAGACATAGCGGGGGAGGCAATGGCAGGATGCAGGAGGCCTACACGCAACCCGCCGAACGGTTTAGCCTCGCGCACTTCGGCTGCCTGATGTCCGGTTCGCCCCCGCCCCTGCGCACTCCTGACTGATGGGCATTGTGCTCACGTGTATACCCTTCCCACCGTAGCGACGACATTATGAAATCTTTGGCGATGGTCCCGTGGTGCGTTCTCCTGGTGCTTCTTTTCTCCGCCTGCGACGAAGAGAGCCGCACGGCCTTAAGCGAACTTCAGCGTGCGGTAGAGAACAGCGAACAGCTGACCAGTGGCCTGCAGGAGATGACCCGCACCATCGAGGAGATGGACAGCACGAACGGAGAGCCGGTGGAGACGATCAACTTCCGCGAGCTGCGCGGCTTGCTGCCCGAGACGCTCCCCGGGATGGAACGCGTGGACCTTGAAGGCGCCAACCAGACGGTCGGTGGCGTTTCGATCGCCAACGCCAAAGCCACCTTTCAAAACGAAAGCCGCGGGCGGCTGACGGTGGAGGTCACCGACATGGGCGGCATGGGTGGCCTGGCAGCCCTGGGCATGGGCATGCTGATGATGGAGATCGACCGGGAGTCCATGCACGGGTACGAGCGCACGCGCGACTACAACGGACACCGGATGTACGAGCAATGGGAGGGCCAGCGCGAGCGCGGCGAAGTCACGGTGGTTGTGGCGCGACGCTTCGCGGTGAAGGCCGAAGGCCGCAACGTGCCCATGGAAACCATCCTCGCCAGCGTAGAGGCTATCAACTTGGGCACCCTCGCGGGGATGAAGTAGGGCTTACAGCAGCCGTTGCGCCCGTTCATACTGCGCCGCCATGCCCCGCGCCTCGCGGGCTACGCGCTCCTGCAGCGCCTCCGGGGCCATCACCTGCACCTGGGCGCCCCAGCTCAGGATCCACGGCAAGAGATCCGTTGCCCGCGGCACCCGGAGCGTTGCTTCAAGCCCATCCTCGCGCTCGCGCAGCGAGGCGGCGGGCAGGGCATCGGCGCTGCGGACGTGCGGGGCTACGTCGCGGCTAAACAGGAGGCGGACGGTGGTCTCGGCGGTGGGCCGCCCGGTGGGGGCGCTGCCGGCGTAGCTCTCAGGGCGCTCGAAGGTGCCGCCCGTGAGCGTTACCGGCCCCATGCGCCGCAGCTGAAAATGGTGCACGCATCCGCGCTCGTGGCACCAGCCCACCAGGTAGCCGCCCCGTACGCCGGAGAGGACGAGGCCGTAGGGATTCACCGTCACCGGATGCGCGGCGGTGGTGCCGTTCGCGGCGCCCCCGTGGTATGGAAAGCGCACGGTCTGTTGCGCTGCGAGGGCCTCCCGCAGGGCACGCTCTACCGCAGAGGCACCCTCCGGCGTCACGGCCTCCGGTGGAGCGCAGCGCAGGCCGAGGTCCAGCCGGTAGCCCGTACCCGGCACCCCCACGATGGGCAACCCGGTGTCCAGCAGCTCCTGTACGTCGCGGTAGATGGTGCGGCGGCTCACCCCCAACGCCTCGGCCAGGTCCTCTGCGCGTTGCCACTGCTCCGAGCGCAGCGCCCGAATGATGGCCTGGCGGCGTTCAGTAGGCGAGTGGTCGGGCATGGCAGTGTGGGGGGAAGATCCATCAAGCAGCGGGCGGCACAAGTACGCAGGGCGATTCCGGCAGTTCAGCCGATGGACGGCGGCAGCGCCGTGGCATTCGAACACACACTTTCGTATGCTGGAAGAAGCTGGTTCTCTTCACCCATCGTTCAAGTCCATGGCTACCCCGCACGATATCGCAGTTGATCCCGCCATCGCCGCCCCGGCCGCCGGTATGTCCGGCTGGCTTAAGTTTATCGGGGTGCTCAACATCCTCATCGGCATTCCCTACATGATTGTGCTGGTGGGGTTTTTGTATATCTGGCTGGGCGTGCTGCTCTACCAAGCCGGCGATGCCGCCAGCACCGCTGGCGCTCAAGATGTACCCCGGTTGCTCAATAAGCTCAAGACGTACTTTATCATCAACGGCGTCTTGATGCTCCTCGGCCTCCTGGTGTTCATTTTGTTCTTTACCGTCGTCGGCGTGGGTTTCTTCTATGGCGTTTTTGAGTCCGCGATGGACAGCGCCACGCGGGTCTGATGAACGACGGTGCGTCCGCGCTGCCACAGCCGAAGCGCCCTGTGCTGGCATCAGGTTGTGGCTGCCGCCGGTCACCGTTTCGCTTCAGCCCTCTACGGCCACACCCGTCTCGGCAAGGAGCGCGCGGATGCCTCGCTCAAACTTTTTAGCCCCCCCGTGCGAGGGGTGGCGTACGTAGGTGCAGGCAAGGTCCAGCTTCTTGTACGCCTGCTCGGCTTTGCGTCCAATAGCCACCAGTTTATCGGGTTGAAGGGCTGCTACCAGTCCGGTAAGGAGAGCGCCGTACGCCGTCACCTCGCGGCGGCGCGGCGTGCGGATGGTGAGCGGCGCGCCTTCATCGTGCGGGTGGAAAGGCACGCTGTTCCACACGAAAAAGTGCGGGAAGTGCGGCTGTAGCACCCGCCAGAAGATATTGGCGCTGTACTCGTTGTGGGGCTCCGCTTCGAGGCTCGTAGGGGCCCCGCTGATGGGAAACGTGGGGTCCACGAGTTGCGCTTCGCTCGTCACCGGGATGCCCGAAAACCGGCAGCCCCACGGCCCGGGCGCTTCCATCAGCAACAGCAGTTTGGGCGGTGCGGTATAGGCGTCCACATAGCGTTTCAGGTTGGCCCGACGCGTGGCAGGCGCATCGGGGCGGTCAAGGTCAGGGTGACGATCGCGATACGGGTTGAACAGTTCATTTGTGGAGGGGGTTTGGAACAGCTGTTCTTCAAAAAGCGACCAGACAGCGCGGGCAGGCATAAGCAGCGGCAGGGATTGGTTTGAAGTGCGGCGGCGAAACCGAGCAGGCGCCCCGAGCCAATGGAAACCACCCGGAAAGGTTGCCGTGTGCTGCGGCGCGTAGCTTACGTAGCACGTATTGTTTTCCTTAGATCCGGCAGGACACCATGACTTCTTGGATTACCCTCAAGTTTGGCGGCACGAGCGTAGCGACCCGCGACCGCTGGGATACCATCGCGGAAGTAGTCCGTGGCCATCGCGATCAGGGCCACCGCGTGCTGATGGTTTGCTCGGCGCTGGCCGGTGTTTCTGATAAGCTGGAGGCCCTCCTGGCGGCCAGCCTGACCGGCGCGCATGGGCCATTGCTTGCGGAGATCAGACGCCAGCATCGGGAGCTGGCGGAGGCCCTTGGCGTGGACGGCGACCAGCTGCTGGCCGACCACTTCGCGCTGCTGGAGCGGCTGGCGCACGGCGCCTCCCTCATCCACGAAACGAGCCCCCGCCTGAAGGCACGGGTGATGGCCACGGGCGAACTGATGTCGACAGCCCTGGGCGCCGCCTTTCTTCAGCAGGAAGGACTGTCCACCACCTGGGAGGACGCCCGTACCCTGCTGCAGGCCCAGCCGAGCGATCAGGACGCTCCAGCCCGTCACTACCTCAACGCGCACTGCAGCACCGCCGCAGATCCCGCCCTGCAGGCGCATCTTGAGGCACAGGATAGCGCCGTTGTGTTGACGCAGGGCTTCATTGCGCGGGATGCCGCCGGCGACACCGTGCTGCTGGGGCGGGGCGGCTCCGACACCTCAGCGGCTTACTTGGCCGCCCACGTACAGGCCGACCGGCTGGAAATCTGGACGGACGTGCCGGGCCTCTTCACCGCCAACCCGCACCAGATCCCCTCCGCGCGCCTCCTGCGCTCGCTCGGCTACGACGAGGCCCGGGAGCTGGCCACCATGGGCGCCAAGGTGCTGCATCCGCGCTCGGTAGAACCGGTCCGCCGCCACCAGATCCCGCTGCATATTCGCTCCACCGAAGCGCCGAACGTGCAGGGCACCGTCATCGCGCCGGACGTGCCCGACGTAGGCGCCCAGGTGAAGGCGCTGTCGGTGAAGGCCGGCGTCACCCTCATCGCCATGGACACGCTGGGCATGTGGCAACAGGTCGGCTTCCTGGCCGATGCCTTCGCCGTCTTCAAGGCACACGGGCTATCGGTGGATCTGGTGGCCACCTCCGAAACCAACGTGACGGTGTCGCTCGACCCGTCGGCTAACGCGCTCGACCCGGGCACCATTCAGGCCCTGCTGGACGACCTCAACGCCTTCTGCACCGCGCGTGAG
>JAAAOI010000097.1 GCA_009908945.1 Bacteroidota bacterium
TCACGTAAAGAGTCCTGTCCTGTGTTCTGAGCAGCCCACGTGACGGCGGGGACGAAAATAAACATACCCCATCCTCCTCGTCGCGTCCGTCCCGGGCGCGACGCCCGCCGGGGCCGTCTCGGCCCCGGGTCCGCGTGCTGAATGGTGTATGGACGGCTCAAAACAGCTTTGCCTAACACGCACGTCACCCAGACAAAAAAGCCTCTCCCCAAAGAGGGAAGAGGCTCAGTGTAAAAGGACTTGCAAAATCGTAGCGTTAGGCCAGAGGCATCAGGCGATGTGGGTTTGGAGGTCTTCGCGGGGTTGCGCTGGCGGAGTTTGCGGAGCGCCTTTTCTTTGATTTGCCGGACGCGCTCGCGCGTCAGGTCAAAGCGCTGCCCGATCTCTTCAAGCGTCAGCGGGTGCTCGCGGCCGATGCCAAAGTAGAGGCGCGTAATCTCGGCCTCCCGGGGGTGCAGGCCGCTCAGGGCGCGCTCAATATCAATCTTAATGGATTCGTCCATCAGCGTCTCGTCGGGGGAGGCGCCTTCGTCGTTGGGGAGGACATCCAGCAGGCTGTTGTCGTCCTCGTCGTTGAAGGGGGCATCCATCGAGAGGTGGCGGCCAGCGTGCTGCATCGCCTCACGGACCTTCTCCACGTCGATGTCCAACTCGTCGGCCAGTTCCTCGAGGTTGGGCGGGCGGTCGTGCTCTTGCGCCAGCTTGGCGCTCAGCTTGCGGATCTTGGAGATGGTCCCGATCCGGTTGAGGGGCAGGCGCACCACGCGGCTTTGCTCGGCCAGGGCCTGCAGGATCGCTTGGCGAATCCACCAGACGGCGTACGAGATAAACTTGAACCCGCGGGTTTCGTCAAAGCGCTGTGCGGCTTTGATGAGGCCGTAGTTGCCCTCGTTGATGAGGTCGGCCAGGCTGAGCCCTTGCCCTTGGTACTTCTTGGCGACGGACACCACAAAGCGAAGGTTGGCGCGGGTCAGGTCATGCAGGGCTTCCTGGTCGCCTTGTTTGATGCGGCGGGCCAGCTCCACTTCCTCCTCGGCCTTGAGCAAATCAATCTGGCCGATTTCCTGCAGATACTGATCCAGCATGCGCTGCTGGCGAGGGACGTACATAAACCATCCGGGGGTTGAATGAGACGAAGCGAGGATGTTGCGGCGCAAGGTGCGTAGGCCGGCGCGATGAGGCTACAGGCGGGCCGTAGGGGGCCGCAGGGGGCATGGCGCACAGGGAAAACGCCGCAAGATTCGCAAAAAAGCAGCATGCAAACGGCGTGTGGCCATGTGAGATCCGAACCAGTGCATGCCCGTGGGGTTGCGGCGATCAGAAGGTAAGGGGCGGTATGCTATGGACTTACGCATTGTTTCGGGCCAGATCGAGAATCCCGTCAGCGGTGTGGCGCTCCTCACTCATCCGCGGCATCTTGGTTTGGCTGCTCACCCGGTCCCGCGTTGCACGGAGCCAGGCGTGAAAGGTGCCGGGGGGGACGGAGACGACCTCCGGCCTGGCGAAGACCTCACTCTCCCGCCGGATCCGATAGTGGCGGTTCACTTCGATGAGGTAGGTGTCGATGCGCTGGGCAAACGCGCTGATGTCCGCCGGGGGCGTTTTAAACTCCACCAGCCACTGATGCGCCGGCGGCTGATGGGTGTCGGCCATTCGAGGAGCCAAGTGAAACTCGGCAAAGTGCACGCCGGCCTGCTGACACGCCTGCTGTAGGGCTTCGCGGGCCTCCTCTCCAAACACAGCTTCGCCGTACTTGTCGATCATCTCGCTGGTTCGCCCGGCCACGACAATCTTGTACGGGTCTGTTTGCGTGAAGCGGACGACATCGCCCACTTCGTAAGCCCAGAGCCCGCTGGCGTTGCTCACAAAGGTTGCGTAGCGCACGCCCGTTTCGACGGTTTCGAGGGTGTAGCGTGTGGGGTTGGCGCTGGAGAGCTCGTCCATCCGCACAAATTCGTAGAACACGCCGGCGTTGGTGTGGAGCAGGAGGGCTGGGTCGTGCACGTCGTTTTGAAAGCCAAAGAAGCCTTCCGAGGCGCCGTACGTCTCGATAAAGTCGAGGCGGGGAAGCCCGATGAGCTCTTCGAGCAGGTCCCGGTACGAATCCAGCGCCACTCCGCCGGAGATAAAGACTTGAAGGTTGGGCCAGATTTCGCCGATCGTTTGCACGTTGGCGTTGTACCGCGCGTTGTAGCGCTCGATGAGGATGTGAAAGAGAGAGGCGGCCCAGGAGGGCACCATCACGATGAGGCGGATGTCCTGGTCCATGGCGTGGTCAGCGATTGCTTCGAGCTTGCGACGCCAGTTGGGTTCCTCCAGCACGTCCTCGGACACCGCCTGGAGCAAGGTGCGGAAAAAGCCGGGGGCGTACGCAGCCAAGATGCCGCTCACTTCGCCTACGAGCACGTTGGGGCGCTCGGGATCGGTTTCAAGGGTGCCGGGGATGGTCAGGTGCTTCCCCAGCAAAAACTGCCAGCGCCCCGTTTCGGCGAGGTAGTTCAACCCCACGCCCAGGCTGAACGACCGGTTGTGGTGCACCATCGCCTCAGAGATGGGCATCACCTTGCCCTCCGACGTGGTGCCACTGGAGACGGCGAAGTTTGTCGTCCGCCCCGGCCAGAAGACATCAGGGACGCCGTCCCGTACGCGGGCTGCGTCCTCCCGAAGGTCTTTCCAATGGTGGAGGGGCACCCGTTCCTGAAATGCCGCAATGACGTCGGGCGCGTCAGCGATAGCGGCAAAGTTAAACCGCTGGCCCCACTCCGTAGGGGCGGCGGTGCGCAGGAGGTGGCGCAGCAGGGTACGCTGCGTGGTGAGGGGCGCGCGTTTGCCCTGTTCGGCACGGCGCAGGGGGCCAGGTACAGCGCGTAAGAGAGAGCCGAGGAACGAAGCCATAGGGAAGAGTAGCAGACACAAAAACGACAGCCGCGGGCAGGCCCTGCCGGGCCAATAGCGCCCTTCGTAGGATAAGCGGGAGAGCATCTACGTCTCACACGGCAAAAGTTGCCCGCGCAAGATCCGGTCGTTAGTTCTGCCGAAGCGCCAGGAACGTCATGTCGTCGGCCGCCGGGCGCCCGCCGGCCCAGAGGTCGCTGCGCGACTTGAGCTGTTCGATAAGCGTGTGGGGAGGCAGAGGCGCCACGGAGGCGAAGAAGTCAGCAATGCGCCGATAGCCCAGCATGTCGCCTGCATCGTTGAACCGCTCGGAGAGCCCGTCGCTCATCAGGAGCACCTGGTCGTTCGGCGCCAGATCGACGGTTTGGTCAGCATAAGCGAAGTCGTGGATGCTGCCCAGGGGGAGGCCCTTCAGCACCACGAATTCCACATGCCCGGAGTTGGCACGGTAGACGAGCGCCGGCGGCATGCCGGCGGTGGCGATCTGCAGGGTGCCGGCGTCGTAGCGCAACAGCGAGAGGCTCATGTACAGCCCGCACAGGTTCATGCGGCGGATGATGCCGGAGAACCGGGCCAGGGCGTCCGTGAGGGGCTCTCCGGGGGCAACGGTCTGGAAGAGGGTCTTCACCGAGGTTGCCATCATGCTGGCTGGCAAGCCGTGTCCGGTCGCGTCGCCAATCCCCAGCAACAGGCGGCCATTGCCCTCCGGGCGCACGTCGTAGTAATCACCACCC
>JAAAOI010000042.1 GCA_009908945.1 Bacteroidota bacterium
CATAGGCATATCCTTTTTGACAAAGGAAAGCCAACAGCTGGCCATGTGTTACCGATGTCCCCGAACACCTGTGTAGGATGTCCCCGGTCTATACAGGGCGAGAGGGCGTGTGGGCGAGAGGGCGTGTGGGCGAGAGGGCGTGTGGGTTTTGGGGAATCGAGGAATGTAGGAGTCAAGGAATGGAAGAGTTGAAGATCCTCTCTCAACGGGGATTGGTTAGGATGTTCTCGTACGTCGTGGCTGCTCTAATGCGCTACATGCAAGTAGTAGTGATATCCTCGTTTCTTCGTCTCCTCGTTTCTTCGTCTCCTCGTTTCTTCGTCTCCTCGTTTCTTCGTCTCCAAACTACTCAACGTATCGAATCAAGAAACTCCCACACCCCCAAACTCCCATGCGCATTCACTCCCCCACTCACATACTCAATCGCTACCGCCGCGCGGAGATCAGCCCGGTGGCAGCGCGGACGCGGTCCATGATCGGCTCGGCTTGGGCGCGGGCGGCCTTGGCGCCTGCCCGCAGTACATCGCGTACGTAGTCGGGGCGTTTCTCCAGTGCACGGCGGCGTTCGCGCGCTTCGGCGAAGTAATCTGAAATCATCTGCAGCAGCTCCTGTTTGGCGTGGCCGTACCCGTAGCCACCGGCGCGGTACGCAGCAGCGATCTCGTTTTGCTTCTCTTCAGACGCAAACAGCTTGATGAGCGCAAACACGTTATCCTGCTCCGGGTCCTTGGGCGCCTCCAGCGGGGTGGAGTCGGTGACGATGCCCATCACCTTTTTCTTCAGCGTCTTGCCTTCATCAAACAGCCCGATGGTGTTGCCGTAGCTCTTCGACATCTTGCGGCCGTCGACGCCCGGGATGACGGCCACGTTGTCGAGGATGTGTGGCTGGGGGAGCGGAAACAGCGGATCGTCGTCTGGGCAAAACGCGTGGTTGAAGCGCCCGGCCGTATCGCGTGTCATCTCGATGTGTTGCTTTTGGTCGGCGCCCACCGGCACCAGCGTGCCGCCATAGATCAGGATGTCGGCCGCCTGCAGCACGGGGTAGTTCAGCAGGCCGGCATTGGGCGAGAGGCCCTGCGCAATCTTATCCTTATAGCTGACGCCCTTTTCCAGATGCGACACGGGCGTGAGGGTGTAGAAAATCCACGCCAGCTCCGCCACCTCCGGCACGTCGCTCTGGATGAAGAGGTGAGCCTCGTCCGGATCAAAGCCGAGGGCCAGATACGTGGTGGCCACGTCCAGCGTGTAGCGCGCCAGGGCGTCGGCGTCCTGCAGCGACGTGAGCGCGTGGTAGTTCACGATAAAGAAGTACGCATCGTGTTGGCGGTGCAGGGCAATGTGCTGCCGGATCGCGCCAAAGTAGTTGCCAACGTGCAGCGTGCCGGAGGGCTGGATGCCCGACACGACCACCGTTTCGGGCGGGGCGGCGGTATCCGCAGCTGTGGAGGAGCCAGTGGAGAGTTGAGACTCAGACATGAAATCGATCTGGGTGGGGGCAGGTTACGCGTTGGGGCGGGCGGAGGGGTGCGGCTTGCCGCGGGTCTGCTGTTTGAGGAAGTGCAGGCGCGCTTCGCTGTTGGTGACGACCAGGTTGAGCATGGCATCGGAGCGGATCTGGTGGTGGTTGTTCTCCGCTTCCTCCTTAAACGCGTCGTGGAGGGCCTGCTCCTGATCCTGCAGGTTGAAGAGCATCTCATCGTCCGTATCGCCCAGATGCACATCATCCGGCTCCAGTGCGGTGCCGTTGTAGGCCGTGCCACCGCAGCTAAAGACCTGCTCCATCAGCTTGCCGGTGTCCATCTCGGCGACCTTCCGAAAGCCCCGCAAGCGCTCGGCCACCGACGGCCGGGTGATGCGCTGCGTGACGTCGCGATACGCCAGGTTCAGCCGCATGTGCTGCTCAATGAGCGGGTTCAGGTGTTTCACCGTTTCCTCGCGGCTCATGTAACGCCCAAAGCCAGCGCGGTTGAAGATCAGTTTGGTGAGTTTATCTGCAGTATTCGCCATAGCAGGAAGAGGGTAGGTTCATCAGGGGAAGGCATCGTACGTGTGGCCGTGGGGTGGGTTTGTGGAGTCACAACAACCCATCGGCTGCCATGCGGATGGCCTGTTGCAGGGCGCGGGCTTTGTTGTAGGTTTCCTCGTACTCCTTGGCCGGGTCGCTGTCAGCCACGATCCCCGCGCCGGCCTGCACGTAGGCGGTGTGGCCTTGCACCACCATCGTGCGGATGGCGATGCAGGTATCGAGCGTGCCGGAGAAGTCGACGTAGCCCACCGCGCCGGCATACACGCCCCGCCGCGTAGGCTCCAGTTCGTCGATGATCTCCATGGCCCGCACCTTCGGCGCACCGCTCACCGTGCCGGCCGGGAAGCAGGCGGCCAGCACGTCCACCGGCGTGTGCTGCGCATCGAGGCGCCCGGAGACCGAGGAGACGATGTGCATCACATGCGAGTACCGCTCGATGTAGGCGTAGCGGTCGACGGTGACGCTGCTGAAGTGGCACACGCGGCCCAGGTCGTTGCGGCCGAGGTCTACCAGCATCAGGTGCTCGGCCCGTTCCTTGGGGTCGGCCAGCAGGTCGTCCTCCAAGGCCTCATCCTCCGCCGCTGTTGCGCCGCGCGGGCGCGTGCCAGCGATGGGGAGCACCTCGGCGCGCTCGTCTTCCACGCGCACCAGCACCTCGGGCGACGAGCCGATCAGCGCGACGTCGTCGAGGTCCAGGTAAAACAGGTACGGCGACGGGTTCACCTGCCGCAGCGCGCGGTACAGGTTGAAGCGGTCGCCGTCGAACGCCATCGCAAACCGCTGCGACAGCACCACCTGGAAGATGTCGCCCTCGTAGACGTATTGCTTTGCGCGCTGCACGGCCGCATGGAAATCGGCCTCGGCAAAGTTTGAGGCCATCGTATTGGAGCGCAGCGATACAGCGGCCGGAGAGGTCTCGGCCGGCTGGCCCAGGGTTGCGGCCAGCGCTTCGAGGCGGCGCGTGGCCATATCGTAGACGGTGCGCAGGTCGGTATCCGGGTGGATGAAAGCCTCCGCGACAAGCACGAGCTGGTGGCGCACGTGGTCGAAGGCCACGACGGTATCGTAGAAGCACCAGGTGGCATCGGGCAGGCCGAGGTCGTCCGGCGGGCTATCGGGGAGGTCTTCGATGAGGCGCACGCCGTCGTAGCCCAGGTAGCCCACCGCACCGCCTGTGAGCCGGGGCAACTCAGGGAGGTCCACCTGCGTGTAGGCGGCCGTCTGCTCGTTCAGCACGTCGAAGATGGTCCCCTCGGCATCGTAGTGGTCGGTGCGCGGGGTCTGTGTGCCAGGCACGCGCCGCTCCTCCACCGCAGTGGCCGCCCCCCGCCCGCGGATGATCCGGTACGGGTTTGCGCCCAGAAACGAGTATCGCGCCAGCTTCTCGCCGCCCTCGACGCTCTCGAACAGGAAGCCGTAGCGGGAGGTGGTGCGCAGCCGAAGAAAGGCCGACACCGGCGTGAGCAGGTCGGCGCTGAGGCGCTGATAGACCGGCAGCACGAAGCGGCCATGGGTAGCGCGCGCTTCAGCGGCGTGCTGTGTGAACGTATCAAACGTCATCATAACAGAGAAGGGCACTC
>JAAAOI010000206.1 GCA_009908945.1 Bacteroidota bacterium
GGGCTTAGCGAGGAGCCGCACTGCTCACACTGATCGCCGTAGGCTTCTTCGTAGCCGCACACGGGACAGGTACCGCGCACAAACCGGTCGGCCAAAAACATCTCGGCCTCCGGGTCATAGAGCTGTTCCTCCGTCGTCAGCGTGAACGTGTCCTTTCCGGCCAGCGTGCGGAAGAAGGCCTGGCTCGTCTCGCGGTGCACGTCCGAGGTGGTGCGCCCGTAATGGTCGAAGCTCATCCCGAAGCGCTCGAACGCTTCTTTGATCTGCGGATGGTAGCGGTCCACGATCGCCTGGGGGGTGGTGTCCTCTTTCAGCGAGCGCATGAGGATCGCCACGCCCATCTCGTCGGAGCCGCAGATGAACGCCACATCACGCCCCTGCAGCCGCTGATAGCGGGCGTACAGGTCGGCCGGCAGGTAGGCCCCGGCCAGGTGGCCGATGTGGATCGGCCCGTTGGCGTACGGCAGCGCAGCCGTGATGAGTACGCGGGCGGAATCCGATGCGGCCATGGGGGTGGGAGACAGATGAAGGAGGACCAGGGGCGCCTCGCGTACAGCAGGCGGGCAAGGCGAACAAATCATACAAAAGCGTATTGACAACGGCAGGTTATACGCGTTGTTCTACCTTCCATTTCTTGTGAAGCGGCGCGTTCATCCCTCCACCATCCTGCTGTGGCATGCCATCGTCTGCACACGATACCCCTCCTTCCTTCTCGCCCCGCGAGGCTTCCCTCCGGCGTACCACCAACGAGACCGATGTGTCGGTAGAGCTCTCGCTGGACGGGACTGGCGCCTATGCCAACGACACCGGCGTAGGGTTTCTGGATCACATGCTGGACCTGTTTGCCCGTCACGGTCAGTTTGATCTCAAGACAGCGTGCGCGGGCGATCTGGCAGTGGACGATCACCACACGGTAGAGGACGTCGCCATCACGCTGGGCCAGGCCATCCGGCAGGCGCTGGGCGAGAAGGCGTACATCGCCCGGTACGGCCATGCCTACGTGCCGATGGACGAGACGCTCGCGCGGGCGGTCATCGACCTGTCGGGGCGCTTCTATCTCCAGTTTGATGCCACCTTTGCGCGCCCGACGGTGGGCGACCTGTCGACCGAGATGGTGGAGCACTTCTGGTACTCGCTGGCTGAGCAAGCGCAGTGCAACCTGCACCTGAGCGTGCTGCAGGGCTCCAACGCGCACCACAAGGTGGAGGCCCTCTTCAAAGCCGCGGCGCGCGCGCTCCGGATGGCCGTCCGCCGCGAGACCACGCACGATGCCATGCCCTCTACAAAAGGTCAGCTCTAAGGCCGACGGTAGCGCCGGACCGATAGGGCACGCGACCACGCGCACGGTCGGTGGCACGCAACGCCCTGCAGGATTCCCTTTCTGAACGAGAGCCCCACATGTACTCTATGGTGTTAAGCGAGCAACGCATTGCAATCATCGGCGCGGGCAGCATCGGGCGTGCCCTCATTGGCGGGATGCGCAGCGGGGACCACGTGCCCGCCGCCCAGATCCATGCCACCCGGCGTACAGCGGCGCGGCTGGATGAGCTTCAGGGGGCCTTCCCGGGCATCGCGGTGGGCACCGACAACACCGCAGCGGTCGCCGCCGCTTCGGTGGTGGTGCTGTCGATCAAGCCGCAGCAGGCCGCGGGCGTCATCAATGAGATCGCGCCGCACGTCTCGGAAGAGACCCTCATCATCTCCGTGCTGGCCGGCCTTACGACGCACAACCTGGCGCAGCTCTTCGGCTTGCGGCTGCCGGTGGTGCGCGCCATGCCCAACACGCCCGCCCTGGTCGATGCCGGCGCTACGGCCCTGGCTGCGGGCACCCATTGTACGGAGGCGCACCGCACCATCGCCCGGACGCTGTTCGAGGCCGTCGGCACCGTGGAAGACATTGACGAGTATCTGATGGATGCCGTCACCGGCGTATCGGGAAGCGGGCCGGCCTACGTGTTTATGTTTATCGAAGCCCTGACCGATGCCGGGGTGAAGCAAGGCCTGCCCCGTGCCACCGCCGCCCGGCTGGCGGCGCAGACCGTCTACGGCGCCTCAAAGCTGGTGCTGGAGACGGGGAAGCACCCCGCCATCCTCCGCGATGAGGTCACGACGCCTGGCGGCACCGCCATCGCAGCGACGTCTGAGCTCGAATCGCACGGCCTCCGCACGATGCTCATCAAAGCCGTAGCCACCGCTACGGCACGTTCCCAGCACCTCAGCTCTCCTGACGATTAACCCCTGCCCCATGGTAACCATCATTGACTACGGGATCGGCAACCTCCGGTCCATCGAAAAAGCGTTTCAGCGGATTGGCGCCACCGTGCTTCGCACCGATGACCCGGCCGACCTCCGGGCCGCCGAGCGGTTGGTGCTACCGGGCGTGGGCGCGTTCGGGGCCTGCATGCAGGAGCTCCGCGACCGCGGCTTGGTCGCCCCCATCCACGAGGCTATCGCCGCGGGCACGCCGTTTCTTGGCGTGTGTATCGGGCTTCAGCTCTTGTTTGAGGAAAGCGACGAGCGGGGCACGCACGAGGGCCTGGGCGTCCTCCCCGGGCGCGTGGTCCGGTTTCCGAATGCGCAGAACGCTACGGAACTCGTCGATCAGGACACGGCTGGCAACGGGCAAGCGCTGAAGGTCCCCCACATGGGGTGGAATAACGTCACCGCCACCCGCGCGCACCCCCTGCTCCACGGCCTCAGCGCCACCCCCTACTTCTACTTCGTCCACTCCTATTATGCCGAGGCCGAGGAGCCGGCCGACGTGCTGGCCACGGCGCACTATGGCGTCGATTTTCCGGCGGTTGTGCACCGAAACAACGTTTTAGGGGTCCAGTTTCACCCCGAGAAGAGCCACGACAGCGGCCTGCAGGTGCTAAAAAACTTCACCTCGCGCGTGCAGCTCACCGCCTGATTTTGCTTTAGACGCCCGAGGCAGCCCGGTCAGGCCGGCTGCCTCCTTGCGTGTTGGCTTCCCTCACCCATCCCTTCCCCCATGCTGCCGCTCATCATTCCGGCCATCGACCTCCGCGACGGGCGCTGCGTGCGCCTCTACCAAGGCGCGTACGACCAGGAGACGGTCTACTTCGACGACCCCGTGGAGCTGGCCAAGCTGTGGCGGGTCCAGAATGCGCGCGTGCTGCATCTGGTAGACCTCGACGCGGCCCTGGGCGGTAGCGCCGACAACCGCGCCGTGATTCAGCGCATGGCCGAGGCGCTGGATATCCCCGTGCAGCTGGGCGGGGGTATTCGCGCCATGGAGGATATCGAAGCAGCGCTCGACCTGGGCGTCTACCGCGTGATCATCGGCACCGCGGCCGTGCGCCATCCGGAGCTCATCAGTGAGGCCATCGAGCGCTTTGGGTGCAGCCGCATCGTCGTGGGGATCGACGCGAAGGACGGCGAGGTGCGCGTGCAGGGCTGGACGGAGGGCAGCGGCGTGGATGCCGTCGACCTCGCGTTGGACATGGAGCGGCGCGGCGTGCGGCGGATCGTCTACACCGACATCTCCCGCGATGGCACCATGGAGGGCCCCAACCTGGAGGCCTACCGGACGCTGGGCACGCAGCTCAACCTGACGCGGATCACGGCCTCG
>JAAAOI010000073.1 GCA_009908945.1 Bacteroidota bacterium
GCTGACGGCTGAGCATGGACATCTGATCCTGCAAGGATTAGCACCAAGCCAACGAAAATCGCTAATTGATAACGTCCTTTCACGAATGCCTCCTTTAGTGTTTGCAGGAGGCCTTAACGGTGAAACTCTGCGGCGGCTTGCCATCCGCAGCAGTTAGCAGTTATAGCGCTTCCTCTATTCCCTTGCTATTCCTGACGCGGTCGAGAGAAGCGCACCTGCTTTTCGGTAACGACAACAAACCGGTCGTGCAGCCGGTCTGCGTACTCCAACAACAGATTCCGCAGCACAGATATCTTGTTCGCGCTCCGTTCGTTATCGAGGCGTAGCAAAACAACACCGTGATGCGGATACTCCTGGCGGTATACCTTCGCGCCGAAGTCCTTGTCGTTTGTAATTAGAATCCGCCGCTCGTCGTACGCACGGCGGATTACCTCTTTGTCAGGTATGCCGGGCAACTCGTCGAATACTGAAAATGCATCATGGCCTTGACGGGCCAGCCACTGGGCTACAGCCGGACCGGTACATTCGTCCACAAGAAAACGCATGTGCTATGCGGCTGTTAGCGGCATAAAGCTCGACTCCGAGAGCGAGCGCGCGCTAAAGAGCAAACAGGCCCGGATGTCCTCGCGGGTAAGGCTGGCGTACTCCTCAAGAATTTCGTCCTCGGTTGCGCCATGGGCCAGCAAGTTCAGGACGTACTCCACGGTCAGGCGTGTGCCTTTGATGACGGGCTTGCCCGTCATAACCTTGGGGTCGAGCGTGATGCGTTCTAAGAGTTGCTGATCATCCATGGCTCTATGCGTCTTTTCCCGGAGTGGAACTGAACGTTTTGCCCTAAACCGGCACCTTTGTGACAAGTTTGCCCGAGGTGGGGTAGCCTGTATTCTACGGAGCGTCTCCCCGTATTAGTTCGCAATACCACCGCGGAACGCCTGTATACCCACGACGCTATCCGAATACTGTAGAGGCAACCACCGATAGCATACACGTACCCCTCGGTCTTACCCCCGACTCCGAGGACACAGCTGCCGCTACGTACCAATATACAGCGCAGGTTCCTATTATACTACCACCCCACACCATAATCCCCGTTGGCTCATGCACCGTGGTCGCGGCGTTCTGCGGGAGAGGTTCGGCGACGAACCAGGCCTCGCCGAGGGGCTATCCGGTAGCGCCTGTGGGATTACTCATCCGAAAGGGAATCCGGAGTGCATACGAAGGAGACATACTTTTTTTCTTCGGACAGGGCGGAGTTATTAAACACACCGCTCTTGTCACCTTGAATGTCAATCCCGCAAAACTGGGCGCAACCCGTAGCAGAGGAGGCTACGGTTGCTCACTGTTCATGCCTGAAAGTCGGTCTACGTCTGCTAAGTCCTGGGGGCGACCTACCGCTTTCTTGTTTTGGACGAGATGCTCCCGACTGAGCACTGGAACCACGATACCTTCGAGTTTGATTTCCAGACGATCGGCCCACGCGCTCTCGAAGTCAACTGACGCAATGGAGGTGAGAATGTCGATTCGACGGGGCGAGACGCCAATCTGAAAGACGACCTCCGATGCCTCAAAATCTTTTGCGTTGACGCGTGCAAGCGGAGCACCAAATGCGTTGAGCGCCTGCATGACGCGCTCGGCGTTGGCACTTGTGGGGCGCACCCAGAGGTCGATGTCGCCCGTGGCGCGCGGCTGTCCATGTGCGGCTAAGGCATACGCGCCAACCAGCAGATATTCAACCCCGGCGTCTGCGAAAGCGAACAGTATGTCGCGGTAGTCGGGATTGAGCATCAGGTGATTCCTCGCTGTTGGCTTCGCCGGCCTGCTTAAACGCCCAAGCGGTCCGGGTAAGCGGCCAAACCATGCCGATCAGCTCCGCGGGCGTCCGGTCGCCAAGATCATCATTTGACCGGTGGTCGTCAAGCCGACGAATAGAAAGCGTGCGTTTCATGCTCACTGCGGTCATGGAACTGAACGATAATATTGTAACGTGCGATATCGGTCGAGGATCAAGCAGGTATGATCTCGTGCCGTATTCTCAGGTACCCTGATACTACACCCTCGGAATGTGGAACAGGAGCAACAGATAGGGTCCCGGAGGTGCTGGCTACTCTCACACCATAATCCCCCTCGGTTCATGCACCGTGGTAGCGGCGTCCTGCGGGAGGGGTTCGGCGACGAACCAGGCCTCGCCGGGATGCTCGCCGAGGGGCTCGGGGCTTCGCAGGAGCGTGTGGTAGGGCGCGGGGTCGCTCATGTGCTCGTCGAGCCAGGTGGCGACGCGGTCGCGGATCGCCGCTGAAACGCCCCGGTCGCGGTCGGGCGTGCGGCGGGCGAGGTGGGCCAGCGCGTAGGCGGCATCTTTTGACGACGGCAGGTCCATCCCGAGGAGCGCCTCCAGCCACGCCTCTACGTCGATGACCGGCACCCGGCGGTCCAGTGGGCCGTGCAGCGGGTGGCGGGTGCCCAGCCGGCTCAGCGCCCACAGCTCGCCGCCACGCGGCGAGGAGCGACGAAACTTGTCCAGGAGCAGCTTTGCCAGGGTGGTCTTGAGGTCGGGCTTCATGCGCTCAAACGTGGCCAGCGCCTTCCAGGCCTCCTCCTTCTCGCTCATCTCCATGCGCCGGTGGTACACACGGTGCTCCTTGCGCGTGCGCACTTCGGGCTGGATGAAGGGGCGCGCCTCGTAATAGATCTGCTCCTGCTTGCCGGCTGCCAGCCCGCCACTCACGCGACGCCAGAAATGCCACCAGGCCACGCGGTTGCGTTTTTCGTCGGGGAAGCGGAGCCCTTCCAGATGCAACACCCAGGCCTGCTGCATCCGCCATGCGTCCACTGCGTCGCCATAGCCGGGGCGCAGGCAGTAGCCAAGGAGGTCCAGCCAGATCTTCTCGTGCGCGGCGGAGCGGTCGCGCCGGGTGTGCAGCAGGCGATCGGCGCAGGCCCGGAGGAACGGCAGCGGCCACTCCTCGGGCGGACGGTGGACAAGCGTTTCGAGCCAGTTCCAAACGGTGGACGGCGGCTCCTCCCGCTCGGGATCCTCAAAGGTGCGCTGAATCGCCTCCCGCACCTTCTCCACATGGCGCGTGGTGATCACGTCCTCCCCGTCGGTGGCATCGTCCGGCGTGACCGTCCCGCTCTGCCGCACATCGAACTGGAGTTGCCAGCGGTGGTCGGTGTTCACAGACGCGCACCAGAGCGTAAGCGTGCCGACCTCCGTGAGATGGGCCTCCAACTGCACGGGGACGGTGCGGGCGTAGCGTTTCCCGAAGGCCAGGACCGTGCGGATGGGCGGCAAGGCGAGCGCCTCGTCGGATTCGAGGGTGACGACCTGCCCTGGCTGATCGCCCGTGCGGGTGCTGGAGCTGAGCAGGTGAAACGTCACCGGCTGGTTGGCCAGCGCTTCGAACGTGCGGTCCTGCAGGCGCACCTCGTAGCCTTCCGGCGCGCCCCGCGGCACGAGGCAGACGGCCTTGGTGGTGTCGTCGTCCGTCGCTTCGCCGGCGATGCCCACGTAGTAGGCTCGCGGGCTCCCGCTGCCCACGCGCGTGCCTTCGCCCTGCCGGACGCGTCCATACGAGGCGGCGCCCACGGCCACGTTGTGATCAAGCCGGACGGTGGGAAGCTCCGTGGGCTGCCATGCGTCGCCCGCCGTCTCCTCAAACCAACTCCCGACGATGGCCTGCGTCCGCTCGCGCAGCATGCCGGCGTTGAAGACCCCACCGTTGAACAAGATATGGTCGGGATACGGCGTGTCGCGTCCCGTTTGCTTGCGGATGTACGGTTCGGACTGCCGCCAGAACGCCGCCAGGTACCGGGTGATGGCGGGATCTTGCGCGTAGGGAAGGCCCAGCTCGGCCAGCCCGGCGCGGCGGTCTTCGGAAGGCTCCGCGTCGGCGCCCACCTCTGGGAAGAAACCCTCCAGCACAAGGGCTTCCACCTCGGAACGGCGGAGCGTGTGGCGAAGGGTGCCGCCGATCAGGTTGCTGCCTTGCCCGGCCACGGCCACTTCGGCAGTTTGGGGTGCGTCGGGCTGCAGCAGCGTTTCTTTGGCGCGGCGGCATTGATGCACCAGCTGCTGCCAGCGCTGCCGGTCCAGCCCCTGCCCCTCGCCCGTCAGCTCGGCCTCCACCGAGCGCGCCAGGGCATGGTCCATGTTGTCCCCGCCCAGCATCAGGTGGTCACCCACGGCGAGGCGGTCGAACAGCAGGTCGTCGCCCTCCGCGCGTACCCCGATGACGGAAAAGTCGGTGGTGCCGCCGCCCACATCACACACGAGGATCACCTGCCCGTCGGCTACGGTGTCGCGCCAATCGGGCGTGGCATGCAGCCAGGCGTAAAACGCCGCGATGGGTTCCTCCAGCAGAATAACCTGCCCGAGACCCGCCCGGGCGGCGGCTTCTACTGTCAGCGAGCGCGCCACCTCATCGAACGAGGCGGGCACGGTGAGGATGATGGACTGCCGCTCCAGCTGGTCCTCCGGCGTAGCTGCCTGCTCGGCGTTCCAGGCCTCGCGCACATGCTGCAGGTAGCGCGTGGCGGCCTCCACCGGGGAGACCTTCGGCACGTCGGCGGGTGCCTCCCACGGCAGAATGTCGGCGCTGCGGTCCACGTGCGTGTTGCAGAGCCATGACTTGGCCGATGCCACGAGCCGGCCCGGCACGCGCATGCCTTGCTCGCGCGCGAAGGTACCGACGGCATACGTGCGATCCGGCGCCCAGGGCAGCGCGGTGCTTCCCTGGGCCAGCTCGTGCGGCCCTGGGAGGTACAGAAACGACGGCAGCACCGAGCGTCGCCCCACGGCGCCTGCCTCCACCATCTGCAGGACGTCGAACAGCTTCACCGTGGGCGACGCCGCTTCCTGGTCGATGTAGGAGACCACGGTGTGGGTCGTCCCCAGGTCAATCCCAACGAGGTAGCGCGGATCGGGCGCAGGCATAGCGGTTGAGCAAAGTCGGTGGACAAGCGGGGCGAAACGACGCGGCTACGCTTCCTGCGTCTCGCGGATGTTGAACGCCAGCTTGCGGCGCTGTTCGCCATCGCGCGTGGCGCAGTAGAGTTCCAGCGTGCCGACTTCGGTGAAGGCGCTTTCGAGCACGACGGGGATCACGGTGCCGCTGGCCTCTTCGGACGTGGCTTCGAAGCGGGCCTCCATGGTGGCGACCTCCTCAATCTCCCCACCCCAGTCGTCCACGATCGCGCCGGCGGCGTCCGACGAGCGCGTGGTGGAAGCGAGCAGCGTGAAGACGGCATCCTCTCCTACCACCAGCCCGAACTCCTTCTCGGGGATGCGGAGCGCCGAGCCTTCCTCCGTGCCGAACGGCAGCACGCAGAGCGCCTTCAGGGGCGTCGGCACGCCCGGCACGGCCGGCATGTTGCTTTCGACAGCGATGTAGTAGGAACGCGGAGCGCCGGCACGGATGCGGATGCCCCGGCCCTCGCGCGCGCCGCCGTAGTAGCAGGCGCCGCGCGCCACCGCGGTGTCGAGGTCGGGCGCCGGCAAGGCGCGAACCTCCGCCGCGCCGCTCCACTGCTGCAGCACGTCCAGCACGCGATGGCGCAATCCTTCGGCCTTCATCACGCCGCCGTTGAAGAGGACGGCCGACGGGAAGACTGTGCCCTCTCCGTTGGGCGACACATGCTGGCTCAGGAACGCCGCCAGGTGCCGCGTGATGGCCGGGTCTGATTCGTACGGCAGCCCCATCTCGCGCATCCCGACTTTCGGCTTGCGCTCCGGATGATCGGTAAGAGCACCGTGCGGGAAGAACCCGTCCGTCAGGATGTTCTGAATCTCTTCGCGGGTAAGCTCGGTGCGGATGGAGCCGCCAATCAGCGACGAGCCGCGCCCGCTAATCACGACCGGCGCCTCGGTGGCGGCTGGATCGCTCAAGAGGTGCTCCTTGGCCTTGCGGCACTGATGCGTAAGCGCCCGAAACTGCCAGTTGTCGAGCTGGGTGCTGTCCTGCGCCAGCTTATGACGGACGGCGTAGGCCAGCGTCAGGTCCATGTTGTCGCCGCCCAGCGTGATGTGCTCGCCCACGGCCACGCGCTGCAGATCCAGCGCCCCATCTTCTTCCACCACCTCGATGAGGCTGAAGTCGGTGGTGCCACCGCCGACGTCACAGACGAGAATCGAGTCACCGACCTCAATGGCGTCGCGCCAGTCGTCGCCCTGGGCGGCCAGCCAGGCGTAGAACGCGGCCTGCGGCTCCTCGAGCAGCGTGATGTCGGGCAGCCCGGCCTCTTGCGCGGCGCGCACGGTCAGCTCCCGGGCTACCGCATCGAAGGAGGCCGGCACGGTCAGCAGCACGGTTTGGTGTTCCAGGCGGGCCGCCGGGTCATCGGCCGCCATCTCGTGGTTCCAGGCGTGGCGCAGGTGCTGCAGGTAGCGGCGGGCGGCCTCTACGGGCGAGACCTTCTGCACATCGTCCGGCCCCTCCCACGGGAGGAGGGCGGCGGTGCGGTCGACGCCGGTGTGGCACAGCCACGACTTGGCCGAGGCCACGAGCCGGCTTGGCAGCTCAGCGCCGCGCTCGCGGGCGAAGGCGCCGACGGCGTAGTCGTGGCCGTCGGTCCAGGGGAGGCGCAGTCCGCCCTCGGGCACGTCGTGCGCACCGGGCAGGAGCATGAAGGAGGGCAGCAGCAGGCGCCCATCCACCTCGCCCGGATTCACGAGCTGCGGAATCCGAAACGGCGTGGGCTCGTCCTGCATCTCAGCGTTCGCCGGCGCGTAGCTCAGCGCACAGTGCGTGGTGCCCAGGTCGATGCCTACAACATATTGGGAATCAGCCATAACCTTTCACGTAAAGAGAGAAATTGCACAGCGTCGGGGACCATCCGCTTAGTTGACTTCCACTTCGGCAGGGGCCACGATGAGGGCTTCGCGCTCCTGCATCTGCTGCGGCAGGTCGATGTGCTCCACGCGCCAGCCCCGGTGGCGCAGCATGCCGGTAAAGGGCGGCTCGCCGCTCACGGTGCCGGTGAGGCGGATGGCGTGGGCGTCAAAGCCCGGATCGATCGTCACCGAGGTGTTTTCGTCCGTTTCCATCACCGGCGCCAGGCTCACGTGCGCATCCAGCACCTCGCGACAGCCGCTGTGCACGTTGCGCACGGCCGCACCGATCTGGGCGTCGTCGTAGGCCTGGATGTCTTCCTGCAGAAAATCGATTAGCCGCCCCTTGCGCTGCAGCAGCGAGAGCAGCTGCACGGCCGGGATTGGCGACGGCTTCTCGGGCGTAGACGGCGTGGCCGCTTCTTCGGCCGCCTCCTCAGGAGCGGGCGCGGAGGGGGGCGCCGGCCGCAGCCGCTCCAGCGTAAACCACAGGGCCAGCGCCACGACGGCGCCCAGCCCGGCCAGCAGGGGCAGTTGTGCAGCCAGGGCCTCAGCGGCCAGCAGGGTCAGCACAGCGAGTAGGCCGGCGATGAACACGAGGATGACGGCCAGGGCGGTCAAGGACTGTTTGGACATACACCAAAGGGGGTCGGTGGCGAGAATACCTACGGGCGTAACGGCCGCAGGACTGGGTAGAAGTGGTAGCACCGGCTGCCGTGGGCGTTCCACGCAACACGGGCGTACCCGAATCCGCCACAAGGTTCTTCCCGGCTGCAGGTTCAACCAGTTCCCCTATAGAAGCGCTTTCGCTGCGCAAGTTAACGCACTCTTGACGCGTCGGGGGCGAGGGCTTCATAAAAGGCGGCTTTTTCTGGGACAAAGGCGAAAATAACCGCCCCCTATTCCCCACCGTTAATACCGAGGGTAGGCGAGGCATCCCCCGGCACAAACGCCGCACCGGCGTCGGAGGTGCGGCGCGCCCCGGACGGACGCGACGCGGAGGATGTGGGACTGACAGCGCATCCTCCCCCCGTTATTCCTCCTCTCGTCCCCGCCGTCTCGGCGGGGATGCGCAATCGGGACCGTCTCGGTCCCTCGGGAGAGACAACCACTTCAGTCAACGCATGCTGTCGCTTCGTGAGGTTCGAGCCGAGACGGCTCGGGGATGCGTCGCGCCCGCGACGGACGCGACGAGGGGGGGTGGAGGCGGACGCATCTCATGGACTACCGCTCGATCATGGTCACTTGCCAACACGGCCACTGATGCCGTCACGGGATGGGGGACTGCCCACCCGCGCGTCAAAGCACACAACAGCACTACATCATATAACCTTTTACCCGCTTGAACTCGCTACTTACGACATGGAAGAAGTGATGACCTGAAGCGATGTACATGCCGTCAACTTCTCTTTCTGTTAGCGGATGAGCAACAAAGTAGAAGCCCCCAGCCTCGTAATAGGCAACATCTCGTACTCGGCCGTTTCTATACTGACCGTATGTGGCATTAAGCGCCTCACAGGCTTCGTCGTCTTGCCCATCGACCAATAGCCTTATCTCGTCAGGCGAGATGCCTGAAGTTCCTTCTTCTTGTCGCGCATCCGCATAACCTGGGCTGGACAGGTACCTCTTTACCAACTCGTACCCTATATCAATCCCATCTATATCAATCGCATCGGGACAGACGGCTACCGGTTCAACGCTTTCTTCGAGTTTAATAATGCTATCGCCTATCGAATGTCCCACATGCCAAATGGGATATAATAACATAATCAACACCAACGTACCCAACCGCATATACACCTCACCTTTTTTTGAACGCAATCAATTGATCAAAAACCACATCTTGTATACGCACCACGTATTTCCGTGCTATCGTAAAATGCTATTTCCTCACTATCAATCATAACGCCAAAGTCTAAATCATGCTTTTCGACTGTATCTAAATCATCTTGGCTTACGTGGCTTTCAGTGTACTCAAATTCAACGTACCCTCCACTCGGATTCTTAGGATCGACGCGACATGCTCTCGTTTCCCCTATCTCGGGATGTGTGTGCACATAGCCGATCGCGTTTTCGGGTGCGGCATCAGCGTGTGTCAAAACAGCACAAGGTAGCGTGTTACCCTCATCACCTTCAAGTGGTCTGGACGAAATATTCCCTGTTGTAGGATCTTGTTCGATCCAATTAAAACTTTCAAGGCCTCCAAAATCAGCACTTCGGTCCCACACTGCACTTAAGTGGCCACTGCTCTCCAGCGCTTTCAAGATATCGTGGTGCCCTTCATTCTGAATGTCGGCATCGTGGCAAGATCCTGCCTGGGCACAATATTCGGGCGGGTCGAAAGGGTCATCGTCTTCCGGCGGCGGATCCCAGCAGTCGAACCCGCACGGCTCATCGCCGCCTACCGGAGACGTGGGGGTGTCGTCATCGTCTTCGGGACAGTCGTCGCTGGGGGGAGTGCTGCCACCGCCACCGGGCGGTAGGTCATCGTCACCATCACCTGGCTCATCCGGAGGCGCTTACATTCTAACACCCGGTGCAGCGGAAAGCCACCCTAACAGTACCCCCCCATGCTTACATGCAATACCTTCATATAAAGAAAACATGAACTATAACTTGTTCAAACAGTAATTAGTGGTAGCACGAGCGGCAGGTGAAGGGCCGTGCGCCTCGATGTGACGACGGCAGTGGCGGGGATTTGAGCGGACCCATGGACTCTTACGCTGCGCTCCGGTGGGTGCTATGCTGTATGCCGCCATGGCTGTGTTAAGCGTAAGGAGTTGTAACACCAGCCCGACGGTTCAGAGCGTTTCCTTGGCGTGGGCTCTACTCAGTGGCGGTCCTAGGACCGGTCACGGTCCAGCACCCTTCGCCCAGCACCTGAGCGTTGGGGGTTAGCGGGATAAGCTACGAGCGCCTTGCGGCGCCCACCTGTCCCGTGCCGGACCGAATGTCCGTTTCCCAACACCACCCTCGGGTGCCGCCGTTCAGCTCCATACCACTTGACAACCATGCCGCGGGGCGCCATCTTATCAGAGCTCACCGCTCCACACCCCCTACACACGTCTGTCCTCGCTATGATGATCTCCCCGCTGCTTCGCCGATCCGTGGTCATCGGTCTCGCATTGCTGTTCGCACTCGCCTCGCCGGCCCGCGCCGAGGATCCCACGCTGCTGCTCCAGGATCCCTCGCTGAGCGCCGATCGTCTCGTCTTCAATCACGCCGGCGACCTGTGGGTGACCGGCCACGATGGGGGCGATGCACGGCGGCTGACGAGCTTCGAAGGGGTCGTCTCGCACCCTCACCTCTCCCCCGATGGCACCCAGGTAGCCTTTTCCGGCCGGTATCAGGGCCAGACGGATGTGTACGTGGTGTCAATAGAAGGGGGCACCCCACAGCGCCTGACCTACCATCCCGGGGGGGATACCGTGCAGGGCTGGGCGCCCGATGGGGAACGCATCCTCTTCACCTCCAGTCGGGATGCGGCACCGGCAAGCTATGCGCGGTTCTTCGAGATCGGATTGGAGGGCGGCCAGGCGGAGCCGCTGCCCATCCCGCGCGCGGATGTCGGAGGGTACAGTCCGGATGGCAACCACATCGTCTACCAGCCCATCAGCCGGTGGCAGGACCACTGGCGGGCCTACCGCGGCGGGCAGGTGCATCCGCTCTGGATTCTGGACCTGGAGACGTACGACCTCACCGAGCTGCCGTACGAGGAAACCGTCGACACCCAGCCCGTGTGGCACGAAGACACGGTCTACTTCCTCTCCGACCGTACCGACGGGGTGATGAACATCTTCGCTTACGACACCACCACCGAGGACCTCACGCAGCTTACCGAACACACAGGGTTCGACGTCAAGGCCTTTGACGTGACGGACGGGTTGCTCGTGTATGAACAGGGCGGCCGGCTGCACCGGATGGACCCGGCCGGCGGGGCGTCAACGCCGCTGGATATCGTCGCGCGCGGCGATATGCCGTGGACACAGGACCGCTGGGCTTCCGTGCAGAACCAAATCATGAACGCGGGCCTCTCCCCAACGGGTGTGCGGGCCGTGTTCGAAGCGCGCGGTGAGATCTTTACCGTGCCACAGGAGGAGGGGCCCTGGCGTAACATCTCCGATGGACCCGATAGCGCCGACCGTTTCCCTGCCTGGTCGCCCGACGGTGAACACATCGCCTGGTTCTCGGACCGCAGCGGCGAATACCAGCTGCTCATCGGCCCACAAGATGGGCTCGCGGAGCCCCGCGTGATCGACCTGCCGGCCTCCTTCTACTACACGCCGCAGTGGTCGCCCGACGGCTCCCACCTCATGTTTACCGATGCCGATCGTACGCTCTGGCTGCTGGACGTTGAATCGGAGGAGCTGACGGAAGTAGACTTTGACCTCTACGCCCATCCCGAGCGGTCGCTCAACCCGTCGTGGTCGCCGGATGGCCAGTGGATCGCCTACGCCAAGCGGATGCACAACCAGTTCCGGACGATCAATGCCTACTCCCTCGAAAGCGGCGAATCGGTCGAAATCACGGACGGGATGGCCGATGCCGTGCATCCGGTATGGGATGCCAGCGGCGACTACCTCTACTTCATGGCCAGCACCGACTATGGGCTGAACACCGGCTGGCTTGACATGAGCGCGTACGATAAGCCCATCACCCGCGCCATCTACCTGACCGTGCTGCGCGCCGACGCCCCCTCGCCCCTCCTGCCCCGCAGCGATGAAGAAAACGGCGATGACGCGTCTGAAGATGAAACAGGCGAGGCGGATGAATCGCCGGACGTGCGCATCGACCTGGACGGCATCGGGCAGCGCACGCTGGCCATCGACGGCATCCCGGAGCGCACGTACACCTTTCTGCGTGCCGGTGCCGCGGGCGTGCTGTTCTATGGAGAGAGCGTCCCCAACGAGCCGGGGCAGCACGTGCATCGCTACGATCTGCAGCAACGGCAAGCGCGGCCCTTCATGCCGCAGATCGGCAACTTTTCCGTCTCGCACGACGGGCAGCGCGCCCTCTACAGCTCGGGCAACACGTGGGGTATCGTGGATACCGCGGCGGACCCGGATGTGGGCGATGGCCAAATTGACGTGGCGAGCCTCCGCAAAGATGTGACGCCGCGCACCGAATGGCAGCAGCTCTTCGATGAGGTCTGGCGCCTCAACCGCGACTACCTCTACGTGGATAATTACCACGGCGCCGACTGGGACAACATCCGCACGCTCTATGAGCCCTGGCTTGACCATGTGCACCACCGCGCCGACCTCAATTACCTGTTTGCGCTGATGGTGGGCGAACTCTCGCTCGGCCACACCTACACCGGCGGCGGCGATGTGCCCGACGGGGAAGGCCCGGGCACGGGACTGCTGGGCGTCGATTTTGGCGTCGAGGGCAACCGCTACACGCTGGAGCGTATCTACGACGGCGAAAGCTGGAATCCGAACCTGCAGGCCCCGCTGCGCGCGCCAGGGCTTGACGTCAGCGCGGGCGACTTCCTGCTGGCCGTGAACGGCCGCGCGCTGACGGCCGACATGAATCCGTACGAGCTCTTGCAGGGCACCGTGGGGCGGCAGGTGACGCTGCTCATCAACGACACGCCCACCCCTGATGGCGCGCGCGAGGTCACGGTGGTGCCCGTGGCCAACGAAGGGCAGCTCCGCACCCATGCCTGGGTGGAGGACAACCGGCGCTTTGTGGATGAAGCCTCTGATGGACAGCTCGGCTACGTGTGGGTACCCAACACCGCGCAGGCGGGCTATGACAACTTCAACCGCTACTACTTCGCCCAACAAGACCGCGCCGGGGTCGTCATCGACGAACGCTTCAACGGCGGCGGCTCGGCGGCGGACTACATGGTGGATATCATGGCGCGGGAGCTGCATGGCTTCTTTAACAACCCCATCGGCAATCGCGACCCGTTCACCACACCCGGGGCCGGCATCTGGGGCCCGAAGGCGATGATCATCAACGAAGCCGCCGGCTCGGGCGGTGATCTGTTGCCGTACATGTTCAGGCGGATGGACCTCGGCCCGCTCATCGGGCGGCGCACGTGGGGCGGGCTCGTGGGCATCTGGGACACCCCGCCCCTCATCGACGGCGGCACGCTGACCGTGCCCCGCGGCGGCTTCTACGACGTCGACGGCGAATGGGCGGTGGAGAACGAGGGCGTCGCGCCCGACATCGAAGTCGTCCAAACACCCCGCGCGGTGATCGAAGGCGGCGACCCGCAGCTGGAGCGCGCCATCCAGGAAGCCCTCAACCGCCTCCCCGCCGAGGACCCGATCCTGCCGGAGCCGGAGCCCCCCATACACTCACCCCGCGCGAATCAGTAAGCAGACCGCGGACCCTTCCAGCCCCGTCATTCTGAGCGTCAGCGAAGAGCCTGCCCTGGACTCCGATCGAGGGATCTCTTCAGTTGCGGCAATCAAGTCTCAATACGCGAGCGCGGTGCCATACCTCAAGAGATTCTTCGCTCGCTCAGAATGACGCAGGGGAAGGACAGTTGCTAACCCTAAAATGCATCCCTCCTCGGTTCCTCGGTTCCTCGATTCCTCGCCTCTTCGACTCCTCGATTCCTGCCCTCCGCCTTCGTCTTCAATCGGCTGACGCCGATGTGTGCTCTGTTAGACTGCCCACACGTCCACACTCAAAAACGCCCATACCCAACCACGCCCCACGTATACTATGCCCGAAGCCCCTGCCGTCCCCGAACTGCCCTTCGAGGCTGAATTTAGTTCCTACTTGCTCACCTACATCCTGGTTGGCGGGGCGCTTGCCCTCGTCAGCAGCATCATCGGTATCCTCTTCTTGCCGTTCTGGTTTTTGGGCGTCGGGCAGGCGTACGCGCGGCGCTATGTAGAGCGCATGGAGTGCGAGCTCTCCCCGCGGCACCTGCGCCTCAAGAAAGGGATCCTGTTCCCCGTCGAGCACACGATCCCGCTGGACAACATTCAGGATCTGGCGTTCAAAGAGGGACCCCTGCTGCGGTACTTTGAGCTGAGCACGCTCAAGATTGAGACGGCCGGCCAGAGCGGACAGGGCGGCTCGGACATGTCGATCACTGGCATCCGCAACGCGTCCGCGTTTCGCACCGCCGTCCTCGCCCAGCGCGACTACCTCACGGAGCGGCCACAGTCGTCGGCGCTTGCAGAATCATCTGACAGTGCCCTCCGCGGCGAGCGCATCGAGCAGTTGCTGATCGAGATTCGGGATGCGCTGCGGGAGGGGAGTGAGCCTTCGTAACGACGGCTGCCTCCACCACCTACCCTCCACCGGCCGATGCGCTTCCCACTCCTCTAATGTTCGTAGGATGCGAGCCGAGAGACGACACCCAAGCCCCCATTCGCACCGACGATAAGGCGCGCTCACGCCGCCGCTACACCACCGTGCGAACCCGTGAAGTCCATGCCTGGTTGGGCACCTGGTAATTCACCTCTCGCAAACCCTGTTTGTGTATTATGGCTACCGACACCACCGGACGCTCTCTGGCTGACCGCCGCCTCGGGTTTGCGGTGCTACGCCTCTTGCTGGGCATCAACATGCTGGGGCGAAGCCTCGTGCGGCTGCCCGACATCGACGGGTTTGCCAGCGGTATGGCCGAGAGCTTTGCCGACACCATCCTGCCGGGCCCGTTCGTCTACGTCTTCGGCCTGACGGTTGTGGCTGTCGAAACCGTCATCGGGGGAATGCTCATCCTGGGCTGGAAGACGCGGTGGGCGCTGGTCGCCATGGGCCTGCTGATGTGCAGCCTGACGGTTGGCATGCTGTTGCAGCAAAACTACGGTACCGTAGCCAACATCTTGGTTTACGGGACGGTTGCCAGCCTTATGCTCTTCGTGACGCGCTACGACTACTTTGGCATCGACCGCGGCTTTTCGTGGGCGAACGCGGAGCGCCCATGAGGGTGGGTTGACAATTCATCCCATCACGTGTCATCGTAGTGGAGATGACCTGCCGGGTCGTCTCTACCAAGGGCACCTGAGCGGAACGCATTATCGGGGCCGAGAAATGACCTGGGTTCTCATTTTTGCGGTCTATTATCTACCAATAAGAGGCAATACGTGGAAGCCTCTTGAAGCTGGAAGCGCTGACAAATTAACTCTCGTTTAAGTCGAGAAAACAAAGCGCTTACAGCGCAGCGGCGACCAAACACACGGGCTGCAGCGGCTGTGACAGGGGCCTGCAGCGCTGGGCGAGCGCCTCCACGCTCCCCGGCTGCTTCGAGACTCAGACACCAACCCGACCACACGCTATGACGAAGCTCTTCGACATAAGCAGTCGCCTCGTACGCTCCATTGCCAAACGGCTCGACACGCGCCAGCAACCCAAGGTGCAGGGCCCTCCGCGCAGCGATCGGGACACCGCGTGAATCACCGGTGCCGGCGCGGGCAGCGACAGGAGCCCTTAACAAGCCTTTGCGTCGTACGTCCACCTGTACGAAGGCATCGTTACACCCAGCGTACTCTGCAAATCAAGACCCTACGCGTATGTCCTACCCTACACGAGAGATAAACAACCAGCCCCTTCGCGCGCCATACATCCCCGACCCAGAACAGCAGTACCTGGACGATCCCGCGGCCGAGGCTGAGCCTACGCGCTGGCAGATCGCGTTTGACGAGACCTCGTCGGCCTATACCTCCGACACGGAAATCCACCTCGTGGGGCTGTACACGGCCGATGGCACGCCCCTTCCAGCCGATGCGCTGTTTCGGCACGAGCGGCACTACCCCGACTGGCGGCAGCGCATGCGGGGGGCCTGCCGGCACGCCCTGCGGGCGGGCACGGCGACAACCGCGCCAGCCGCTACGCTGACACGCGCCGCGTAAGAAGGCCGCCATCCCCGCACCCCATACGGTCCGGCATGCGCTATCGTTGACGGGCTGATACTGGCGCTGGGTAGCAAATTACGGAGGCAGACGCTATACTTTACGGTCCTGCCCACCCTACGCCTGCCCGCAACGCCCCATGATGAACCACGCCCGCTGGCTCGTTCTGCCGCTGCTCCTGCTGATGCTCAGCCTCCCCTCTGCGCTTCAGGCGCAGGAGGCGCCCACGCCCACCATCCTACCGCTGCGCGAGCGCGCAGAGGTCATCGACCGCTGGCTCAAGGAACGCTTCGAGACGGTCGTGCCCGCCCTCATGCGGCGCGAAGGCATCGACCTGTGGGTGATCAGCGCGCGGGAGTACAACGAAGACCCCGTCATTAAGACGATGCTCCCCGCCACGTGGCAGGCCGCCCGGCGGCGCACCATGCTGGTGTTCTTCGACCGCGGCCCGGAAGACGGCGTCGAGCGGCTCGCGGTCAGCCGATACGCTGTGGGGGACCTCTTTCCCTCCGCCTGGGACCCCGACACGCAGCCCGACCAGTGGGCCCGCCTTGTGGAGCTCATCACTGAGCGGGACCCCGACTCGATCGCGGTGAACACGTCGGAGACCTTTGCCCTGGCCGATGGGATGACGCACACCGAGATGCGCCAGCTGGAAGCGGCGCTTCCCGAGCGCTACCGCGACCGCATCGTGCCGGGCGAGCGCCTGGCCATTGGCTGGCTGGAGACGCGCACCCCAAGCGAGATGACCGTCTATCGCCAGATCAACCGCATCGCGCATACCATCGTTGCGGAAGGGCTCTCCGAGGCGGTCATTCAACCGGGCGTGACCACGACGGCCGATGTGCAGTGGTGGTATCGCGAACGCATTCGGGCGTTGAAGCTACAGGCATGGTTTCACCCGAGCGTGTCGGTGCAGCGCGCGGAGGCGCCGGGCGCGGATGGCGACTTCTCGGGACCGGCCGGCACGACCGTCATCCAGCCGGGCGACCTCATCCACATCGACCTCGGCATCACCTACCTGCGCCTCAACACCGACACGCAGCGCAATGCCTATGTGCTCCGCCCCGGCGAGACGGCGCCGCCGGAAGGGCTCCAAGCGGCGCTGCGCATCGGCAACCGACTGCAGGATCTCCTCACGGACGCCTTTGAAGCCGGCCGCTCGGGCAATGCTATCCTGGCCGATGCGCTCGAACGCGCCGCTGCGGAGGACATCGACGCCACTATCTACACCCACCCGATTGGCTACCATGGCCACGGCGCCGGGCCCACCATCGGGCTGTGGGACCAGCAGGGGGGCGTCCCCGGCCGGGGCGACTATCCCCTCTACCCCAACACCTCGCATGCCATCGAGCTAAACGCAGCGGTGGCCATCCCCGAGTGGGGCGACCAAGACATCCTGATCAAGCTGGAAGAGGATGCGTTCTTCGACGGCACCTCCGTGCGTTACCACGATGGACGTCAGACGGACTTCTATCTCATTCCCCGGCAATGAAGCAGCAGGTGCGGGGCCGTACACACGAAGCGTGGCGCCTGGTGCGGTTTATTCCTCCTTCTCGTACAGATGCAGCCCCAGCCCGAAGCGCGCGCAGGCGCGCTTGAACGCCTGCGCTTCGGCGTTGCTGGAGGGGTCGCCGTACGCTGTGACGCTGAGGAGCTCTGTGCCGGTGGCTTCGCGGGCCACGATGCCCTCGGCCGCATGGATCGACAGGCGCACCACCACGATGAGGCGCTCCTCGGTGGTCTGCACGCTCGTCACTTCCATCTCCCAGAACCCACGGGTGTAGTGATCCAGGATTTTCTGGGTGCGGTACCAGGGGCAAAACGTGAGGGTAGCGCCACCCTGCTTCTTGGTGCGCAGATGCCGCTGCGGGATCGGCTTGGCCAGGTCGGCGAGGATATCGGCCAGCGGGCGGGGGGCGACCGCTTCCGTCGTATCGGATGGCGGAGGCATGGATTCCATAGAGGACCCTCGGTTTGGTGGTCGGGAGGATATGCACACCGGCGGCCCGGAGCAGTTCCGGTCGGAAGACCCCCTTATCCGGCCTGCCGCAAGACCGTCAGGCGCCCAGCCAGAGACGGCAGCACCGTCCCGCACCGCGCCTCCACGCGTACCGCCACGTCCGCATCGCCCCGCGTAGCGCCCAGGTTCACCATCCCGACGGGGATGCCGCGCTCGGCGGCGCGCCGCACAAAGCGATAGCCCGAATAGACGGTAAGCGACGAGCCCACGACAAGGAGCGCCTCGGCAGCGTCAAACAAAGCCCAGGCATCAGCCACACGCGGGGCCGGCACGTTCTCGCCGAAAAACACCACGTTAGGCTTGAGGACGCCGCCGCACCGCCCACAGGATGGCACCCGAAAGGATCGGATCTGGGCATCGTCCACCTCGGCGTCCCCATCCGGCGCCAGTGCTACGTCGGCCTGCTGCCAGCCCGGGTTCAGCATAAGGAGCTGCTCCTGCAGGCGCTGGCGGGAGGTGATGCGACCGCAGTCGAGACACGCTACCTCGTAAAGCGCGCCGTGCAACTCCACCACCGAGCGGCTGCCCGCGTCCTGATGCAGCCCATCCACGTTCTGTGTGATGACACCCGCCACCTGCCCAACCGCCTCAAGCGCTGCCAGTGCCCGATGGCCGTGGTTGGGCTCAGCCACCCGGAAGCGGGGCCAGCCGATGGCGCTGCGCGCCCAGTAGCGCTGCCGTGCGCTTGCGTCGGTGCAGAAGGCACGGAAGCGGACGGGGTTGCGGGCTTTGTGGCGGGTTTTGGGCCCGCGGTAGTCGGGAATGCCGGACTCCGTGCTGCAGCCCGCGCCACTCAGCACGACGATCCGCCGACCCCGCAAGAGGTCGACGAGAGCGCTGAAAGAATCGGAGCTGACGGGCATTTTCGGAAGACGCGTGGAATTGAACGGCTTGCTGGCTGTGGCACCGGTTTTCGGAGGGGGCGGTTCCGCGGGTCAAGGTGCTTGAAGTAGGGTCACCTCTAAATCTCTCGTCACGACCGTCTCGGTCGTGATGCAACTTCGGGACCGTCCCCGGTCCCGGCGTGGCGATGCAACGCCAGCCGAAAAAGCCCTCGGCCGTAGCGTCGACCCGACGGTCGACGCTACTATGGCCCCGCACGCGACTGCGACGCTTGGAGTGCGCTCTTCCTTGCCATCCAACCAACTCTCTTCCCTCGTGCCGATGCTCCAGCGTCGGCACGCCCAAACCGGACGGTCCTCCGTCCTATGGTTGGGTAAGCGCCATCAACAGAATAGACCTCATGAGCTCAGACCTGCAAGGAAGAAAGGGGCGCTATCCTACGGCACAGCCGGCTGATGGCACGCAGAGCGTACCGGTGAGCGTTCACGCAGAGCATGGGAACGAGACCAGGAACCCCAATGCTGGAAGAGAATCCCCGCTCGT
>JAAAOI010000171.1 GCA_009908945.1 Bacteroidota bacterium
CAGCATCCTCCATGGCCGGGCCCGCCGGCGCGCGGCCGCACGCGGACGGCGCGAGCGCAAGTATCGACGGCTATAGTATCGGGCACGCGACCATTCACGTAAACTCGAGGCCGCCCTTCTTGATGTCGTAAAGCAACCCGATGCCCAGTATCGCAATGAACACGAGCATTACCATAATGACACCAAACCCGGCGCCGGCCTCCAGAAACTCTTGAAAGCTCACGGCCCAGGGGTACATGAACACGACCTCCACATCGAACACGATGAAGATCATCGCCACCAGATAAAACTTGATGGAGTAGCGCTCACGGGCCGTGCCTACGGGGTCCATGCCACTCTCGTACGTCATCGTCTTGACGCGGTTGGGCCGGCTGGGGCCCAGGATTTCGCCCAGCTTCAACAGCGTAAGGGCCAGCCCAGCGGCCAGCACGATCATGATAAACAGCGGGACAAACTCGGTGTACATGTCCGTCGCAGCGATGGAAAACGGGAAGCAGTGCTTCAGCACTGTCTGGTGGAGCATATCAACCTACACAACGGGAGGCGGTTTATCAACGAACCGGGCCCGTGAAGTTCTGATTGATGGGGCGGCTCTCCGGGGGGTGGGAGCGTACCCGCGCAAGATGCATCGGGCCGGGGAGGAAGCCCTGTCATATGGTCTTCACATTACGTATCATACCGTGCGAAGCCATCCCACCACCTCAGGAGCTTCATAGACGCTTCTTTCATCATCACTGCTGCCCCTGATATGCCCCGTAATCTACGACGCCTATTGTACACAAGCACAGCCGGTCTGCTGGCCGTTCTGCTGCTGCTGCTCGCTGCTGCGCCGATCGCCGCGCAGGAGATGCGCGAAGACTACCTGACCCCGCCCGATCATATTGCGCAGCACGTCCTGGCGCCGCGCCACGAGAATGTAACGCTACGCAACCTGAGCCCCTCCGGCGAGGTCTTTCTGAACACACAGTCCATGGGCCTCAGCCCGCTGGCTGCCTGGGCCCGCCCCCACTACAACCTGGCGGGCGTACAGATCGACCCGCAGGCCAACCGATCGCGCAGCTTCACGACCCGCACCACCACCGGCCTGGAACTGATTGACGCCACCGACGGCTCGGTGCGCACCATCGACACGCCGGACGGCGCCGGTATCTCTACCGTGCGCTGGTCGCCCGATGGGTCGCAAGTGGCCTTCTTTGCCCACGAAGACGACGCTACCCACCTGTACGTGGCCGACGTGGCCAGTGGAGCCGCCACCCGGGTGTCCGACGCCCCCATGCTGGCGACCGCCGTAACCTCCTTCGACTGGTCCGGCGACGGTGCGTACCTCTTTGCTGTGACGGTCCCGGCGGACCGGGGCGCGGAGCCTCAGCGGCCGGCCGTCCCCCAAACGCCTACCATCCGTGGGACCACCGACAGCGAAAACCGGCTCCGCACCTACCCGTCGCTGCTTGAAGATCCGCACGAGGCGAACCTACTCAGCTATTACATGACCGGCCAGCTTACGCGCATCAGCGCTGACGGCACCCAGCACGACGCCATCGGCGAGCCTGCTCTCTTCCGCTCCATCGACCCGGCGCCGTCTGGCAACTACGTCCGCGTCCAAATCGCCCAGGAGCCTTTTCCCTATATCGTACCCGCCCGCCTGTTTGGCTGGACAGAAGAGATCTGGGACCTCGACGGTGAATCGCTCGTCACGCTCCGCACCTCTGAGCCGCGCAAGGGCAACCCTGAGGCAGAGGAAATGGAAGACTTCAACCGCAGCTTCATCGCCTGGCGCCCCGATGGCGAGGGGCTGTCCTTCGTCCTAACACCCGACGACGAAGAGGACGCGGAGGACAACGGCGACGACGCAGCCGATACGACCGACGCCGATACGACCGACGCCGCCGACGGGGACGAGGAGGCAGCAGAAGACAACAGCGACAAGCACCGCGTGATGCAGTGGCTGCCGCCGTTTGATGACGACAGCCAGCGTGTGGTGTACGTGGCCGACCGCGAGATCCGCGGCCTCATCTACAACGATGCCGCCGACCTGCTCTTCCTCGAAGAGCGCCACCGCGGCGATGAGCACCTCTACGCTGTCTTCACCGACGAGCCAGACTCGACCTACACCCTTTACCGGAAAGATCGCGACGACTTCTACGACATCCCCGGCAGCCTGAGCACCACCACGGGCAGCCTGGGCGCGCGCGTCGCTCGCCTCACCTCGGACGGCGCACACGTCTACCTCTCGGGGACGCAATACTTCGAAGACTTCCAGGAAGACGCCCCCCGCCCCTTCCTCGACCGCGTGGAGATCCGCACCGGCGAGACCGAGCGCCTCTTCGAAAGCGCCGAGGACCGGTACGAGCGCATCACGGCCATCCTGGATGATGAGGCCGCACACCTGATGGTAGAGCGGCAGTCGCCCACCATGCTGCCGAATTCGTACCGCCTCGACCGCGCCAGCGACACCTTCACACAGCTCACGCAGAACAGCGACCCCGATGAGGCCGTGACGCAGGCCCAGCGCGAGCGCTTTCAGGTGACCCGCTCCGACGGGTTTACGTTCTGGATGGAGGTGGTAATGCCAACCGACTGGGACGGCGAGCGCCTGCCCGGGCTGATCTGGCACTACCCGCGCGAGGTGGATGACCAGGAAGACTACGACGAGGGCCTCCGCCGTTACAACAAGAACACCTACCCGCGCATCGGCGCGCGCACAGCCGACATCCTCGTGCGGCACGGCTATGCGGTGCTGAAGCCGGACTGGCCCATCACGGGCGCTCGTGGCACCTCCAACGACAACTTCGTCTGGAGCATTGTGCAAAACAGCACCGCCGTCATTGATGCCGCCTACGAGCGGGGCTTCGTCGACCGCAACCGCATGGCCATCGGCGGGCATAGCTACGGTGCCTTCGGCACGGCCAATGCCATGATCCATACCTCGTTCTTTAAGGCAGGCATTGCCGGGGCGGGCAACTACAACCGCACGCTGACGCCGCTGGGCTTCCAGCGCGAGCGGGCCGACCTCTGGCGCGGCGCCGACCGCTACATCCAGATGTCGCCCATCTTCTGGGCCGACCGCCTGGATGGTGCCCTGCTGATGTACCACGGTGCGGAGGATCAAAACGTGGGCACCTGGCCAATCAACTCGGAGCGCATGTTCCACGCCATGAACGGCCTCGGCAAGACGGCCGCGCTCTACATGTACCCGCACGAGGGCCACGGCCAGCGCGCCGAGGAGACGCTGCTCGACATGTGGACGCGCTGGACGGACTGGCTGGATGCTCACGTGAAGCATGCCGGCGAGGACGTAGACTCGGCTGAGGTCGCAACCGCGCCCTAACACGTAAGCACGCTACGCTTCAATACACGGGGGACGGCCGTTTCGGTCGTCCCTTTTTTTGCGGTGGATGGTTTCAGCCCGGGTCGCGTGATGGTGCGCGATCACGTTACGATGTACAGTGTGATCCTTCTCGATCTTCTCGATCCCATGCTCTGCGTGGGATCGCCGCTGCAGCACGCTCTGCGTGCGAGGATCCGCCGACGTGCCCTCACC
>JAAAOI010000262.1 GCA_009908945.1 Bacteroidota bacterium
CGGCCAGCACGCCGATGCTGCTGATGCCGGGATGGAAGCTGAGCAGGAGCCCGCCAAATCCGATCATGGTGGTGAGGGCACCGATGGTGACGTGCTCGCCCGTGGAGCGGAGCACGCGCCAGAGTGCACCAGGCCCCTCTTCACGGTAGCGGTGCGCGAGGTGCGCCCCCGCGTCGTTGCCGATGCCCACCACAGCTGGCAGGACGATCATGTTGTAGAAGTTGAACATGAGGCCGAAGACCTCCATCACCAGCAGCATCCAGAGCACCCCTACGCCCAACGGCAGCAAGGCCACCGCCGCCCAGCGGATGGACCCGAAGTTGAGCCACATCAGGAGGGCCACGGCCAGGAACGTGGCAAAAATCATCCAGGGCGCTTCTTGCTGCAGGAGGCGCAGCATATCGGCCGCCACAATGGACGTCGAGCCGGCGTGGTACGTGGTGCCGGCGTCGGTGACGATGGTGCCCACCTCCTCCGCGAAGGCCATGGACTTGCGACCATCGGCCAGCGAGACGTTTGGAATGATCATCACGAAGTTGCCGATCTCGCCATCCCGCGACTCGAACCGCTTACGGATGTAATCGGGCACCTGCGATTGCTGAATCGGCTCCCTGGTCTGTGCTGCCCGCTGCAGCCGCTGCAGGTCTTCATCATCGGTATCTTGGAGGTAGCGGCTGTTCAGCAAGTCCCGGATCTCGGCGATCCGGTCGAGCTTCTGCTGCTGCTGCGCCTCACGCATGGGGAAGCGTTGCTGCAGGCTTCGCACTTCCTCCACCAGCGACTCGTCCCCCAGTTCAGCTTTCTGTTGCTGCACCGCCTCGATTACGGCGTCTGCCTCTTCGGGAGAGTCGACCACCACGTAGGCGGGGTTGCGCGGGGTGGAAGAGCGTTCAGCGCCTCGGATGACGTCGCGCCGCTCCTCATAGGTCGTGTATTCGGGCTCCAGCGTGCCAAAATCGTACTCGAAGCCTACACGGGGCAGGAAGAGCACCGCAGCTACTACAGCCACCAGACTGCCCACGAGCACCCCGCGCGCTGCGGGGTAGCGCCGGCCACCGTTGCGGGTCACCCGGTACTCGGCGTCGCCGGCGGTGAAGTTGAGCAGGCGCCAGCGCTCCAGCACAGCCAGCAGCGCCGGCATCACCACCGTCATGGCCAGCAGGGCCAGCAGGACGCCATTGCCAGCTATGATGCCAAACTCGCTGAAGCCTTTGAAGTCGGCAAAGTAAAGGACGTAAAGCGCCGCGGCGGTCGTCAGCGCGCCAATAGCGATGGCCTGGCCCGTGCCCGCAAACGTGGTTTCTGCCGCCTCAGCAATAGTGGCCCCCTCGGCCCGCTCCTCCGTGTAGCGCCCATAAAAGTGAATGCCGTAGTCGATCCCCAGCCCAAACAGCACCAGCCCAAGCGTCGATGTCATCAGGTTGAGACTACCAAAAAGCGTGTAGGCCAGCCCAAAGGTCCACGTCAAGCTCATAAGCAGCGGCAGCCCGATCACCAGGGCGAGCACGGGGGCGCGGAAGAGCGACGTGGAGAGCGCGCGGCCAGAGTAGGCGTAGCCTGCCCGGGCCCGGTACGATTTGTACACGAAGTAGAGCGTGACAAAAAGCAGTACGGCCAGCACCCCGGCCCCAAAAGAGTTCATCACATCATCGGTGATGGTTTGGACCTCCGCCAGCTGCCGATACAGCCGGCCTGCCAGGGTCACCTCCATATCGGCCGCGTACGTCTGCGGCTCCATCTCGGCCACCAGTTCATCCAGGGCCGTGTACAGGTCTTCAATAAAGCCGATATTGGTTCGCGCCCCTGTCGGGTAAAAGCGCACCACCAGCGTGGTGCTGTCCTCGGAGATGGCGTACTCCTGCCCTACGAGATCATCGTACACAGCATCCAGCGCCGCGATGCGGTCTTCCTCCGCGGCTCCTTCCTCTTCGTCATCCATGCCAAAGTAGAAAGGGTTAGCCTCCAGCTTGGCCTCCTCAATGAGGTCCTCGAGGTACCACGTGATCTCATCCAGTTCTTCATTCGTGGCAAAGTAGAGCGCGTTGTTTTCCATGAACTCCGTGTCGCGCCGGTACTCCACCCGGGAGAGGTAGGGCTGCTCGCTGGTGCGTTGCAGGGCCAGCGCCCGTGGGATCAAGTCCTCGGCAAACGTCCGGTTGGCCTCAAACGAAGCGCTGGTGATGCCTACCGCCACTTCACTCTCCCCCCCAACCGTTTCCTGCAGCTGCTCCAAGGCCTGCACGCTCTCGTAATCGGCGGGAATCAGGTTAGAGAGGTCAGTATCAATCCGCAGCCCGGAAGCCAAGTAGATACCCAGGGCCGTAGCGATGAGGGCCAGCGCCAGCACACCATAGGCGTACTGTACGACGCCCCGGATGAACGGGCGCAGGGCTTGAAAGAGTCGATTCATAAGGGGAACGGCAGGATCAAAGCGGGGGCATTACATGCAATAGGTAGGGCAGGCCGGGCCGGTGTTACCGGGCGCCTCCGGAAGGCCGCTGTGGCGCGGGCCGGAGCTCGATGGTGCCGAAGTCTACTTCGGAGGACGTGTCGGTTTCCGTCGAGTCCGTCCATACTGAGATTCCAATAGGGACCTCAGGTGCCGTGCGGCCGAATACGTTCTTGTAATCCTGGACGACGTCGCGCTCAATGGTAAGCCAGCGGTCGCCATGGTCATCGGCACCGGAGGAGACCACGATCACGCGCAGCCCGGTGAACTCCACCACCGTCCCTACCGGAAGCGTGCTGCTGTAGGTGTACTTGATGCTCCGCGGCAGGCCCAACCAGTTGGTCTCGAACGTCACGTAGAGGGCCGCCCCGGTATCGTTGCGGCCGCTGCGGTCCTCACGGGCGCCCTCCGGCAGTTCGTGCGCCCGCCACGACCAACGAAGCCGCGGATAGTCTTCGAGGTCCCACCGAATACCGCCATGCTCGCCGTTGGCCGGCAGCGACATGCGCAGCGACCGCCCATACGACTCGCCCCGCAGCATCTTCTTTCCGCCTTCCTCCACAACGTAAAAGCGGACATCGTCGCCCATCTTCTCCTCCATGGACGTGAGGGAGCCATCGCGCTCAGCGTAGCCCCAGTTTTCCGGGACCTCGCCTACCGGTACATCTTGAAAATCCTCCACGATAACGCGCTCCTGCTGCGCCTGGACCGACACAACAGCAGCGTACAGCATGATGCCGGTGAGTAGCGCAACACGGGCGGTGAAACGGACAACAGGGGAAGGCAGCATGGGGACAAAAGGGCGGAAACGAAGGGCGACGAATAAACGCAGGGCGGCACTTATACTGTATAGTTGTTACAACAAGAGGAGTGCCAAACCTCCGGTGTTGGTCTGGTATTCAAAAGAAGCCGTCAACCGTTGGCCAAACGACAAAAAACCGCGGCAGGGCTGAAACGAAAAGCAGCGCCGCACTACTTACCCTACAGTCGTGATGCATGAGGAAGCGTCGGGTGTGCACTTTACTACACAACGGCCGCCCTGATCAGCTGACTGTCGCTTGACGTGGCAAGGCGTTG
>JAAAOI010000232.1 GCA_009908945.1 Bacteroidota bacterium
CAGCGGTGCCGTTAAGCAGAGCGACGCCGTTGAACTCCGAGTGGTCGGCGAGGTCCTGCAGTTCAAGGGCCATCTCATCGATGTAGCCCTGGATGAGGTCGCGCTCGCCGTCGCCCATGGAGTCGTTGCGGGCTTGCACCACCTTCTCCTTCATCGACTGCACGATGTCCATCATCGTGGTGGTGGCGCTCTCAGCTACCGTAAGCATGCTCTGTGCATCCCCAATGTTGGCCTGCGCCTGGCGCTGGCCGCGGATGCGGGCTTCGAGCTTTTTGCTGAGGGCAAAGCCGGCGGAGTCGTCGGCGGCCTCGTTGATGCGCTTCCCCGTGGCCAGCCGCAGCTGGTGGTCGTTCAGGCGGCTGTTGGTTTGCTGTAACTGGTTGTACGCCCGTAAGCTCTGGACGTTGGTGTTGATACGCGTCAGGTCTCCGAAAGACATGGCGATCCTCCCGTCAAATGGCAATGTAGTGTGTTCTGGCGTGAGCCGTTTCCGACTCTACCGTGCTTATCGGCAGGGGAGGCACGACTTAAATGCTAAAATAGAAAAGTCCTCACCTGGGAGGGTGAGGACTCATAGTGCCCGGCTCTTAACGTATGCTTTTCCCGGTTTCTGTGCGCGCGGAGCACGCGATGAAAGGATGTGCTCAAGGAGACGCATTGTACTGACGTTGCCACTCGCGGAGGGCAGCAGCTTTGTCTCCCTCAGCTCGGATCTGATCCCAAAAAGACTCGAAGCCTTCTGCGGCATCCTGAAGCCAGATTGTAAGTTGATGCTCCTTGTCTTTCAGAAACATTTTGATGTTGGCGTTAACGGTGTCGTAGTAGTGCCTGCACACCTCTAAGGGCGACGCCTTGTGCGGAGCAAGCCCAATAAAAATACGTTTCCGATAGGCCTCTATGATTCCAGAGTTATAGCGCTTTGCAAAGCTGTTTGCGACCTCTTCGCGCTCACGGATAAGATGAACGTAAAATGCTCTTTGACCATAAACTTTGTCCAAGGAGCCAAGGAACCATGAAAGTCTATTGTCGACCTCAATGTGACTGCTGGGATAATTGAGTCGCCCTCCGTTCAGTTGTCCAGCCCTCGACTCGTGAGCGGAGGAGTAGTTTGTAATGTGTTTGGAGGCTGCAGCAAAAGTTGTGGAGCCGCATCTACCCGTACTTAGCACGAAAATGTTCATCGAGTAGTATATTTATTGTTCGGCAATCTGAGCGAGCGCAATGCCTTTGCCCTCTGTGAAGAGCTCCACATGAACGTTGAAGGCTTCGTCCCAGTCCAGCAATGCGGCAAGCTCGCGCGATCGGTTGGCATCGTCAAGCACGATGATTGTGCCGGGACGCAAGCCTTTGCAGAGTACGTGCAGGGCTCCTACGCGGCCTCCGCGGGTAGTGCCTGGCGGGCCGTCACAGATGATGAGACCGATGTCGGACGGTAGGTCGATAGAATCCATATCGTACCAGTCAAACCCATCGTAGGAACGAAGCGGGGCATGATACAACTCCACCGTGGTATCCTGCGGTAATGTCGTTTGGAGACGCTCATACCATCCATGGTGGTGCTCCAGGGAGATCACGCGGCGCTCGCCGTGCTGATTGAGTTTGTGCAGCACAAGCGTCGATACCCCAGATCCGCATTCGACGACTGCTCCGGTCGTCTGTGCAAATAGTTGAGATAGGAGGGCGAGGTAGGTAGGGGTTGCCGCCCATGCTCCGTTGTCCCACTCCTGTACGAGCTTTTCGAGGTCTTGAACAGCGGGCGTTCCTTGCGGCTCGCTGGCGTTAATCAGGTTGCTATGTGCAGCGTTGTTCTCCCAGGTGGCCAGCGTCGCTCCCACCTTCTGAGCGGCGGCCTGCTCGTCTACATTTTGCTGCGCTTCAGAGGTGATCCGCTCCGCATATTCCACCTTCTCCTCCGTATCCGGAATCTGCTCTTCGTAGCGGAGGTAGGCATCGATGACGAGCTCGAGGTCATCGGTCAGGGCCAGGGTGTCGAGCAGGTTGAAGAAGGCGTTGCTGTGCGTGGGGTCCTGCTGCAGGATGGCTTCGAGGCACTTCACGGCGGCGTCGTTGAGTGCTTCGGTGTGGGTGGGGTCTTCGGAGAGGACCTCGTGGAGGAGGGTGAGGGCGTCGCCGTGGTCGCCGGCGAGGATGTGCTCTTCGGCCTGGCGGATCTGATCGTCGAGGGTCTGAGTGGGCATGGGTTGAGGTGGCAAGTGCAGGGTGGATGGTCAGCGCCGCTGCAAACTGCAAAGACGCTGCCACGCCACGGCTGCTGGCTCCCCCGAGATTATAGGGGCTCGTCCGTTCTCCGAACCATGGCTGCGGGGGGCTACTATGCCCAGCAACTGGTTCTGTCCTGCATTCCTTTCCGGCCCAGAACGGTGTAAGTTGCCGCCATTTTCCGGGTGCTGGGTTCCTGGGTAGTTGTTCGCCTTTCGCCTTTCGCCTTTCGCCTTTCGTCTTCGGCCGGCTTCCGCCGGCCTGCGCTCAAGGTGACGGAGAGCTTGGGGCATGTGCTCTTGCCGGCCTGCGCTCAAGGTGACGGAGAGCTTGGGGCATGTGCTCTTGCCGGCCTGCGCTCAAGGTGACGTATGGTTGGGGCCGAGTATCTTCGCCGGCCTGCGCTCAAGGTGCCGTATGGTTGGGGCCGAGTATCTTCGCCGGCCTGCGCTCAAGGTGACGGAGAGCTTGGGGCATGTGCTCTTGGCGGTCTCCGCTTGAGGTGATGTGAGGTTGGAGCGTGTGCTCTTGGCGGTCCGCGCTTGAGGTGATGTGAGGTTGGGGCGTGTGCTCTTGGCGGTCTGCGCTTGGGGTGACGGGGCTTTGGCTGGGCGCTTCCGCCGGCCTGCGGGCGCGGTGGGGCGGATTCGGGGGGCTGGCTACCGCTGCAGCCGCCGCATGCGGCGGGGGCCCTTGAGGTCGTCTACATCGAAACGGGTCATCTGCTTCACGTACTGATCCAACGCCTCGGCGTCGGGCGCGAGAAGCGCTTCGAGCTCGTCGGGCGAGGTGACGGTGCTCTGTGCTGCGAAGCCTTCCCAGGAGGGCGCGGCGCCGCACTGGGCCCAGGAGCCATCGGTCGCAAACCCGTACCCCAGCGCTTTGCTCGCGTGGTTGGCTACGTCAATGATCTGCAAGATAGGGGCCAAGAGTGGGTCGTAGGGCGGCGCCTCCGACGGGTCGTGGTGGTGGCGGATGACGTGGGTGAGGAGCTCGGGGAAGTTCAGCTTGTTGGCGGCATACTCGCCGGCCTCGGTGTGGTCGCAGCCGAAGGTGAGCTGCTCCACGTAGCGCACGTCGCTGTCGGTGACGTGGCCGTCCAGCGCGCGCTTTTCGTAGAGCGCCACGGCTTCGTCGGGGTAGTTGTACACCAGGATGATCTTCCCAAAATCGTGCAGCAGGGCCGCCGAGTAGATCACATCCAGGCGGGGCTTGAGCTGCCGCCGCAGGCCGGGGGCTTGGAGCGTGTCGATGAGGTCGCGCGCGAGCTTGGCGGTGGCCATGCTGTGCTCGATGAGCTGGCTGAAGCACGGCGCGGCCGGCCCTTCCAGCACGGAGCGCAGCTTCAGCATGTTCATCCCCACCACGATGCCGGCGACCGACACCGGGCCGAGCAGCACCACGGCCCGCTCGACGCTGCTCACGGAGCGGCGGATGCCGTAGTAGGCCGAGTTCACGATCTGCAGCAGCCGCGCCACCACCAGCGGGTCGCGCTCTACCATCTCGGTAACGGGGTGCACCTCCAGCTGCTCCGGGTCGTTGATCAGCTCCATCGCGTCGATCAGCGTCTTGGGCAGCGGCGGGCACCGCAGCTCAAGCGTGCCGAGCGGCGTGCCGGAGGACGCGTTGGATGGAGGAGGGGTGGACATGCGGGCAAGAACGTGCATCAAAAAAGCGGAGGAAAGGCGCTACCGGAGAAAGTCGAGCAGGGAGGTCTGCAGCACCTGGGAGGTCATCTGGAGGCTGGCCTGCAGGTTGGTCTGGTTTTGCTGAAAGTTGGTGATGACCTCGGCGTACTCGGCATCTTCGAGGGCCGAGCGTTGGCGCTCGCTCTCAAACGTGGCCGCCCGCAGCTGGTCTTCGGCCAGGCGGAGGCGCTCGCCGATGGTGCCCGCTTCGGCGGTGCGGTCCACGAGGTGGTCGCGCGCGGCATCGACGCGGCCGAGGATGTCGTCGTAGTCGTCCATCGGGCGGGTGCCTTCGAGCACGTCGATCAGGTCATCCAGCGCTTCAATAATAGTGCCGCCGCCGTCTACGTTAAGGACCTCATCGCCTGTGATGTTGATCTTGAGGCGGTTGGCATCGAAGGCTTTGTCGTCACTCAACTGCGGCCCCACCTGCCGGCGACGCTCGCCGCTGAGGTCGCCCGTGGGGGTGCCGGTCGCGTCGAAGGGCTGCGTGGTGGTCTCGGTGCCGGCAAACAGGTATTCGTTCTTGTGCTTTTCGTTGAGGTGGCCAATGGCCGTCTCGCGGAGGTTGCGCACCTCGTTGGCCATCAGCTGCCGCTCCTGGGCCGACCACGTGTCGTTGCGGCCGCGCACGGCGATGTCGCGGGCTTCGGTGAAGCGCTCGGTGAGCTGGTTCAGCTGTCCTTCCGTCTGCGCGACCCAGCCGGTGGCATCGGTGATGGCGCGCTCGTACTGGCCGAAGCGGCGGGTCAGGACCTCCAGCTGCCGGGCCTGCCCAAACGCCGTCGGGTCGTCGGAGGCGCGGTTGACGCGTTTGCCCGTGGCCATCTGCTCCTGCAGCTTGGCCTGCTCGCTCCGTTGCGCGCTGGTGGCGTTGGAGGCAAACCGGGAGTACAGGCTAAGCTGGCGGGCCAGGTGAACAGAAGGCATGGGGCTAATGAGAAACAGTGATAAAACAGGTTAGAGCGACAGCAGCGTGTCAAACATCTGCTGGGCGGTATCGATAATACGGGCTGAGGCGGCGTAGGACTGCTGGTACGTGATGAGGTTGGTGACTTCCTCATCGAGGTTGACCGCCGAGGTGCCTTCCTCGATGCTGTCGAGGTAATCGATCACGCCGCGCTGCTGCTCGGCGAACTGGGTGGCCTGATTGACCCGGCTGCCAATGGAGCTGACAAGGTCGGTGAGGGCGCCTTCGGCGGTCTTGCCGCTCGCTGTAACATCGGCCGTGCGCAGGCGGCCGATGTCAAGCGCAATGTCGCTGTTGCCCGGGGTGCCATCGGCGGAGGCAGCGATGTTGCGCGGGCTGCCGGCCACGTTCGCGTCCAGCTGCAGCGTGCCGGCGGTGATGGTGCCGGGGTCTTCGAAGAAGTTGCCGACAGCGCCATCCAAGCCTTCGCCTCCGGCGTGCACGCCATTGACCGCACGCGCCAAGCCAGCGGCCATATCGTCGAGCACCGCGCGGTGCTCCTCCACCACCTCCACGCTTCGCATCCAGGCGCCCAGCTTGCCGCTGGTCCGGGACCGATCGGTGAAGTCGACGCCCGTGTCGTCAAACGACAGGGTGGGTGGGGTCGTGGTGTCGTCTACCTGGAGGGGCACCGTCGTGGTGTCGTCCACTACCGTCATGCCGCCCAGCTTGAGCGAGAGGCGGTTGCCGTCCTGGTTCACCCGCACGGGGCCAAACGCGCTTAGCTCGCGGATGAGGGTGTCGCGCTGGTCCGCGGCCGCAAAGTCCTCCGTGCCGTTGGTCTCGGCGGTGCGGATCTGCTCGTTCAGTTCGGCGATGTCATCGAGGAGGCCGTTCACCGTATCCACACCGCCCCGCAGCGCATCCGTCGCCTGCTCCCGGTAGCGCGTCATTTCCTTGTCCACCTTGTTGAAGGTGCCCGTGAGCGCCTCCGCCCGGCTCAGGAGGGTGGTACGCACGCCCTCATCCAGCGGGTTGTCGGCCAGGTCGCCCCAGCCGTTCCAGAAGTCGTTGAGTACGGTATCGAAGCTGCCTGGGCCCTGGGGAAACACAGCTTCCATGGCACCCATCAGGCGGGCTTCTTCTTGCCCGAAGCCGTAGCCTGCCTGCGCCTCCCAGCTGGCGCGTTGCGTCATCTCGTCGCGTAGCCGGCTGAAGTCGTCGATGGTAACCCCGGTGCCCTGTCCGGCGCGCGAGGCGCCGTGAAAGAGGCCGCGGTCGGTGGTGGTGAGCGGGCTCATGGTGACGCGCCGCCGGGCGTACCCCTCGGTGTTGACGTTGGCGATGTTTTGCCCGGCCGTATTGATGGCCGCCTGATTGGCGAGCACGCCGTTGCGGCCGGTGCGGAGGAGGTTGGAAATACTCATGGCAAGAGGATCGGGGCGTAAAAAAAGCAGGCGCTGCGGCAGGGCTACCCGACGCGGTCGACGAGCGAGCGCGGGGTGCCGGCGGAGGCGTCGCCGCGGGCGGTGTACACTTTGGGCGGGGGCGGGACGTTGAGGGCGCTGATGGCCTGCATCATTTCTTGTCCGAGGCTGAGGGCATAGCGGAGGGCAAAGTCGAGGGCTTCGCATGCGGCCTGGGCGGCCTGCGCCTGCTCGCGCAGGGCCTGCCGGGTCTCAAGCAGCGCACGCGCCTGCCCTTGCCCCTCGGGAAGCGCCCGGAGGGCTTCCACCACGGGCGCCACGCCCGCCGGTGGGGCCTCCAGCTTCAGCAGGCGCCCGAGGAGCCGCAGATGCCGCTCGCGGGAGGTGCGCAGGTGTTCGAGCCTTCCCACCGCCTGCTGCGTGGCGTGCTGATGCGCCTCCAGCTCGTCCTGGGCCTGCAGGGCCTCGAGCTGCTGGCCTGCCGCCTCGGAAAGCTGCCGCAGCGCGGCCGTTTCATCGCGCAGGGTCGAGAGTAGCGCCTCTACAACGGAGGACGCGCCGGAAGCTGAGGGTGAGGTAGACATAAGACAGGTATCGGCCAAAAAGCGGAGATTCAAATGAAAAGTGCCGGCAGCAGTGCCCTACGGCGCGTCAGACGGGGCCTCAAGAACCGCCTCCATGGCGGCCTCCGAGGCAGCGGTGGCGGGCACCGCCCCGGCCGGGTCCTTCACGAGGCCGGCCCGCTTCCACTGCCGCAGCAGGAGGTCATCCAGCTTAAAGGCGCCGGCCTCCACCAGGTGGGCGGTAAGCATATCCGTGAGCTGATCCCGCTGCTGCTCTTTCTGACTGTTCATCCAGCCGGGGCCATCCTCGCCGGCCAGGCTATCGGAAAAGATATCTTTCGTCATCTCCGAGACAAACTGCCGCACCAGCACAGACTCAAACTCGCGCGCCGCCTCCCGCGCCTCGTCGGGCGAGGCCGGGTCGTCGGTCGTCATAGCGCCCGCTTGCTGCAGCGCCTGGGTGGGGTCGATGGTCATGGCAGGCAGAGGGAAGGATCAGAGGATTTCGAGGGTGCCTTGGAGGGCGCCGGCCCGGTCGATGGCCTGAAAGATGGCGATGATGTCGCGTGCCGTCAGGCCGAGCTCGTTGAGGGCCGCGGCCAGTTCGTTCACGTTCGTGTTGGGATCCAGCACGACGGAGCGTGTCACGTCTTCTTCGATCGCGGCCTCGCCAACGGTGCCTTCCGCCGTCTCGCCTTCGCCGAAGGGGTTGGGCTGGGCAAACACCGGGTCTTCGCGCGTGGTCACGACGACGCTGCCGTAGGTGACCATCACCTCGTTGATGCGGATGTTGCCCCCGGCCACGATGGTCCCGGTCCGCTCGTTCACCACGAGGCGGGCCGGCGTGTCGATGGCCACGGCGAGCGTTTCGAGCTCGGCCATCACTTCGGCAGGGCCCCCTTCCACATCGCCCGGTACCGCCACCTCCACGCGGCCGGCATGGGCTGCGGTGGCGCTGCCCGGGTACACCTCATTGACCGCCTCCGCCACGCGGCGGGCGTTCGTGAAGTCGGGGCGGCGGAGGTTGAGGGCGAGGGTGGCGTCGTCGAGCTGGGTGTTGAGGCTCTGCGTGATGAGGGCGCCGCCGGGCACGCGGCCCGTGTTGGTCTGGCCCGAGCGCACACTGGCGCCCCCGGCCTCGGCCGACACCGCACCGGTGGAGATCGGGCCCTGCGCCATCGCGTAGACCTGCTGCGTCATGGGGTTGAGCAGGGGCGTTTGCAGGAGTACGCCGCCCGTTAGCGACTGCGCGTCGCCCATGGACGAGACCGTCACGTCCAGGGCCCCGCCGGCGCCCCCAAACGGATCGAGCGTGGCGGTGACCATCACGGCAGCGACGTTGCGAGAGGTGAGGAGGTTGGGGTCTACCGTGACGCCAAACCGCCGGAGCATGTTGGCGATGCCCTGCACCGTGTACGGTGCCCCGCGCGAGCCCCGCGCCCGGTCGCCGCTACGGTCCAGCCCTACCACCAGGCCATATCCGGTAAGCTGCATGGGCGCGGCACCGTCGATGGTGACGAGGTCCTTGAGGCGAGACTCGCCATCGGCCTGGGCTGCCACCGGCTGCGCGAGGAGCAAGCCAAGGAGCAGCACCGACAGCGTGGACAGTAGCAGCACGTGCGGATGCGGACGAGAAAGCATACGAAAAGCCATAAAACGGATGGGAGGAGGGCGCGGGGCAGCCCCCCGGGGTTAGTTGGAGGCAGCAAACACAGCGGCGGCGCCCAGCACGACGAGCGAGCCGAGGCGCACGAGCTGGCCGGGCCGGAAGAAGCGCCGGCTGATCCCGCTTTGCCGGTACTCGATGTCGGCGTTGGCAATTTGGTGAGAGAAGATGGTGTTGTCGAACCGTACATCGAACGCCCGCACGGTGCCGCTCACGCGCATGATGTGGGTGACGCCGTTCACGTTCAGCTTCCGCTCGCCATCAATAAGGAGGTTGCCGGCGTCGTCGGTGCCGGTGATGGTCGCAGTGAAGGTGCCTTCCAGCATATCGCTTTGCAGGGATGAGTTGCGGGCATTGCTGGCACGCGAGAACTCCGCATCTGCGCCAAACCGGCCGGCGAGCGCGTCAGAGCCGGCCACCTGGGCGCTGCTCCCCATCGAGGCGTCGGAGCGCATCTGGTAGTCGCTACGGCGCTGCGCGTTGGTGCGCTCGGAGAGAATGATGGTAAGCACCTGGCCCTCCTGCTGGGCCTTCGGATCAGCAAACATGGAGGTCTGCCCGGCGGCGTCCACGGGCATGAGCAGCAGGGCAAGGAGCACCGCCGGTAGAGGCAGCACAGCAAAGGATCGCACAGCGGGGAAAGCAAGAGAGCGCATCATGGGCGTCGGGGGTCAGGGAAAGCGATAGCGTGTAAACAGCAGGGGTTAGAGCGTCTCCACCCAGCGAGCAACGGCAGCGCCCGTAATGCGGGCACGGTACGTGGCCTTCGTATCAGCCACATACACGCGGATGACATCGCCCGTATGGCCGGCTTCGCGGGCGGTGCCACGGAGCGTGAGCGTAAACAACGGGCGATGATACGTCATGGTAACGGCCTGGCCGCGGAGGACGGTGTAGGCAGGGCGGAGATCGCCGGTGCGCAGCGCCCGCCCTTCCCGCAGATGCCGGGCGGCGTACACCGGGCCGGTGGCCTGTAGGGTGCGGTACGTGGCAAGGCGGAGGGGCGTCCCACTAAAACGCGTCACGTCCATCCACACGGGCGCCACAGCGCCTGCCGCAAGCGCGTCGTCAGCCCGCAGCGTTTCGGTAGGAACCATCACGGAGTCGTAGTGCGCCACATACAACAAGGCGCGCCCTGCGGCGGCCCATGCAGCGTCGCTCGCGCGCGACTCCACGGTGGCCTGCACGCGGCCTCGGGGCACGGTCGTCGATGATGAAAACTGCACCCGCAGAGCCCGGTCCGATGGAATATCAGGCAGCTGGTGCAGGCGGGTGACCTCCACAGCCAGGCGCTGGGCCATTGCGGGAAACCGGGCCGTCAGGGCTTCTGCTGCTGCAGCTTCCACACGTGCGCTTAGGTCGGGCGGCGGGGTGCCGATAACCGACGCCGCAGGGCTGCCTGCTGCCGGGAGGGCGGACAGCAGCAGCACAAGAAGCGGGATGGAGGCGCAGCGAGCCATGCGGGATCAAGATAAGGATGCAGAAGGGCCGAGAAAAAAGCGTTAGCGTTTCAGGTTATTGGTGACCTGCAGCATCTCCTCGCTGGTGCTTACCATCTTAGAGTTGATTTCGTAGGCGCGCTGGGCGGAGATCAGGTTGACCATTTCCTGGACCACATCCACGTTGGAGGACTCGAGGAAGCCCTGCCGGATGCGGCCAAAGCCTTGCTCGCCTCCGACGCCAATCTCAGGCTCGCCGCTGGCTACCGTCTGCTCGTACAGGTTGCCGCCCATAGAGCGGAGGCCGCCGGGGTTAAAGAAGCGCGCCATCTCAATCTGCCCGAGGTCCACCGGCGCGACTTCCCCTTGAAGCCGGGCGGAGATCATGCCCTGCTCGTTCACGTAAATCTCAACCGTTTCCGGAGGAATGGCGATCTGGGGCTCCAGTTCGGCGCCGTTCTGGGTAACGACCATCCCATCAGAGTTGATGGTAAAGGTCCCGTCGCGGGTGAAGGCCAGGTCGCCATCGGCCGTGCGCACCTGAAAGAAGCCATCCCCATTGATGGCCAGATCCAGCGAGTTGCCTGTCTCCACAAAGCCCCCCTGCTGATGATTGCGGACCGTGGAGATGGCGGCTGCGCCGTGGCCCATCTGTAGGCTGGCTGGCGCCGTGTTGCGCCCCTCGCCGTCGGTGCCAGAGGTCTGGATGGTTTGGTACAGCAAATCGTGAAACACCATCGTCGACCGCTTGAAGGAGGTCGTGTTGGCGTTAGCCAAATTGTTAGCGATATTATCGACGCCCGTTTGCTGGGCGCTCATGCCAAGGGAGGCGGTGCGAAGCGAGCGAAGCATACAATGAAAACCTATTCGAGTGGCTGAAAAAGACGATGCGTGAGCGGCGGGGGAGAAGCCGCCCGGTGCGAATGCGGTGGCGTCGTTAGATTAGAAGCGCCCAGCGTCGCGGACGAGCTGGCCGAGGATCTGATCGGTGGTCTGCATGGCCTTTTGCTGCGACTCGAACAGGCGGAAGTGGGCGATCATCTCGGTCATTTCGTGAAGTGCGCTCACGTTACTGCCTTCCACAAAGCCCTGCTGCACCGACGGATTTGCTACCGGCTCGGTGGGCTGGTCGGTGGCAAACGTAGCCCCCTCGCGGCGCTCCAGATCCATGGGGTTCCCAAACGTCACCACGCGCAGTTGGCCGACGGGGTCATCACCCGCGAAGATGCGCCCCGCTTCCGTGATGCTGATGCGGCCGGCTTCCTGCGGGACCACCAGCGGCCCATCGTTGCCTTGAACGAGGGCCCCGCTGGCCGTGCGCAATTGTCCGTCCTGGTCGGTCACGAACCGGCCATCACGGGTGTAGCGCTGCTCGCCGGTGGGCTCGTCCTCCACGACAAAGAAGCCGTCTCCGTTCAGCGCCACGTCAAGCGGGTTGCCGGTTTTATTGAGGGTGCCGTGGGAGAGGTCGGCCCATTGCGTGGGCACGCGCTCCGAGCGGGGCGCCCCTTCAATGTCAAGGCGCTCGTCCAGGGCTTCCACAAACACGCGGTCGCGCTTGAAGCCGGCGGTGTCGGCGTTGGCAAGGTTGTTTGCCGTCCGCTCCTGATTGCGGACCATCTGGTCCATGGAGGCGAACGTGTTCTGCAGGCGTAGGAGCATAGCACAGGAGGGTCAGGTTCACCTGTGCGTAAGTACAAAGCATCTGCCAGGGTGCGCAACGGCCTGTGCAGGGCCGATTCCGCAGGCTCCGCGGCCTTTCTGCGGATAGCGCGCGGCGTGGCCGTCCCGCGGGGGCAACATTTTCCGTGGGGGCCTTCGGCAGCTTTTACCGGAGATACTGCGCCCATCTGCTGCTCTTGGTATCTGCGGCGGCCCGGTTACCCGGTGGCCGCCGGGACCTGCTGCAGGCCGTCGCACAGCCAGTTGTGGAGCGCCACGATATTGAGGTGATGGCCGTCTGTGCTCGTATGGGCTTCTGCCCAAGCACGGAACGAAAGGACGGGTCCTGCGGATGTCCCCGTTGGGTCATCGTCGGTGACGGTTGCCCCCACGGTGGCTGCGCCATCGCCAGAGGAGAGGGGGGGAAGGTCGGGGCCGGTGGGCGTGTAGCCGTGGAAGCAAAGGGCCAGCCGGACGATCTCGCGGGCGGCTGGATCCGTCAGGTGAACGGCAATGGCACCGGTACCGGTGGGGCTGGGCTGCTCGCTGGTACTCGTTGAGCGAAATACCTCTTCGGTGTCCTGCACTTTTTGCGGAAGGGCCTGCAGCAGGGTCGCCTGCGTGGGGGCCTCCATGCTGCGAATAAGCTGCCGGGCCGGCGGGCATAACTCTACGTAGCGATTGCCGCTCCCGCCAATGCGGGCGATCTTCACCAGGTCGTTGGCGTAGCCCACGGCACCGGCGAGGGTCCCGGGCGCCTGCCGGTTTGGGTCGTGATGGGCGGCCACGGCTTCGGTAATCTCGTCGGGCAGGTTCCAGTGGATGCACAGCGCTTCTCCTACGGCGGCATGATGGATGCCGAGGTGCTCCTTCTCATAGGCGTGTAGTGGCTCGCCCTGGGCGTGCTGCAGCACATCGGCGTACATTTCGCCGTGGTGCATCAGCAGGACGAGCTTGCCGATATCGTGCACGAGCCCGGCCACGAAGGCCTCGCCCGGGTCGCAGGTGCGCTGGGCGTGGGCGAGCGCGCGTGCGGCGGTACCCGTAGCAATGCTGTGCCGCCAGAAGGCTTCCGCGTGCTGCGCCCAGGCGCCGTTGAGGCTGCTCTCGAGGTTCATCACCGAGATACTCAGCGCCAGGTTGACGATGGCCTCCCGGCCCAGCAGCACCGTGGCCTGCCGCACGGTCTGGATCTGCCGCGAGGCGCCGTAAAAAGCCGAGTTGGCCGCGCGAAGGGTGCGGACCGTCAGGGTCTGATCTGATTCAATAACCTTCACGATCCGCTTAAAGTCGACCTCGGGCTCCCGCACCAGGGTCAGGAGCTGCTGCACGGCCGCGGGCAGCGGCGGAAGGGAACGGATGGCTTCACGGATGTAATCAGGGACGATAGCGCGCATAGGAGTCAGAAAACGAAGGGAAAGGACGAAACGGCGCCGCGCAGCGGCAGCGCGGCGAACGTACGTCAGGTATCGGCAGTGACAGACTGGAAATTAAGCGGCGAACGGTCCTCCTGCCCGCGGGCTCATGCTCCAGGGGGCTCCGGATGCCGTATTGAATCCCCACGGAAAAAGGCGTACGTTATACATACATTCGTGGGCCTCCCCTTGCAGCGTGTGCTGGGGCCTGGTCCCCCTCTTCCCAGCCTTTCTGAGTCTATGAACCGACGTCGACGCAAAGAACTCTACATTGCTATTGCCATCCTCATCGGGATTTTCGTGGCCGGGTGGTTCATTGCCCAGTTCACCACGTAGCCCCTGGTGTGGAAAATGCCGGGGAGGGGCAGGGGGAGCGGCCGCTACGAGGGCCATCTTACCAACCTCGCGCCAAATAGCGCCTCAGCCTGCGGATTTGGGTTGGGGGTCGTCGGGGCACATGCGCCGGAGGCGTTCCCAGCTATAAATGCCCGTATCGTGCCCGTCGTCCCATAGGAGGCGAAGCCCGATGCTACCCGCCCGTTCGGCCTGCACGTCCGTCCACGTGCGGTCGGCCGGTGCATCGAACAGGGCCGGATCGGGGAGTTGCTGATTGCCGTGCCCTTGGCAATTGGCGCACGGGCAGGCCTTCCGCAGGCCATCCAACGGAAAGGTGGTCTCGTGGCCATCGGCCCAACGGATGTGAAACTGCTGCGCGTCGGTGTCGATGGTCACGCGGGTGGGGAGCGTCTGGCGAGGCGTAAGCATGCGGGGAAGGAAAACAGAGGGAGGAGCAAAAGCGAACGCAACAAAAAACCGGCGCAGACCCTGAGGTCTCCGCCGGTTCGTGTGCACAACGCGCGCCGAGCCTGAAGGGCCGTAGCCTACAACTCGGGCTCGTCTTGGAACGGGTAGATTTCTTTGAGCAGTGCCTGCAGCTTGGTGCGGCCGCGGTTGATGCGGCTCTTCACGGTACCCATGGGGAGCCCCGTGATCTCCGCGATCTCGTCGTAGGCCAACTGCTGAATATCACGCAGCACCACAACTTCCCGGAAATCCGGCGGGATCTCGTTTAGCGCTTCTTGGATGTACCGGTCCTGCAGTGTGCTCTCCGTATGCCGGTCTGGCGAGAAGGACTCATCCGGAATGGCCATCTCGTACTCCTCGTTGTCGCGGTTCACCGACTGGATGGAGTACATCCGGCGCCGTTTCCGTTTGCGGTACTCCGAGCGGGCCAGGTTACCGGCAATGGTGTAGAGCCACGTCGAGAACTTGGCAATCCGCTGGTAAGAGTGCCGGTTGCGGTAGACACGGAGGAACGTTTCCTGGAGAAGGTCCTCGCACCGCTTGGTATCTCCCAGAAAGCCATACAGGTAGTGCATGAGCCGTTCGGAGTACCGGTCTACCAAGATGTTAAAGGCCTCAACCGTGCCGGCTTGAAACTGCTCCATCAGATCTTCGTCGCTCATCTGCTGAAGCGCATCGTACCGGCTGGAAGCCGACCGTTGCCGCTTTTCGGTCTTGCGAATGACTTTGGTATTTGACACGATGCACCTGCGTTCTATGCGAAAATTGCACGCGCGTGCTGTGGCGTTTAACGCAAGCCGGGGAGCTGAACCCGGCGCTTCATCAAAAGCACGCGTAGTGACAAGGTAAAGCGCGGCGGAGCCGCTATGTGATGTACCGCTGCAGCGCGACTACCACTCTTGTCGGTAGTAGGAAACGCACAGCGTACGGTGCCTGTGCGCCTGCGCTTCAGAGGTACAACGTCTAACTACCTTTCTATAGTATCATGCGTGGCAAAGAGTTACTGTGAGGAACTTGCTATGAAGAAAAATTTCACATTGGGAATCTCTTTATCCCTCGGTCAGTATGCCGTGAATTGATTTAGAGCAAAGCCCGTGCCGGCGAGCGTTCCCCGGCTGGTTCCCCGGAAGACCGCCGCATTGTCAGGCCCACGCGCGCTGCAGGTTCTCGATAGAGCGGTGCCCTCAGAGGGGTGGCGTCTCTGGTCTGAAATGCCTACGTTGCGCATTCCGCATCCCACTGATCCTTTGTAGAGCCCCATGCCTGCCCGTTACATCGCGCGCCTTGCCTATTTCGTCCTGTTAATCGGTTTAGTGGCGGGCATCACAGCGCCTGCCGCTGGGCAAGACGTTGATGGGGCGGCGCCCGCTGCGGCGGCAGATGGCCCCAACGTGCGGCTGGCAATCCATGGGGGGGCTGGCACCATCCGTCCCGAAAACATGACAGATGCGCAGGAAGCAGCGTACCGGGCCGCGCTGGAAGAGGCGTTGCGGGCTGGGTACGAGGTGCTGCGCAACGGCGGCAGCGCTACGGACGCCGTGATTGCCGCCATCGTCCCCATGGAGGATTCCCCGCTCTTTAACGCCGGGCATGGGTCCGTCTTTACGGCGGAGGAGACGGTCGAGATGGATGCCTCCATCATGGAGGGCGCGAGGCGCAACGCCGGTGCGGTAGCAGGCGTGATGCGGACGAAGAACCCCATCCGGCTGGCGCGCCTCGTGATGGACGAGTCGCCCCACGTGATGCTGGCCCGGGAAGGGGCGGAGGCCTTTGCCGAAGCCTACGACCTGGAGTTTCGCGACAACACCTACTTCCACACCGAGCGCCGCCTGGAAGCCCTCCGCAATGCACAGAGCGATGCCAGCACGACCGACGCCGACACGTCTCCAGCCTATCTTGGCACCGTGGGCGCCGTGGCGCTGGACGCCAACGGCACCCTCGCGGCAGCTACTTCTACGGGGGGCATGACCAACAAAAAGTTTGGCCGCATCGGCGATTCGCCCATCATCGGGGCCGGGACCTACGCCGATAACCGCTCGTGCGCAGTTTCCTCTACGGGCCATGGCGAGTACTTTATCCGTGCGGCCATTGCCTACGATGTCTGTGCCATGGTGCGCTACACCGGGCTTTCGCTGGCCGAGGCGGCCAACGCGGTCATCCACGGCACGCTTACCGAAATGGGTGCGACCGGTGGGCTCATCGCCATGGACCCGCAGGGCCGCGTGGCTATGCCCTTCAACACACCGGGCATGTACCGTGGCGTCATCAATGCCGACGGGTCGGTGCAGATCGATATTTTTCGCGACTGAGGCGCCTCCCGACGCCACGTACAGTGGGGCTGCCCCTGCGCACCCAGCCGGATCCACCCCGGGGCAGCGCCTCGTGAAGCCGCATGAACGCGTGAAGCCGCATGAAGCGGTCCAATGGCAGCCTCATCCTCCTGCAGAAGTATGCACCGGCGTCCACTACACCGTACACCCGGGGCGCCTGTGCGGGCTACGTTTCGGCTTCACGTGGCGATAGGCGCACCATGAGGGTTGCGGCCCTTTGTTTGAGAGGGCATGGGGTACCGGTGCTACCGCAGCATCGGCCGGCCCTGCTCACCTGACCCGCTGCTGCCCATGTCAACCGCTCTGCGCCTTGCTCCGTTGTTTGCCCTGCTCCTGCTCCTCACCGCTTGCGTTGGCGTCGAAGGCCCGCCGGGGCGGGATGGACGCGACGGGCTGGACGGGACGTTTGCGATCAGCATCCCCTTTATCTTCGACCTCGACATCGACGCCCGCGCCGGGGCGGTGGCGTCTGCCGCGTTCGATATGCCTGAGATCACACCCGCCGTGACCGACAACGGTGTCGTGATCGTGTACTTCTTCGATCAAGGCACGTGGACGGCTCTGCCGTTCACCATCGGATTGGAGTCGCCCGAAGAGCCGGTGGTGGACTACACGGTCACGCTCGGCTACGCCTTCGATGATGCACTCCTGGAGGTCTTCCTTGAAGCCTCCACGGATGATGACATCGTATGGGAGGAGATCGACGCCTTCTTCGGTGGCGGCGTGGACATGCGGGCGGTCATCCTGGACGGCGGCGTCGCCGGGCAAACGACCGTTGACCTCACCGACTATGACGCTGTGGTAAACCACTTCAACTTGGACTCGTGACGCCTTTCCGTGCTTTGGTCGGTGCCGCTGCGCTGCCGTTGGCCTGTGTGGCCCGCAGACGGGTGAGCCTGTGGCGTACCGGTCTGCTGCTGGGGGTGCTGCTGGCTGTGCTGGGGTGTGACCGTGCGGCAGATCCCAATGCCGATGGATACACCTATCTGGAGGTGCCGAGTCCACACGGCACGGGCAAGGTATATATGGGGCGCGAAATCGCCCGGATGATGGACACCGCTGCCGCCGAGCGGTTGGACCGGCCAGCGCGGGAGGTGCAGGAGCTGCCGCGGCTGGTGCTGGAGGCGCTGCCCCTCACGCCCGTTAGTGTGGTGGCGGACATCGGCGCCGGCACCGGCTACTTCACGCTGCGCATCGCCGAGCGGGTGCCGGAGGGGCAGGTCTTTGCCGTCGACGTCCAGGAGCCGCTACTGGAGCAGCTACAGGCGCGCGCAAACGCCGCCGGCCTCACGCAGGTGACGCCCGTCCACGGTGCCGCAGACGATCCGCGCCTGCCTGCCGACAGCATCGACGTGGCCCTTATCGTGGATGCGTACCAGGAGTTCTCCCACCCGCGCGAGATGATGCAAGCGATACGGCAGGCGCTCCGCCCCGGCGGGCAGCTGGTGGTCGTGGAGTTTCGGGGTGAAGACGAGACCATACCGCTGCCGGATCTGCACCGGATGACCGAAGCCCAGCTGCGCCGCGAGATCGAGGCCGCCGGCCTGCGCTGGCGCGAAACCCGCGACATGCTGCCGCAGCAGCACTACCTCGTGTTTGAGGGGGCTGCGGAGGAGCGCTCCACTACCCAGTGATCCTCACGCCAAGCGCCCGGTATACCAAAGGCCGACAATCGGCTCCTGCTTGTATTTTCGCTACGGCTGACCGTATCGTGGACCCTGTCGAATACCCCATCAACGGCATCCTGGACCTGCATCACTTCCGCCCGCAGGAAGTCGCGGATCTGGTGGAAGAGTACCTGCGGACATGCCGCGAAGAAGGGATCGGCCGGGTACGCATCATCCACGGCAAAGGGAAGGGCGTGCTGCGGCGGACCGTGCACAGCGTGCTGGATCGGACCGCGTACGTGCAGGACTACCATCTCGCCAGCGGCAGCAGCGGTAGCTGGGGCGCGACCATCGCCTACCTGGACCTCTCGGACTCAACCTAAGGCGCCAGAGCCATGATGCAGCGTACGATATGGACAGATTTCTCCTCGCCCCGGGCGCGCCTCCGTGCGCTGAAGCGCCGGCGCCATGAGCTCATTGCCCGGGCCACGACGCGGCAGGAGCGGCAGCGCCTCCTCCCGGAGCTGCGCAAGATCAACCGCGCCGTCCACCGGCTGGAGCGGCGGTGAATGGTGGTACCGCCCACGGCAGCCGCCTGATGCTGCGGGCGGGCACGAAAAAGCGCTGCCCCTCCCGATGGAGAAGCAGCGCTCGTCGCTTCAGATGTAGACCTGCGACGCAGGGCGTTTAGGCTTCCGACTGGATACGCTCCAGCGTGTCGAGGTTGTCCCGCACGTGCTGTGCAGACGTAGTCATCAGCTCCTGCTCTTCCTCGTTCAGCTCCACCTCGATGATTTCCTCCACGCCGTTGCGGCCAAGGCGGACGGGCACGCCAATGAACATGTCATGCAGGCCGTACTCGCCGTCCACGTAGGCGGCACAGGGCAGCACGCGGCCCGAGTCTTTGATGATGGCTTCGGCCATCTCAGCAGCGGCTGCGCCGGGCGCGTACCAGGCCGAGGTGCCCATGAGGCCGACGATCTCGCCGCCGCCGCCCTTCGTGCGCTCCACAATGGCGTCGATGGTGTCTGCGTCCATAAGCTGCGGCAGGGGGATGCCGCCGATGGTGGTGTAGCGGGGCAGCGGCACCATGGTGTCGCCGTGGCCCCC
>JAAAOI010000002.1 GCA_009908945.1 Bacteroidota bacterium
CGCTTCCACTGTGTTGGCCTTTTCCTCAACGCGCCTGCCGCTGCCTGCCTTCAGAATGCTGTAGTGCAAGAGGGTAAGAAGCACGGGGCGCACGGTTCAGAAGGAAGACCGCTTCCGGGGCTGCCTAACGTCCGGCAGTTCCTGGGGCCCGCACGCCAGGGCGTATCGTTTGGCTCACCTCCGACCACAGGCTTACTCCTTATCCCGCTATGATTCGCTGGTTTGATACCCTCTCGGCAGATGATGTTGCACGCGTGGGTGGAAAGAACGCGTCCCTTGGAGAACTCACCACCCGCCTCACCGATGCCGGCGTGCGGGTGCCGTACGGGTTTGCGACCACAGCCGATGTGTTCTGGGCCGTGTTGGACGGCGCCGGGCTCCGGTCGCGCATCCTCGATATCCTGCAGGATGAGGCGCAAGATCCGCCCGATCGCGCTGCCGCTATCCGGGCGCTCATCGCAGGCGCCGACCTCCCGGCCGACTTCGTGCATACGCTTGAAGAGGCGTACCATGCCCTTGGTGCGCGGTACGAACGGAAGGACATCGACGTGGCCGTCCGTAGCTCTGCTACAGCGGAAGACCTCCCCGAAGCCAGCTTTGCCGGGCAGCAGGATACCTTTCTCAACGTGTCGGGCATCGATAACGTCCTCCGCGCCGTACGCAAGTGCTTTGCCTCGCTCTTTACCGAACGCGCCATCTATTACCGCGACGAGAAAGGCTTCGACCATACGGCCGTGGCCCTGTCGGTCGGCATCCAGAAAATGGTACGGGCTGACCAGGCGAGTGCAGGCGTCATGTTCACCCTCGACACCGAGACCGGCTTTCCGGACGTCACGGTGATCAATGCAGCCTGGGGGTTGGGAGAAGGCGTGGTGAGCGGCGAGGTTACGCCTGACGAGTACCGGGTATACACGCCGTTTCTTGATCGCGAGGAGCGTACCCCCATCATCGGCCGGCACGTTCCACGCAAGGACCGCAAGTGCGTGTACGCTGATGGCGGCTCCACCACGATGATCGCCACCACAGCGGCCGAAGCGCGCGCTCCCGTGCTTTCGGAGGCGGACATCCTGCAACTGGCGCGGTGGGGAAAGGCCATTGAGGCACACTACGGGCAAGCCGTAGATGTGGAGTGGGCCCGGGACGGGGCGACGGGCGACATCTTCATCGTGCAGGCACGCCCGGAAACCGTCCAGTCGCAGCGCCAGACGGCCACCCTCCGCACGTATACACTGACGGAGAGCAGCGAGGTGTTGGCAACAGGCGCAGCCATTGGCGATGCCATCGCGACGGGGCCGGTGTGCCGCCTGGACGACCCGTCGCAGCGCGATGCGTTCGTAGACGGCGGCGTGCTCGTCACCGAGTTGACGGACCCCGACTGGGTCCCGCTCATGAAACGCGCCTCCGCTATCGTCACTGACCGTGGCGGACGAACGTCCCACGCGGCCATCGTCAGTCGCGAAATGGGGCTACCCGCCCTCGTGGGGACCGAGGACGCCACGGCTGTGCTGGAGACGGGGCAGGCCGTGACCGTCTCTTGTGCCGACGGGGACAAAGGGAAGGTTTTCGAGGGCACGCTGGCCTTCGACGTGGCCGAGCAAGACCTGAGCAGCCTCCCGGAGATCAATACGCGGGTGATGATCAATGTAGCCAGCCCACCTATCGCCATGAAGTGGTGGCGCCTGCCGGTGGAAGGCGTCGGCCTGGCCCGCATGGAGTACCTCATCAACAATGTGATTGAGGTGCACCCGCTTGCGCTGACCCGTTTCGACCAGGTGACCGACCCCGCCGCGCGCGCAGCAATTGAGCAGCGGACGGCTGCCTACGACGAGAAGCCCGATTATTTTGTGGAGACGCTTGCGCGCGGGATTGCCACTATCGCGGCGGCGCAGTACCCGCATCCCGTCATCGTGCGAATGAGCGACTTTAAAACTAACGAGTATGCCAACCTGATCGGCGGGCAGGCCTTTGAGCCCGAAGAGGAAAACCCCATGCTGGGCTGGCGTGGGGCGGCCCGCTACTACAGCGACGCGTACGCCGACGGGTTTGCGCTGGAGTGCCGCGCCCTTCGCTTGGCGCGACACCGCATGGGGTTCGACAATATCGTCGCCATGATCCCCTTCTGCCGGACGCCGGACGAAGGGCGGGCGGTGCTCGACCTCATGGCCGAGCAGGGCCTGGCTCAGGGTGAAGATGGCCTGGAGGTCTACGTCATGGCCGAAGTGCCATCCAACATCGTCCTGGCTGACCAGTTTTCCGACCTGTTCGATGGGTTCTCTATCGGCTCGAACGACCTGACACAACTTACGCTCGGCGTCGACCGGGACTCCGATCGCCTCGCCTACCTCTTTGACGAGCGCAATGCGGCCGTCACGCGGAGCATCCGTCGGCTCATTGAAACGGCGCATGACCCCGCGCAGGGCCGGGCCACTCCGGTAGGCATCTGCGGGCAAGGCCCAAGCGACCACCCGGACTTTGCCGCCTTCCTCGTCGAAGCCGGCATCGACAGCATCTCCGTCCTGCCCGATAGCGTCGCGCGCACCATTCGCACGATTGCTAAGGTGGAGCGCGACGCTCGTCAGCCCGCGTGAGCTTCGTGGCCCACCACGCGGCGGGTGCCATTCCGCAAGCCCGGCCGCCGCACGGTCATTGCCCGCCCGGATCTGGCGTTTAACCAGGCGGACGCTACCCCGGGTGGCCTGTTGTTGGCGAGCCGTTCTCGTTCGTGAACCCGTTTCACCTGTTTCGCTGTGGGCTCTTCGGCTGGCCAGGGGTGCCCGACCCGCTCGCGTCGGTCGGTGGCTTCGGCGGGCCAACCCGACCGATCTTGCAGGCCTGCACGGCCTGCTTACGCTCGAGGCTACCCCGTTCCCAGCAGCGTTCGTCGCTGGGAGGCCACTGGCTTTTTATGTGCACGATGAAAAGGCGCGGCCGCCGTGGTGGTGGCCTCTCCGCGCCGGGTGTTCAACTGGCGCACTCTCCAGCTGCAGCCGCATCCACGTACCAGTGGAGTGCTTCCTGCGGGGCCACATGCGTAGCCGGAAGCGACGGGTCTGTTTGCTCGCGGACGGCGGCAAGGGCGTCTGCTTTCTCAGCTCCGCTCACCAGAAAGAACACCTGCCGCGCCCGGTTGATAGCGGGCAGCGTAATTGACACGCGCCCCTGGGGCGTGTGGCGCGGCGGGGCCAGGCCACCCGTTACCCACTGGTCGCCGGGGGCCTCGTGCGGCGCATCTTCTGGGAAAATCGAGGCGGTGTGCCCATCAGCCCCCAGCCCCAGCAGCACGAGGTCGAACACCGGCGGGCCATCGAAGAAAGCGGTGAGCGTACCGGCGTACGCCGTAGCTGCCGCCTCAGGGGTATCGTGCGTGGTCGTGTCTACCGCGTGCACGTTCGCCCCTGGCACGGGCAGGTGCGCAAGTAGCGTACGGCGCGCCATGGCTGTGTTGCTGGCCGGGTCGGTCGGGGGCACCATGCGCTCATCCCCCCAAAAGAAGTGCACCTTTCCCCAGGGCACATCCGTGCGGTGCGCTGTGGCCAGCAGCTCGTAACACCGCTCGGGCGTGGAGCCGCCCGCCAGCGCCAGCGAGGCGCAACCGCGCGCGCGGACACTGTCGATGATCGCATCGGCGATGGCCGCTGCCGCGCCATGGCTGAGGGCCTCGTACTCGGTGAACACGTGAAGGGCACGGATGCACATAGCGGGCAGCGGTTAGGTGGGAGATCAAGTAGGCGAAGGGGCGGCTACAGCCTTCGGGCCCCACGCCCCTGCCGGGTACGGCGCTGGCGTGCGCTCCGCCGCCAGCAAGGGGGCGTAAAGTGCCCAGGAGGCCTCCACCTCATCCGAGCGTACAAACAGCGTTTGGTCGCCCTGGACGATGTCGCGGATCAGCGTCTCATAGGCGTCCGGCACAGGCCCAAAGGCCTCTTCGTAGCGGAAGCTCAGCTTCTGTGTCTGCAGTTGCATGCTCTCGCCAGGCTGCTTCACTTCAAACCGCAGATCAAAGCCCTCGTTCGGCTGCAGGGTGATGATGAGTTCATTCTGGCTGACGCTGCACGATGGGGCTTCGGCACCTGCGTTTTCAAACAGCGACACCGGCGCGCATTCAAACCGCACGGCAATCTGCGTGAGCTTCTGTGGCAGCCGCTTCCCCGAGCGCAGGATAAACGGCACGCCCTGCCAGCGCCAGTTATCGATATAGACAGGGAGCTGCGCGAATGTCTCCGTGCTCGAGCCCTCCGGTACGCCTTCTTCTTCTTGGTAGCCGCGCACCTCGTCGCCGGCATGGGTCCCCGCGGTATACTGCCCCAACAGGGCACGCGCAGGGTCGAGGGGGCGCGTGGCACGCAGCACCTTCACCTTCTCATCGCGGATGGCATCGGCGTCGAACGTAGCCGGGGGTTCCATCGCAACCAGCGTAAAGAGCTGAGTCAGGTGGTTTTGCACCATATCGCGTAGGTGCCCGGCATCGTCGTAGTATCCGGCACGCCCCGCTACGCCGAGCGATTCGGCCACGGTGATCTCCACTTGCTCGATCCGGTCGCGATTCCACACCGCCTCAAAGAGCGCATTCCCAAACCGGAAAGCCAGCAGGTTCTGCACGGTCTCCTTCCCGAGGTAGTGATCGATGCGGTAGACCTGCGCTTCGTCGAAGTGCTGATGCACCAGAGCGTTGAGCTCTTGGGCCGAGTCCAGATCGTGACCAAACGGCTTTTCGATGACGAGGCGCGTCCAGCCGTCACTGTTGTTCAGGCCTTCCTTCCCGAGCGCCTCCGTGGTCGGGCCGTACGTGGGCGGCGGAAGGGACAGGTAAAAGACGCGGTTGCCGGGCAGGGCGTGCGCTTCTTCCAACGTGTGGATCCGGTCCTTCAAATCGCCGTAGCGATCGCTTTCAGGGCCAATCGATTGGTAGAACAGGTGGTCGTCACACCACTGGTCGAGCGCGTCCGTCTCGAAGTGTTGCTGGAGCGCCTCCTGGGCCTCTGACCGAAAGCGGTCGTCGGACCAGTCGGAGCGCGCCACGCCCAGGATGTAGCAGTTGGACGCGCCCTCGTCCTGCTGCATCACGTGGTACAGGGCCGGGATGAGCTTACGCCGGGTGAGATCCCCGGTAGCGCCGAAGATGACGAACAGGTGGCGGTCGATGGTGGGCATGGGGTGCGTTTGGGCGTTTGGGCGTGTGGGCGGTGGGGCGTTTGGGCGGTGGGGGGTGGTCCAGGATGACACCTTGCACCCGTCCCCCTGAGCGCAGCATCGCCCCGCGATGCGAAGACGAAGGGCGGAGGGCGACGGGCAATAGGCGCCGGGCAATAGGCGCCGGGCGCCAGGCCAAGAGGACGGCGCTCGCAGCGCCAGAGTTAGCTCCCGGCGTCCTTGATGGCGTGGCCGCCAAACTGGTTGCGCATCGCCGCCAGCAGCTTGTGCGTGTACGACGCCTCCACCCGCGAGTCCAGCCGCGCCAGGAGCGCGTCCGTGATCACCGGCGCCGGCACGTCCAGGTCGATCGCCTCCTGCACCGTCCAGCGCCCTTCGCCTGAGTCGTCGACCCACGGAGCTACGCCCGGCAACTCCTGATCCTCCGCCAGCGCCCGGCTCGTCAGGTCCAGCAGCCACGACCGGATCACCGACCCAAACCGCCACGTCTCGGCCACCTGATGCACGTCCAGCCCAAACGCCTCCTTGGCCTGCAGGATATCAAAGCCTTCGGCGTAGGCCTGCATGATGCCGTATTCGATGCCGTTGTGCACCATCTTTACGAAGTGGCCGGAGCCCACCGGCCCCATGTGGCCCCAGCCCTTCTCCGGGCCCGGCGCCAGCGTCTCCAGGGCCGGGCGGAGGACGCCGACCGCCTCATCTGAGCCGCCGACCATCATGCTGTAGCCCTGCTCCAGGCCCCAGACGCCGCCGGAGGTGCCGACGTCGACGTAGTGGAGTCCCTCGGCCTTCAGTTCCTTGCCGCGGCGCACGCTGTCCTTGTAGTTGGAGTTGCCGCCGTCGATGAGGATGTCGCCGGCCTCCACGAGCGGCACGAGGGAGTCGATGGTCTGGTCGACGGGGTCGCCGGCCGGCACCATGATCCAGAGCACGCGGGGCGGCTCCAACTGGTCGACCAGCGCCTTTAGTGTGGTCGCGCCGCCGGCGCCTTCGTCCTGCAGCGCGCGGACGGTGTCCGCGTCGAGGTCGAAGCCGACGACCGCGTGGCCGCCCTGCAGCAGGCGCCGCGTCATGTTGGCGCCCATCTTGCCGAGTCCAATCATTCCAAGTTGCATCCTGTGCCTCGTATCTGATTCATCTGTTGACTTCTCCCCGCCTAACGGCAGGGGATTCTTGCTTGCGCGAAAGACTTACTCGTTCACAGGACCATGCGCAGTCCGCACGAAGGCTCCCCTCGTCTTACTGTGTCCTCCAGAGTCACTGGCGGCGTCAGCCGCTCCCGTCAGCCCGACGGTACGAATGTTTTTCGCAGCGTTCACGTCTCGATCATGACTTTCGCCACACTCTTCACATCGCCAATGACGCTCCGACAGCGGTTTCGTCTTTCTGACGTGCCCGCATGCGGAGCAGCGCTTCGTGGATGGGAACCAGCGATCAATCTTGACCACGGTGCGCCCAGCCCACTCAGCCTTGTACTCGATCTGACGAACGAGCGTAGACCAGCCCGTGCCGCTAATAGAGTGGGCGAGGCTGCGGTTCTGCTGCATCCCCTTGACGTTCAGCGTCTCCAAGCAGATCGTTTGGTTCTCATCGACCAGCTTACGGCTGAGCTTGTGAAGGAAGTCGTTTCGTTTGTCCGCGATGCGAGCGTGGATGTTCGCCACGCGGCGTTTCTGCTTCTTCCAGTTCTCGCTGCCCTTCATCTTGCGAGAGAGGCGGCGCTGCGCCTTCTTGAGACGATACAGGTCATTTTCAAGGTGCTTTGGGTTGCCGCTTTTGTGGCCGTCGGAGGTCACAGCGACATCGGTGATGCCAAGATCAACTCCAACGGTTTTACTCGTTTCAGGGAGCGGATCCTTCTCTTCGGTGCAGGTGAGACTGACGAAGTAGCGCCCTGCCGAATCTTTGGTCAGCGTGACCGACGTGACGTTGCACGTATCGGGCAGATCGCGGCTCCACCGGACGTTCAGTGCGCCGGGCCCCTTCGCTGCCGAAAGGCTCTTGCCGTAGAGCGTGAAGGCGTTCGAGGCCAAGCGGGCCGTCTCCTTCCCGTGCTTGCGCTTGAAGCTGGGATAGCCCGCTCTGCCATCAAAGAAGTTTTGGAACGCCGATTCAAGGTTGCGGAGGGACTGTTGCAAGGCAACCGAAGACGGCTCTTTCAACCACTCGTGGTCTTCGTCACGCTTGAGCTTCGTGAGCGCTTTCGAGGTGTCGGTGTAGCTTACGCTTTTGCCCTCTTCGCAGTAGCTCTGCGTCCGAAGGTCAAGCGCCCAATTATAGACGTAGCGAGCGCAACCGAAGGTCTTTGCCAGCGCGGTGCGCTGCTCGTCGGTAGGGTAGAGACGAAACCGATATGCCATGCTTTGCCTCATGTTTACATGCACGGGTATCGTGGCATTAATTTTCACTCGCTCGTATGCAAACACGCTCGTTCACAGCGAGAGGGTCCGTGTATCACCCGCTTAAAAGCGGGAGTTTTACTGCTCTCTCGCGCTCACTCAATACTATAAGGACCGCTGCTTGCGCTTCAGACGGTACGTTCAATCTTGCGTGGAGGTGTTACAGGCTATCCCGCGCGAGGATCGACCCGGAACGTAACCGTTTGCTTTCTGCGGCACAGCGCCCGGTCTCATCCACATGGATCAGAGCCTTGTAGGGGATTGACTTGCCCCGCCCTGCACTATTCCCGCCAATTGGGTGTTAGGTGCCACAAACCCGTGACGCCCGCGTGCATGGAGGGCACGCCTGAAAGCGCTTGCTGTATGTGTTTTCAGATATACCCCAAGACGGAACCCCGCGCCGTCGCCCCGCCCTCTGCTCCCTGTGCCCCGCTATCATGACTTCTTCGCGTCGCATTATTCCCTGGCAAGACTGCACCCACGGCACCCTGTATCGTATTGACGCGCCCTACGCCACCTTCGGCGTGTACCGGGCGGACCACGAGAGCTTCCTCGTCGTCGATCAGCGACCGGAGCGGCCATACTTGGTTGAAGAGTACCACGTTGATCTCGGCCTCTCTCTCGGCATCATACGCCCGTTGGAAGCGCTGGGCCCCGCACCGATTGACCCATGCTACGATTCAGACGCCTCGTACACCGCTCTGCTGCGCTTCCTCGAGGCCCGGGAAGCCTCTTCCCTATCAACGTCCAACGGACAAGCCGCGCTGGCCGCGTAGCTCCGCGCAGCCATCAGCGAGCAACTACGCAGGTTACCGGGTCTTCAGCATCACCCCGCAAGAGGCGGTACATTGCACCCGGGCGGCGGCCACTGGCGAGCACGGAGGGCACGCCCTCGGCAGCAAGCGCAGCGGCCGTTTGTAGGCGGTGTGCCATCCCGCCGGTTACGTCTACGCCTCGCGGCGCTCCGATCGCGTCCAGCAGGGCGGGGGCCTCGGCCGCTGCAACGGTAGGGATGGTTGCGCCCGCCGCATCGTAGAGGCCGTCGGTGTCGCCAAACCAGAGGGCGCGCACCGTAGGGTGGCCCGCGGCCTGCAGGGCGGGGATCAGGGCGCGAAAGAGGGTCTCGGTGGAGGCAATGCTGCTGCCCCGTGTGCGGTCCACCAGCGCATCGCCGTACGTGACGGGCAAGGCGTTCTGCGCGAGCAGGTGGTCTATGACGTCGGTGGGGATAGGGGTGGGGGTTCCATCCGTGGCCACGAGGCTACTGGAGGGTACGAAGGACACGGCGGGTAGCCCTGCGGCCCGGAGCGCTGCCATTACGGTGTGGTGAAGCCGAGCCGCCGCATGGTGAACAGCACTGAAGGCTTCGGCAGACGGCGGGCCATTGCCTGCAGCGGCGAACCCGGATGCCCGTGCGGCCGCATGCCCAAACGACCCGCTGCCGTGGCCCAGCACGAGCTTCCCATCGCGCGCCGGCCAGTACCGCGCCAGTTCATCGGCCAGCCGCTCCAGCACGTCTGTACGCACGGTGTACGGCGTCGCTTTGTCGGTGATGAGGCTTCCGCCCCATTTGATGAAGGTAAGAGCAGCCATGCGCGGAGGTGGCAAGCGGTAAGGTGAGAGGGCACGCTACAACAGCGCGGGTACATCCGTACGGGGCCCGACGCCCACCCCGTCGCGGAGCACGCGATGCACGCCATCGACGGCCGCCAGGCGCGCGGCCACGGTGTCCTCCTGCGCCGGTTCGCAGATCACGTGCACATTGGCCCCGGCGTCCAGCGTGGCATAGGCCGGTACGCCGTCGGCACGCACCGCCCGGACCGCCTCCAGCACGGCCAGTGTAGCCGGTGCCCAGTAAAAGATCGGCGGCACCGACGACATAGTGATCAGATGCAGCTCTGTGCTGTCGCGCTCTATCAGGGTGCCCAGGTGAGCGAAGTCGCGGTTCTGGAGGGCACCCTCCATCGCCTCCAGGCGTGCGGGCAGGTGGGCTATGCGCTGCTCGAAAAACGGGCTGGTTGGCGCGCGGCGGTGGCCATCGCGCGAGGAGACCTTCTTCGGCGTAGTCTCCACCAGCGCAATCACGTCCCGCAGGTCCCAGTGGTCCGGCAGCGCCACCTGGGCGGCAGCGTGGTCTGGCCCTTCCGGCCAGGCCACATAGCCCCCCATCACCGAGCGCGCGGCAGAGCCCGACCCACTGCGCCGCGCCAACACCGAGGCCTCTGCCGGCGATACGGGATGCTCCAGCGCCTGCAGGGCAGCCAGTGTGAGGGCTGCGAAGCCAGAGGCCGACGAGGCCAGCCCAGCAGCACTGGGGAAGCTGTTGCGTGTAGCGATGGTAAACGTCCCCGTTCGGCCGGCAACCTTCCGTAAGCGGCTCAGGTGTTGACGCACAGGCGCGGCGAAGGCCTCCGGAGCTGGCGATAGCTCGGGGGCGTCGTTGGTCGCCGTGGTGTCGGCCAGCAGCACTTCGTCCGCTCCCGTGGCGCCCTCCTCAAACACCGCCGTGGTGCGGGTGGCGCAGCGATGGAGCGTCATGGAGAGAGACGGACCGCGTGGGATGGCCTGCTCCAAATCTGCCACCCCCCAGTACTTTAGAAAGGCAATGTTGGAGGGTGCTTCAACGGTAGCTTTCGTCATGCAGGGGGCGTTCGTGCGCACCGGCAACACCGAGCGGCACGTTTATTTCGGGAAGATCGTGGAGCACGTCCCACAGAGCGGCGTGGGGGTCGGGGTGATACACCAGGAGCGACCCCGCGCTGGAGCCGGTGAGCGCGCCAGCCCCTGAAATCTTAGCCGCCCCTCCTTTGTTCTCAATCGCCCGGATGAGGGCCTGCACTGGCGCGGGCACGACCCCCATGGCTTCGAGGGACGCCTCAAAGTCATGGATGAGATACCGGACGGTGTCGGGGTTGGGGGGGGCGTCGGGTGTGGCGAGCGCCCGGCGGAGGGCACGCGTGCGGTCGTCCATGCGGTCGAGGAGGGCCTCGAAGGCCGCGGGCGCCTCGGCCCGGCGGTGGCGCACCGCATCTACTACGGTGCCCGTGGCCTCGCGGGGGGTGCCGGTGTCGAAGATGCGGAAGGGGGCCAGCGCCTCGCGGTTGGTCTCCACGGGGTGCCAGGCCAGGCCGTCGCCATTGCGTTCGGCCCACACCACCCCGCCGCGCAGCACGGTGGCCGGGTCAACCCCCGAGGGGAGGCCGTGTTGTCGCCGCTCAATAGCCAATGCGACGTCGTACAGCGTCTCGTCGCTGAGCCTGGTGTGGTGGGCGGCGAAGCAGGCTTGGGCCACGGCAACGCCCACGGCGGCCGAGCTGCCAAATCCAGCGCCAATGGGCTGCTCGGACCGCACAGACACCTGTACAGGCATGGTATCCGAGAGATGGCGCGCCGCTTCGCCAAGGGCCACCTTTACAAGATGGGCCGGGTCTTCGCCACGCATGCGGGCATAGGCTACGGCTGTCGGGTTCGCGGCATAGGCCTCCCACCGCTCCCGAACGGCCTCGCTGTACGCGCGCACTGCAGCCCAAGACGTCGTTTCTTGATGATCCAGGGCGTGAAGGTTCAGGTGTACGCCTTCTGCCGCGTGGGGGCGGATGGTGGCATCCAGCCACAGGCCCAGGGCTGTGACGAGCGCCGGGCGCTCGTACACCACTGCGTGCTCCCCCATCAGGATGAGCTTCCCCGGTGCCCGTACGGTGACGGCGTTCCCGGTAGCATCCGTGGCATCGTCTGTGGCAGCGTCCATGCCGGCGCCCCTCCCGGTGGTGGTCGAGGTTTACTCGGACGAGTGGCTGCGGCCGTTCTGTACCGGCAGGGTGGCCCGCCCCAGTTGGTGATGCGCGCGTGCCAGGTGATGCGAACTTAGCGCAGCCATGAGGGACAGCTCGCCCGCGAGCACCGTCGCGCCGAGGATCTCGGCGAGGCGCATCACGGCCCGGCCCGGATGCTCCGGGTCGGGCACCACGTTCATCAGAGCCAGCGCCTCGCCCTGCGTGCGCAGCGACGTGCCGCCGCCCACAGCGCCAAGGGGTACATCGGGCATGAAGATCGACATGTAGACGCCGCCATCGGCCTGTGGCTCGATGCACGTCACACCGATCGCGCCTTCTACCACCTGGGCGATGTCTTGCCCCGTGGCGAGGAAAAAGGCGGCGACCATGTTGGCATAGTGGGCATTCAGCCCCATGGACCCGGCTGCTGCCGACCCCAGCAGGTTCTTGCGGTACTGCACTTCAGCGATATCAGCGGCCGTGGTCTTCAGGATGTCTTCTACCACCTGTCGGCTGAGCTGCACTTCGGCAAAGATGCGCTTGCCACGGCCTTCCTGCGCGTTAATGGCAGACGGCTTCTTGTCGACGCAGTAGTTGCCTGAGAGCGAGACGAACTCGATATCCGTCTCCGGCACGATGAAGTCCTTGATGACCCGGTTACAGGCCAACGTCACCATGTTCATCCCCATCGCGTCGCCGGTATGGCAGCGGAAGCGGATGAAGACCGTCGTGCCCATCACGAAGGGCTTGAGGTCCAGCAGGCGCAGGTAGCGGCTTGTGGCCTCTACGCGCTCGCGGATTTCGTCCTCGTTTTCTTCAAGCCACTCCAGAAACGCGTTCGTCTCGCGGATGCCCGAGGTGCGGAAGACGGGTGCGCGCGTCATACCGACGTCTTCCACATGAACCACTGCGCCACCGGCGGCGCGGACCGCAGCACAGCCCCGGTTGACGCTGGCCACGAGGGCCCCTTCAGTGGTAGCCAGCGGCACGTACACCGACTCGCCGTCTACGTAATCGCCGTTGATGCTCATCGGCCCCACCGCCCCCACCGGCACCTGTACCCCGCCAATCAGGTTTTCGCAGTTGCTATCCGAGACGACTTCCGCATCGAACGTGTACTGCTCCAGGCTTTTGGCCTCCGTGCCCGCGTGATGCTCCAGGGCACGGCGCCGGATGTCCGCCGCATCGCGTGCGGAGAGGTCAGACGGCAGCTTGTGCAGGCTGAGGTCGCCGCGTGCAAGCGCCCGCACGAGCTCGGTACGGCGCTCGGCTGCAGCATCGGCCCGTGGGGGCCGGGCCGTCTCCGAGGGGCCGTTGCCGGAGCCCTTTGAGAGGGGAGTGCGTGGGTTGGGGGCCCTGTGCGTATTCGTGTTCATAGGGCGCTTGTCACCGCGTTCGATCATAAACAGAAACGTGTTGGAGGTCGGCAATCGACCGGGCACCGGTACAGAACATCGCAATGGTGAGTTCACGAACGGTGCGTGCAATGGTGTCTTTCACCGCGGCTTCAGATTCCATCGCCGCGTGAATAAAGGGGGAGGCCATGCCTACAAGATCGGCGCCGAGGGCAATGGCTTTGGCGACGTCCAGCCCGCTGCGGACGCCGCCGCTGCCAATGACGGTGGCGCCGGGGAGGGCCTGGACTTGCTGAATGGCCACAGGCGTCGGGACGCCCCAGTCCGCAAATACATCGCCGAGGGCATAGTCGCGGGCACGATGCGCTTCGATGCGTGCCCAACTGGTGCCGCCCTGTCCAGCGACATCAATCATGTGAACCCCTTCGGCAAGCAGCGCGCGCGCCATCGCGCCCGAGATGCCACAGCCCACTTCCTTCACTATAACGGGCACGCTCAGGTCACGCGCGATGGCGCCAATCTTAGGCAGCAGGTTGGCAAAGTTGCGGTCGCCTTCCGGCTGGATGGCCTCTTGCAAGGGGTTGAGGTGCAGCACGAGGGCGTCGGCGTCGATCATCTCGACCGCTGCCTCACAGGCGGCCAGGCCGTAGCCATAGTTGAGTTGCACCGCTCCAAGGTTGGCCAGCACGGGCACGGTGGGCGCTTCCGCACGGATGCGAAACGTGTCGGCCTGCGAGGGATCTTCCAGGGCTTTGCGCTGCGATCCGACCCCGATGGCAATGCCCGCCGCTTCAGCGGCCCGCGCCAAGGTGCGGTTGACGGGGCCGGCTTTGCCGGTGCCGCCCGTCATGCACGAGATAAGCAGGGGCGCCTTGAGAGGTTTGCCCAGGAAGGTGGTGGAGGGATCCACCGCATCCATGTCAAGCTCTGGCAGGGCACGGTACGCCAGATCGTAGGCCGCAAAATACCGCTGCGGCGCTTGCATCTGCTCTTGCATCGACAGATTCAGGTGCTCGGCTTTTCGATCGCGCGCCGCCGGTTGGGACGCCGCGTCAGAGCCCGCGCTGTGCGTGTCGTTACTCACCAATGGTTGCAAAAGGCCTTGCCAGCAATGGGTGGGAGAAGGCAACCGATCCGGCTGCCTGCGGCGGTAGCATGTGCTACGTGCCATCAATCAGAAGATCTTAAAAGGTACGGTGCGCCATTGGGATTCCACTTTGCGGCGCCGCCGGACTGAATAACGCGTTTATTACGTAGTTCAACAAACAAAGGAGTCCCGGCGCGCTCAACGGGCAAAGTGGACCTATGGTTGCGTTTTTCTTTCTTTGCGATAAGCAGACAGCTTCTCCCTACTGTCTGCGCCACTACACGGTTCTGCTCTTTATCCTCGATCCCGTCTTCCTGTGCCCTACGTACTACTGCTTCTATTGCTAACGACGATGGCTCCTGTGTTGCCTGATGATGACGACCGCCCCCGGGCCCGCGACCTGGGCATTGAGATTGGTGTGCTACCGCCCGGCCCGCTCAATGCCATCACGGACGTTGGCGGCGTGCGCGTAGGCCATGCCACCGTCACCGCGGGCGATTCCATCCGCACCGGGGTGACGGCCGTGCTGCCCCACGGCGACAACGTCTTTCGGGCGCGCGTGCCGGCGGCTATTCACGTGGCGAACGGGTTTGGAAAGCTCATCGGCCAGAGCCAGGTGCAGGAGCTGGGCGCGCTGGAGACGCCCGTGCTCCTCACCTGCACCCTCTGCGTGTGGGATGCGGCAGCGGCCCTTGCCGATACGCTGCTCGCCCGCGACGACATGCAGGGCGTCCGCTCGATCAACCCGGTGGTAGGCGAGACGAACGACGGCTTTCTGAACGACATCCGGAGCCGCCCGGTGACCGCGGCGCACGTGCGGGAGGCGCTCCGCACCGCCTCGGAGGGACCGGTAGCGGAGGGCAGCGTGGGGGCCGGCACGGGCACCCGCGCCTTCGGGTGGAAGGGCGGCATCGGCACCAGCTCGCGGGCGCTGCCGGCGCGCATGGGGGGCCACACCGTGGGCGTGCTGGTGCAGAGCAACTACGGCGGCGTGCTTACCATCGGCGGCGCGCCCGTCGGGCAGGCACTCGGCCGGTATGCGTTTCAGGACGCGCTGGGGCAGGACGGCGACGGCAGCATTATGATTGTGGTGGCCACGGACGCGCCGCTCGATGCCCGGCAGCTTAACCGTCTGGCGCGCCGCGCCATCACCGGCCTGGCCCGCACCGGCGCCTCTATGACGCACGGCTCGGGCGACTACGTCATTGCCTTCTCCACGGAGCGCCCTACAGGCCGGGCCCCCGCGCCGCCCCCTGAGCGCCTGCCGGATGGCGCCCTCTCCCCGCTCTTTCAGGCCGTGGCGGAGGCTACGGAGGAGGCCATTCTCAACTCGCTCTTTCGCGCCACCACCGTGCAGGGCCACCGCGGTACCGCCGAGGCCCTCCCCCTCGCCGAGACGGTGGAGATTCTACGCGCCCACGGCGTACTATCGGTCGACTAATCGCCTCCTTTCACGCTCCTCATCGATCACACCTCTGGCCCGTGGATTCCTCAACGCTGCTCACTATCCTGGTCATCCTAATGGTGGCGACCGTGCTGGCGCTCATCCGCACGCGCCGCCGCGACCGCTGCCTGAAGGCGTTCGACCGCTTTCCCATCACGCTGGCGACGCACAACCAGGAGATGACGTGGGGCGCGCTGCGCCTGCATCCCACCGGCATGGAGCTCACCTACCCGGCGCCCGTCGTAGCGGCGGAGGGGCACTTGGAGCGGTCGGTCATCTTCTACAAGGAGCAGTATGCCGACCTGCATGCGGTGTATCGCTGCCCCGAGGGCCTCTCGGCCGACGACCGGGCGCGGCGGGAGGCGCTCATCGAACAAACGCGCCACCCGGGACTGCTCCGCCGCCTGTGGCGCTGGATCCGCAACTGGATGGGCATGGTGCGCGACGCCCTCCTGCAGTCGGTGGGCATGATCGTGGGCGTGGCGAAGGCGAAAGCTCCCGCCGGGGCGCTCATCGGGCGGCACGACAAGCAGGTGGAGTCGCTTTCGTCCGAGGTGATTCAGCACACGGGCAACGCGTTCGATCCGCTGCTGGAGCAGCACCTCTTTTCGCAGGTCGTGGTGCAGGTCGTGGGGCCGGAAGGCGCACGGCGCAGCTACTGCGGCTGGCTGAAGGACTACACGAGCGATTTTATCGAGATCCTGGATGCGTACGCGAACACCTACCGGGCGGAGGCCCTGGCGCTGGAGCCTTACCGCGTGGGCGACCCCCGGCTCCCCAACCAGGAGATCAGCATCTTCGACAGCAGGCTCCGCCTGGTGAACGGCGGCTCGCGCATGTTTTACCTGCAGCGCCTGACCCGCGGCGACGACTGGCAGCATCCCATCGACGCCGTGGTGCCGCCCGGCTTTACCGCCACCATCACGCTGCCGCCGGAGCTGCGCCGGAGCACCGGCCGAGACCTCCGCCTCTGGATGGGCACCGTGGAGCGCGTCGATATGGTGATGCCCCGGCAGCGGGCCCACGTGCGCCACGCCGCAGGCGGCTCCGACGACTCATACGAAGCGCACCGCGCCCGCCTGGCGGAGGTGGAAACAGCGGAGGTGGCGACCCAGGCCTCGGACGATGGCGCCACGTCCGCTGCGTCTGCAACCGTAACAGATGCCGAACCCGCCTGACTTACCGCTGGCCCACGTTATGCTCTTCTTGCTACGTTATCCATTGCCATGACCGACTCTCCTTCGCGCGCCCAGCGCCCCACCTCGCATCCAAAGAAGCAGTGGGACCGCTGGTTGCTGATCGGCTTTACGGTGCTCATCCTTGTGCTGGCCGGCTTTATGGCGCTTGAGCTCATCGGGCTCTGGTAGGTAGCTACCGGACGAGGCGCCCTCGAAACCGCTCCGGAAACGGACCCGTTTAGGACGGCCCTGCGTGCTTTTTCCGCCGCCCTCACCGCTCGCATGCCCGATCGTCCCGCTCCCCTCACCTGCTCCTGCGGTTATGGTGCATCGCACCACAGGGTAAGCGCGGAGGCGTCGTACGGCTTCTGGGCGTGGGTAGCGCTCATCTTGGGCATCTCAGGAACGCCTAAGCAGGTCACGTGGCGGTGCCGCCGCTGCGGCGAGGTGATCCACACCACACGCGATCCGGGCGAGCTGCAGGACTTCCGGTAGGGGCTGCTCCTGGTTCACATGCTCCAGGAAGTCCTCGTTGCCTTTGGTCTCGACACCTTATCTGGCAGTAAGATTTATCTGGCAGTAAGATGACTGCTCAGGAGACTGGTGACCTTGCGTAGGCAACAGAACGTCACTCAGTAAGCAGTGACCGGCGCCGTACATAGGCTCTTCAAGCACGCTGGACTATTCCTGCAGCCCGTTGTAGCAGTTATGCTCTACCGGGAAGTGAGGCTAATCCTCGAAATCTATGGACACCACGCGGACAATAGGCGTGCCATCGTCTTTGGTCGTCGTAATCGAAAAGCGCTGCGAGTTTCCGAGTTGCTGAACGCTCAGTCCAAACAAGGTCTCGGACGCCAGCTCCGGTAGCGGCGCATATCCCTCGAAGTTGCCTTCTTTGCTGAATAACTCTACGCCGAGTGTCCGATGGTCGTCTACACGGATCTGCGTGAAGTGGGCAATTGTGCCATCTGGTAGCTCGTGGAGTCCATGGCTTGTGTTGTGCGCCCTGCCTGCCCGGTCAACGAACTCTCCGTCTTCCCGTCGACTCGAACTCCAGGTCGAAGGAAAGTCCGCACTGGTTTCAACGGTTGTGGGATCGAGTGCTTCGTAGGCGCGCTCGGTTTCTACGTAGCCGTTCCACGGCTCAGCACGTTGCCAGTCGCCTTGCGCATTCTGTTGCATGACGAACAGCTCGCCATCATACAGGAACGGTGAATAGAGTACGTACTTGGTCGATGTCTGCAAGAAAGACCCGTCGGTGCCAATTACAGGATCGAACCCTGCGCTACTTTCACCAAGCACTATGGATTCAGATAGCAGGCGATCGTGCACATGAAGCGAGTCACTGCTGAGCGAGATGAAGTATAGCAATTCCGATGGGCGATCATCATCTGGAAACACAAACGGCGTTCCCAACACCAAAAAGTGCTCATTGGAAGTTGGCTGAAAATCCGAGGGCATAACCCACAGAGCTCCGGCATTGGCTGTACTCCACGTGTTGGTCACCTCACCAGCTACATTCAGCCCGTGGATACGAAAGGCCCCGCGGTCTGCGACTAAGATCCTGTCCTGCTCATCGAGTAGGGCATGCGGGCGGGAGAATTCTCCTGGCCCCTCCCCGCGCGTACCGATGGTGGTAACGGGCGCGCCATTTCCCGTAAACACGCGAATGGCGGGTACGTCTCGGTCAAGCACGTAGATCAGCCCTTCGCTATCCATTGCTACGTCGACAGGCCTTGCCAACACGTCGTTGGCTGTGAGACCCAGCACAACGTGTTCTTCCACGTGCACCCCGATATCTGGTGGGGTATCAGGACCTGAAGATGAAGAGGCCTCTTGCTCCCACGTGCAAGATGGAAAGAGAAAAAGACCTACAGCTACGTAGAGGCCTGCCGCTGAGTACTGAAGAAACCGCCACATAACAATGGGAGGAAGGGATCCAGGAGTACTCTTACCAGAAGCTATCTATTCTACAGCCTTATTACCGCCGCAAAGAGCATCGCATTGATCGACGTTAACCGTTTCATCGGGCTGGTACCGTTTTGACGGGTATCGGAGGCGCGAGCAGGTCCTGGCGTAGCGACTCCTCCCGCCGGTTTTCTTCTCTCCTTCCCTCATTCCGGTAATGAAACAGATAGCACGCGGATCACAGGCGCTTCTCCTGTGCGGTCGATCGTGTAGAGGTTGCCTTCTTCGTCGATAGCCTCAACCTGAATCTGCGGATTAGTTGAAGCGGGTAGATCACTGAATAGTTGATAGACCCCTGCCAAGTTGCCATTGGACGAGAATCGCTCAACGGTTAAAAACCCTTCCTCTGCCGCGACATGATAGGCAAAATGTAAAATCGAACCGTCCGGGTGTCTGTGAAGCCCGGCGCTGCTGCGCCGAAGCCGTCCCGAAACCTTGGTGGATATGGT
>JAAAOI010000139.1 GCA_009908945.1 Bacteroidota bacterium
CCTGGGCGAAGGATCCCCCATGTCACGCCCGGCACTTCGCCTTCACGGAGCGGCCTACCGATGCATGGGAGATCCTTCACTCGCTGACGCTCCCTCAGGATGACGCACAGGGATAGGCATGGCGCCATTCCTCCACGCCACCGTCATTCTGAGCCCCCCGGCGAAGAATCCCCCATGTCACGCCCGGCACTTCGCCTTCACGGAGCGGCACTCTCCCCCCACCGTCATCCTGAGCCCCCTGGGCGAAGGATCCCCCATGTCTACGTCCAGCACTTCGCCTTCACGGAGCGGCCTACCGATGCATGGGAGATCCTTCGCAAGCTCAGGATGACGCGTGGGGGCGGATGACGTAGTGCGGTAGGTCTGGCGCTAAAGCACGCGCCTACGTTATGCCTCCTTCCACGATGGGTCTGTACGCATACCCTGAAGTCATCTCAGACCACATCATGCGGGAAAAACGCTTCTACGTCTACATCCTGACGAATCGGTACCGGACCGTCTTGTACACCGGTATCACCAACGACTTGGAACGGCGCGTGGCCCAGCACCGGGACGGCCGGGGCAAGGCCTTCACCGCACGCTACCGCGTCCGCGACGTCGTGTACTACGAGACCTTCGGCGAGCCGCTGCTGGCGATTGCGCGGGAGAAGGAAATCAAGGGGTGGCGGCGCGATCGGAAGCTGGCGCTCATCCGCTCTACCAACCCGGATCTGCGTACCCTAACGCCATGGGCGGATACGGGCGACGCGGCATAGCAGGGCGCAGAGGGCTATCGCCATCCTCTCCCCCAACGTCATCCTGAGCCCCCCGGGCGAAGAATCCCCCATGCCTACGTCCAGCACTTTGCCTGCACGGGGCGGCACACCTGCACGTGGGAGATCCTTCGCTCGCTGACGCTTGCTCAGGATGACGCGATGGGGTAGGTCTGGCGCCATCCTCTCCCCCAACGTCATCCTGAGCCCCCCGGGCGAAGAGCCTGCCCTCGACTCTGATCGAGGGATCTCCCATGCCCAAGGCCCAGCACTGCGCCTGCACCGAGCGGCATACTCCCCTCACCGTCATCCTGAGCCCGCAGGCGAAGGATCCCCATACCAACACCTGAGCACTTTGCCTGCACGGGGCGGCACACCTGCACGTGGGAGATCCTTCGCTCGCTGGCGCTTGCTCAGGATGACGCACGGGGAAAGGATGGCGTGTGGGGACGGATGACATGGTGAGGATGCGTGGTGCCATGCTCCCGTCGAACCTCCCCAAACGACAGGCGGTATAGGGCCCATCGACCGTTTCGCAACGCGCCGTACCCATGCCCGACCATAGCGTATTCGAGGAAGAGCTGCAGTACCTGAAGGGCGTCGGGCCGCGGCGGGGGGACGTGCTGGCGGACGCCGCCGGGCTCCACACCTTTCGCGACCTGCTCCACTACTACCCCCGCCGCTACCTCGACCGCAGCACCACCACGCGCATCCGCGCCCTCGAAGAGGGCACCACGCCTGTTACCGTGGTGGGCACCGTCCGCACGCTGGGCGTCGTGCCCGGGCGGCGCAGCAAGCGCCTCGAGGTGATCGTGGAAGACGACAGCGGCGGCCGCATGAAGGCCGTCTGGTTCAACCGCATCGGGTGGATCAAGCGGGTCTTCAGCACCGGCGACCAGGTGGCCTTCCACGGCAAGGTGCAGCAGTACGGCCGCACCTTTTCCATGACGCATCCCGACTTCGACAAGCTCGACGAAAACAGCCCCTCGCTGGATACCGGGCGTATCATCGCGCTCTACCCCGGCGGCAGCGCCCTCGAAAAGGTAGGCCTCACCAGCCGCACGTTTCGCCGGCTCGTCTACCGCCTCTTCAAAGAGCACGGCCTGCGCATCCCCGACATCCTGCCCGCGTGGATGCAGGAGCAGTACGACCTGATGCCCGGGCACATCGCCCTCCGCGCGGCACACTTCCCCAAAAGCCAGGACGAGCTCCGGGCCGCTCGCCAGCGCCTCAAGTTCGAGGAGCTGTTCTTCATCCAGCTCCTGCTCGCCCTCACCAAGCAAACGCGCCAGGCCATTCCCACGGAGGCCGTGTTCAACACGAAGGGGCCGCTCGTGCAGGGCTTTCTGGACGAGGTGCTGCCCTTCACCCTCACCGGGGCGCAACAGCGGGCCGTCGGCCATGTGATGGACGACACCGGCAGCGGCCTCCAGATGAACCGGCTCATTCAGGGCGACGTGGGCAGCGGCAAGACGGTGGTGGCGGTGCTGGCGCTGCTCCACGCCATCGACCACGGCTATCAGGGCGCCTTCATGGCCCCCACCGAGATCCTGGCCGAGCAGCACCTCACGAGCCTCACGGAGTACCTGGAACCGCTCGACCTCAACGTGCGCCTCTTGGTCGGTGGGCAACGCAAGCTGCTGCGGGAGGAGATCCTCAGTGAGATTGCCTCTGGCGAAGTGGACGTGGTGGTGGGCACGCACGCCGTCATCCAGGAGAAGGTGGACTTTGCCAACCTCGGCATGGCCATCGTGGATGAGCAGCACCGGTTTGGCGTGATGCAGCGGGCGGAGCTCTTCGAGAAGGCCAACGCGCCCCACATGCTGCTGATGACGGCCACGCCCATCCCCCGCTCCCTGGCCATGACGCTCTACGGCGACCTCGACGTGTCCATCATCGACGAGATGCCGCCGGGGCGGAAGCCGGTGCAGACGGTCCTCCGCGGCGAAAAACAACGCGACGAGGTGTACGACTTTCTGCGGACGCAGCTGCGCGAGGGCCGGCAGGCCTACGTGGTGTATCCGCTCGTGGAGGAAAGCGAGAAGATGGACCTCAAGGACGCCACCACGGGCTTTGAAACCCTGCAGGCGCGCTTCCGGCCGTACACCGTCGACCTTCTTCACGGGCAGCTGTTCTCGTATGAGAAGGAGGAAGCCATGGACCGCTTCAAACGCGGCGAAACGGACATCCTCGTCTCCACCACGGTGATTGAGGTGGGCGTGGACGTGCCCAACGCCAGCCTCATGATTATCGAACACGCCGAGCGGTTTGGACTCAGTCAGCTGCATCAGCTCCGGGGGCGCGTAGGTCGGGACGAGCATCAGAGCTACTGCATCCTGATGGCGGACTATAAGCGCACGGCCGAGGCCAAAGAGCGCCTCAACGCGATGGTGCGCACCACTGACGGTTTCGAGATCAGCGAGGTGGACCTGAAGCTGCGCGGCGCGGGCGACTTCTTCGGCACGCGGCAAAGCGGCCTGCCCGACCTGAAGATCGCTGACATCACGCGGGACCAGGACATCCTCGTGCAAGCCCGCGAGGCCGCGCAGGACCTCCTCCGCCGCGATCCGCACCTCCGCGATGAGGCTCACGCCGATCTCCGCGCGTACTACGACCGGTACTACAGCCAGCGCAGCCTGGGCTATGCGCGGGTGGGGTAGTTGGGTGTGGGCGTTTGGGCGTGTGGGCGTCC